>NZ_JBYIVZ010000068.1:0-52269 GCF_057710365.1 Streptomyces sp. bgisy027
GTCGCTGGCCGGACGCGAGAAATGACGCTGGCATGGCTGAGCGTCACTTGGCCAGCGAGCGGCTGATCTGGTCAGTGGAGCGACAACGCTCAGCCGGTGGCTTCGTCAGCGGGCAGTCCGCGGACCAGGCCGTGCTGTCCGGTCAGGCCCAGCCGCTTCGCCTCCTGGTAGACGTCGACCACATCCACTCTCAGGGCCACCAGGAGCCAGGCCAGGGCCCGCACCCGCGCGTCCGGGGCCAACTCCTCAAGCTCGGCGTGGATCTGCGTCATGGTCCGAAGTTCGTGCGAACTCTCCGGCGTCATGACAGCAGTCTCATACGCGGGTGCACTGCGGGCCAGCGCACTCACAGGAGCGCGGCGTACGGGCGCGTATTCGACGAAAATGCGTGCCGGTATTTCGTACGGCGCCGGCAACGTGCCTGGCCGTTCGGGTGCCGTAGCAGAGGGTGTGCCTGTTACGGGCGCGTACAGGAAATTTCAGGAGAATCTATTTCTGATAGATGACCGGGCAGCACGTTTTAACGCGATACGCCCGTTTACGATTCGGCACATGCCACCCAGATGGGAGCAAAAAGCCCCGGCGTTCTGTAGTTGGCAGAGCACTTTGCGTGAGGTTAGGGTCACGAGAGCGTGGGCCCCGAGGGGATTGCGGCCCCATGGACGAAGCCCACGCCTTCCGCGAGATACAAGATCCAAGGAGCGTCCCGTGAGGTCGTCCCCGGACCCTGATCGGCTCAAACCCCCACGTCGGAGGCTGTTCCGAGCTTTTGACACTAACAGTCGTGACGAAATTAGCCAACGTCACGAACGAATGGTTCACATCTCCTGCTCCGTCATCGATGCGCCTCCTGCAAGTGCTGGCGTGCCGGCCGTGCACGCCGTGGAGGAGATCTCCCGGCTGTTTGGCAGGTCTGCTGTGACGGCTCGAATGCCCAATACTTGGCGCCTGGTTTGGAATTTCCTCATCCTTGAATGCCGTGCGGCCTGAACTCGCTGCCCGTGCCTGCGCCCGCCTCCTCCGGCGCACGCCCAGCGATTCGGTTCCCGACGAAACGGCTGAACATGACCGCCGCTGTGACGCAATTCGTCACCCCGGTCACAGCTGTGGCCAATGCATTTCCAGGAAAAGAGGATGATCCGTGCTGACCAGCGTTCCCACGCCCCAGTGCCGGTACTGCCGCAACCCGATGTCTCCGCCCAAGGGGAAACGTGGCAGGCCGGCCGACTACTGCGGGCGGCCCTGCCGGCAGGCCGCCTACCGCGAGCGGCAGCGCCAGCGCAGCGGCGGCGAGCCGGGGCAGGCGGGCTCACCACCTTTGCCCGACCAGTCGCCCGAGCAACTCCAACTGCTCGAGCTGGCTCATGACACCCAGGAGGAACTACGGCACCTGGTCCGGCTGCTGTCGAACAGTCACCAGGCCTCGGCAGCCGAGATCCTGGAGTACTCGGTCAAGGTGCAGCGGCGTCTGGAGGCCGTCACTGCCGGAGTGGTACTGATGGGCCGTCGCCGGCGCATTCCATGGGAGGCGCTCGGGCAGATCCTGAGCATCAGCCCGGAAACGGCCCGGCACATCTATCACGAACGGCTCGTTCAGCGCCGCCTGGGCCGCTACGCCCCCGCGAGCGCTTCTGCGCTGGCGCTGGGTGTCGACTCGGATGGGGAGGAGGAGGCCGAGGACGCCGCTCCCGCCCGCCGGCCCGCTCCGCCGGCGCTGCGGGCCACCAACCAGCTCGCACCCGTGTTGTCGAGGCTGCAGAGTGCCAGTGGCATCCCGCTGCGCCAACTGGGCCTGCGGACCCAGGTGTCGGCCAGCTACCTCTCCCGGGTCCTCAGCGGCGAGAAGTTCCCCACCTGGGAACTCACCGAGAAGATAGCCCTGGTCCTGGGGGCGGACTCGGAAGCCGTACGCAAGGTCTGGCAGGACGAACGGGCACGCAACGGAACCCGCTCGCGCCGACCGCGGCCCCGGCCTCCGGCAGGTGAGGCGGAGACCGGGACGTCGCTGGCCGTGGCCCTGCGCACCTTGTACCGGCGCGCTGCCTGTCCGACCCCGCACAGCCTGGCGGTTGCCACCGGGCACCTGGTCAGCGCCGACGGCGTCCGCAGGATCCTGCACTCCGAAGGGTGTGCGCCGTGGGAGCAAGTCGCCGCGCTCATCCGGGCCTTGGACGGCGAGCCGTCGTTCTTCCGCCCGCATTGGGAGGAAGCACGCCAGGCGGCCCCGGCTCCTGCGCCCCAGCCGTTGGAAACCACCACACACCGCCTTGACCGGCTGCTGACCACCTTCGGCGACACATTCCACGAGGCTCGCACCCTCGTGCCGTCACCGGGACGGTCCGACCGGCGCCGGGAGCTGCGCCGCTGGCTGGTGCAGGCGGCCCGTGCATCCGGATAGGGCCCCTGGGAAGGTCAGCTTGCGGCGGAGGAGACGAGGGCGTCCTCACCGCCCAGGACTGCGACCTGCTCCTGGGCCCGGCGGAGGTATTCCTGGCTCTGCTGCTGGAACTCGGGAGTGTGCACCTGGGTGCTGATGTGCGCTTCGACGGCCTCGCGGATGACCGCGTTGGCGCTTTCCCCCACAACTGCTGCGTAGGCATTGACCTTCTGCAACAGAGGTTCCGGAAACCGTACGGAGACGACGATCTGCCGCTCTTTGTCTCCGTGACGTGCCGTCTTCCGAGCGTGGTCTGCTGTCATACGGATCCCTCTCTCAGGACGAGGGGCGCGCCGCCGGTTGGTCAAACTCCGGCGCGCCCCGTGCAGTCGCACGGGCAGGAGGGTGCCCGGGCGGAGCGAAACTCCGACGGTCCAGACTAGTCGTCTTGTAGTGCTGTAGTGCCCCTACCAGGTAGTTACTTCGCTCTCACCACTCAGAGCGCTGACGCTGTCACTCCCCGGAGTACGCAACGGACAAACGAGGTCAGGCAAGTGCAGAAACGGGGGTCAAGCGTCCGAATCGGCGCCCGGTAGCTCCGTTTGGCGCACCCAAATCACCGGTTGGCCACCCGGCAACACCCCTCAGCCTGACCCTCTGGAGGTATCGACACGTGTAGTACGAAGCTTTAGACCCTTCGATGTCGTTCCTTCTTGTAGTCGGAGCGACGTGTAGTCTCATCGACAAAGTTCATCGACAGCAACACCCAGAAGCTGGGAGGTACAGGTGAAGCCTCAGGGCGGCCCCGACTGCGACGGCGTACGACCGGCGCCCAGGGTCTCGACGGTCATAGCGCAGACCGCGGCCGAACAAGCCGTCCGCGCGATCAACGACGTCCGCACCGAGCTCGACCGCGACGTGGACGTCAACGCCTCCCGCCACCTCCTCCCGCAGCCGCGCACCGCCTCCGAAGAGCTGGCGCTGCTCTACGACCGCATCCCCGCCCGGTCCGCCCACCCCGCCCCCGGCGTCCCGCGCGACACCCAGTTCTGGCGGGACACCACAGATCAGGGGATCAGCACCATCTCCCGGCGGATCCGCGGAACCCTCTGGGAACGCGACGACCCTCGCATCGCCGAGCTGGAGATCATCGGCCCGCACGGTGACCCCGACTCACGCCTGTCCCAGATCCGCGAATGCCTCACCCGCGAGCAGCCGTTCCTCTCCGTGGCAGTCTGCGGATCCCCCGAAGACCTGCTTGCGCACGGCAACCCATGGGCGGCGTCCCTGTCCATCATGGCCAAGGTTCCCGGTGAACCCCTCGCCGCGGCTGTCGCCACCGAGCGCCATGCGCTGTCTGCGGACTGCTCCGACGCCTACCGTCTGCTCCTGCCCGAGGAGGAGTGGAACCTGCGTACCGAGGACGACACCCGGCACCCGCCCGCGCACGGCCACGTCATCCTCCCCCGCGAACTGCGCCCTTTCGAGACTCTGCTGGAGACCTTCTACCGTCGGCCCGAGTTCGTCGGCGACACCGCCTCAGCGATCGCTGAAGCTCTCCTCAGCCACCACGTCCCACTCGCCGTGCACTACACCGGGCACGTGCTGGAAGCCGCCGTCGTCCTCGTCGCGGCCGCGCACAACTTCGTCGTACGCACGCTGTCCCCGAACGGCGCGATCCTCGAGCCCTGGCAGTGCTCCAGCCTCCTCACCACCGCACTGACCAGCGATATCGGAATCCCCCGACTCGTCGTCGGGCGAGACGAGTTCAATGCCAAAAATCTCGCGCAGTACCTTGGCCGCGTTCCGCTGGCCGCCCCCTGAACCTCCGCCGGTACCGCGACCCAGCCGCCTTCCCCCGGGCCGGTGCCGGCTGTTGCGCCCCGCCCTCCCCGGGTCTGTCCCCCACAGCACAAAGGAACAGCACATGTCCCCCGACAGCGCCGACGACAACGTCACGCCCCTCCCGAAACCCAACTGGACCCGCAAGATCAACATCCCTCTGCCGGTCCTCCCCCTGCACATCAGGCAGCGTCTGCGCACCCCGGGCTTCTGGACGGCCATGCTGGCCATGACCGTCTTCGGTACGGCGTACGCCTCGGGCCGGCTACCCGACGTCCGCAACATCGTGGTCGCGCTCGTCCTCACCGGATTCGTCGTCTTCCTCAGCGCGGTCGGAATGGTCTGCCAGACCATCAAGGACACCCACCCAGCCCCGGCCGACGGGCAGACGCCGACAAACGAGGCCACCCCGCCGCGCCGCATCGCCAGTTAGACCAAGTCCGACGGGGAGCAGTCAGGCGCTCCGCGGTCGGCGCCCCGACGTCTTCTTAGCCGTGGTCTTCTTCGCAGCCGACTTCTTGGACGGCTGCTTCTTCGCCGTCGTCTTCTTGGCCGCGCTCTTCTTCTTCGGCAGCTCGTGCACATCGGCCGGCCCCTCGCCGCGGGAGGCCTTCGCCTGGGCCACGGACTCGTTGAGGGCGGCCATCAGATCGAGCACCGTGCCGCCGGCCGCCTCAGGCTCGGGCGCCTCCGGCAGGGGCCTGTCCTCGCGCTTCGCCTCGATGATCTGCGCAAGTGCGTCGGTGTAGGTGTCGCGGAACTCCGAGCCTTCCAGGTCGTCACGGGCCATGCTGTCCATAAGAGCCAGTGCGCCGTCGATCTCATCCTCAGTCACGTCCACGGGCTCCGGCAGCAGCTCGGCAGGGTCGCGGATCTCGTCCGGCCACCGCATGGCGTGCAACACGATCACGTCGTCCTTGACTCGCAGGACGCCCAGTCGCTCTCGTCCGGACCAGGCGAATTTGGCGATGGCGACCTTGGATGAACGTCCCAGGGCCTGAACCAGGAGCCGGTACGGCTTCGCCGCCACTTGCCCGGACGGCTGGAGATAGTAGCCCTCGCCGATCCGGATCGGATCGATGGACTCCAGCGGTACGAAGGCCTCGATCTCGATCGCTTTGGCGGTGGGCAGGGGGATCTCGCGCAGTTCCTCATCTGTGATCGGGATGACCTGTTCCTTGGTCAGCTGGTAGCCCTTGCCGATCTCGGCGTTCGCGACTTCGCGGTCCTCGACCTCGCAGTACTTGCGCACCCGGACCCGGCCCATGTCCTCGAGGTGGTACTGGTGGAATCGGATGCTGTGGTCCTCGGTCGCGCTGACCACGTTGATCGGCACCGTGACCAAGCCGAAGCTGATGGCACCTGACCATATTGATCGGGGCATGACTGACCTCCGCAATTGCCCCGAGCAACCTCAGCCTACGACGCCACGGGCATCCCGCCAGGCGTGTGACGGCTACAAGCCGGGTGCCTGGCGCAGGTCCAGGAAGCAGCGCAGCCGTACGCCCGGCTCGCCGGGATCCCGCGTCGTACGGTCTGCCGGCGCGATCGCGCACCGTCCGGCGAGCAGCTGCTGGACGGCGAAGGCGGTTGCGTCGTCGGCGGCCGCGACCTCGACCACGGCCAGCCCCGGCTCTGCCACATGTGCTTCGTTGATCGGCTTCACACACGGCACCACGCGTCGGCGGCCCGGGCGGTTCTTCGATCGGGAGGGCTTCACCCGACCGGGTGTCCGACTGGCGCGGCGAGAGTCAGGGACGGTCGCTGGCCATGCGCACGTTCGGGCCCCACTTTTCCTTCGCCGCTGCCATGCACCACTTGCACAGCGGGCTGCCGCCGCGGCCGTACCGGTGGGTCTTGCGATGGCATGCGCAGCACGGGCCGACCTGGTCGCCCGTGCAGATGAGCGCGGACGGGTCCGGCTCGGTGATCCGGGGCGGGGGAGTGGTCATCGTGTGGGTCCTGTTCCGGGTGACGGTCCTGCGCCACCGCGGTCGAAGAATACGCCTCGGTTGGCACTGCTGTTCGATCTTGCGTTCCGGGAGGGATTGCGTGCCGTCGTCGCGGCTTGGGCTAAGTCGAGGATGTGCAGCCGGGTGTCGGGCTCGCAGTGGGTGCAGGCTTCCAGGCCTGCGGCAAGGAGGCGGCGGGCTTCGTCGCGGCTGACCGCGCGTCGCCGCTTGCCCGCCATGTAGCAGTCGCCGGCGTGGACCTGGACGGGGGTGCGGTCGGCGCCGATGCCGATCTCGACGATCCAGTCCGGGGGCTCGGGCCGGCTGCGACGGCCGTGTTCCTCTTCCGCCTGCCGCCGCTGCAGGGCTGCGATCTTGCGGTCGATGCGCTCCAGCCACAGGGCATGCCAGACCCGCATTCTGTGGAATCAGATTTGTCAAACGTTCTCGGCGGCGCACCGGCGTCGCCTGATGTTGGCCCAGCCCTCGGCGGCCGGCACTGCGTCCCGTTGATTTCGAGAGCGCAGGCCTGACATCCCGGACTGCTTTGTCGCCGGGTGGAGGGGCTCGCTGTGCTCTGGGGCAGCCAGCGCCATGGCCGGATGTGCCTCACGTATTGACTTGCAGAAGCGCTTCACCAAAGATGTGCCACACAGTTTGCAGAAGCGCTTCTGCTGCGCAATCTAGGAGGTATGCCGTGTACACCTGGCCTGACATCGACCTCGACCGGCTCCGCGTGGAGCGGCGTGAGCGGCTGACCACGTTCATGCGGGAGCAAGGTCTGAGCCACCTGCTTCTCACCGGTTTCGATCACATTCGGTACGCGTCCGACTACCGCACGCAGATCATTGCGGAGGCGTTCGACTGGTTCGCTGCCGTGGTCGACGCCGATGGCGCCGTCGAGCTCTTCGTCCCCTGGGTGGATGAGGACGTCAAGGAGCCCGAGGCTGATCTGCCGTGGATCCGAGCGGTCCACCCCATCCCGTCGTGGGCGCCGGCCGTCGGGCACCCCGTCTACTGGACCACCCACGTGGCCCAGGCTCTTGCCGGTGCGAGCCGGGTGGGTCACGAGCTGATCGACCCGCAGGTCCTGGACGGGCTGCGGGCTGCCTCGCCCACCACCGATTTCGTTCCGGTGGGGCACCTGCTGTATGAGATGCGGATCGAAAAGACAGCGGTTGAGATCGCGCTGCTCGATGCCGCGAGCAAGGTCAACGCCCGCGCCGCGGAAGCTGCCCTGAACACGGCCGCCCCGGGGCTGGCCGACTTCGACGTGCTGGCGACCGCCATGGCCTCCGCGCAGCGGGACGGGGCGGAGTTCCTGTCGCACTCGCTGTGTAACCACCGCCGCGGCAGCGGCACCTGGTTCGGCCAGGGAACCACCTTGCGTGAGGGCGATGCGTACTTCTTCGACATCGGCCTGTACGGCGCTCACGGCTACGCCTCCGACATCGCCCGCACCGGCTTCGTGGGGGAGCCGCCGAAGGCCGTCGCGGACGCCTACCGAACTCTGATCACGGCCCACCACATCGGAGAGGAGGCCGCGATGCCGGGCGTGCGCGCCTCGGAGGTCGACGCGGCGGTCAACTCCTACCTGGAGAGTCAGGGACTGCCGCGCACCCCGTACGCCATGGGCCACGGCGTGGGCCTGCGGGCGTGCGAACTGCCGACGATCTACCGTTCCCATCTTGTCGACCGGGACTTCGTCTTGCGGGAGAACAGCGTCATCTCTCTGGAGCCGGAGACCGGCGTGTGGGTCGGCGACCAGTTCGTGCTGCTCAAGGTCGAGGACAACTACCACGTGCGCGCCGACGGCCTGCACCGGCTGTCCGACGCCAGCTACGGCCTGGGACTGACGTGAGCGCGCCCATCGGACCTGCGCGGGAACTGCGGGTGGTGTTGGCCCAGCTCACACCTCACCCGGTCGATGTCGTCGCCAACCTGGCACGCCTTGAGGCGGTAGTCGGCGAGCATGCGCAGGCCGAACTGATGGTGTTCCCCGAGCTGTTCCTGACCGGCTACAACCTTGACGCCGTCCACGAGCTGGCCCTCGACCCGCACGGCGACGTGATCGGACAGGTGCGGACGCTGGCACGTCACTGGCGCACCGCCATCATCGTCGGCTTCGCCGAGATGCACGGTGACAAGGTCGCCAACTCCCTGGCCTGCATCGACAGCGACGGGGGCCTGGCGGGCGTCTACCGCAAGACCCATCTGTTCGGCCGGGAACGAGACCACTTCGCCGCCGGCGACCGACTCGCCGTCGTCGAGCTTGCCGGGATCCGTGTGGGGCCGATGATCTGCTTTGACATCGAGTTCCCCGAGCCGGCGCGGACCCTTGCCCTCGACGGCGCGCAGCTGTTGGTGAGTGTCGCGGCCAACATGGAGCCCTACGAGCCCGACCACCAGCTCGCCTCGCGCGCAAGGGCCCTGGACAACCGGCTGCCTCACCTCTACGTGAACCGCACCGGATGGGAAGTCCCGTTCGTGTTCACCGGCCACTCTCGCATCGTGGCCGCCGACGGCTCCGTCCTTCTCCAGCTGGGCGCCGACGAATGCGTGGCCTCGTCCCGCGTGACCGTCGACGCCGAGCCCCGTGAACTGACCGACTACCTCAACCAGCTACGTCCCGACCTGTACGGCGGGCAGCTGCAGGCAGCACCACGCTGAACCGCCGACCCACGGGAGCACGCCATGAGCCCCACCACGCACATCGCACCACCCCAACCCTCGGACGAAGACCAGCTCGCCGCCCTCGGCTACGAGCAGCAGCTCAAACGCGAGCTGGGCTTTTGGACCAACTTCGCCCTGGGCTTCGCGTTCGTCTCACCGGTCGTGGGCCTGTACTCCATCGTCGGGGCCGGCATGTTCGCCAGCGGCCCCGCCTGGATCTGGGCCCTGCTGATCGCCCTGAGCGGCCAGATACTCCTCGCCCTGGTGTTCGCCGAACTCGCCTCACAGTTTCCGATCAGCGGCGGCATCTACCAATGGAGCAGACGTCTGGTCGGACCCCGCTACGGATGGTTCTCCGGGTGGATCTACTCCTGGACACAGATCATCACCTTCACCTCCGTCAGCTACCTCGGCGGCTTCTGGATGGCCGCACTCTTCGGCCACCACCCGGACGCAACCGAGCAGCTCCTGTGGGGATTTGGTGTGCTGCTGCTGGTCAGCGCCATCAACCTGCTCGGCCAGAACCCCCTGAAGTACTCCGTCAACGTCGGTATCGCCGCTGAACTCATCGCCAGCATCGCCATCGGGCTGCTGCTCCTGCTGTTCTTCACCGAGAACGACTGGTCGGTGTTCCTGCACGACCTCGGCGCGAGCCACAACTGGAACGGTTCCGCCACCCAGGGGTTCCTCGCCGCCGTCGCAATCGCCGGCTGGGCCTTCGTCGGCTTCGACGCCTGCTCCGCAGTCTCGGAGGAGGTCAGGGACCCGCGCCGGCACGTGCCCCGCGCCCTGCTGATGTCCCTCGTCGTCGTGGGCCTGGTCATCGTGATGAACGCCGTAGCGGTCATCCGGGCCCAACAGGGCCTGACGGGACTGGTTCAAGTCTTCAACGTCGACCCGCTCACCCCGCTGGTCACCGACTCCTTCGGCGCATGGCTCAGCAAGCCGTTCCAAGCCGTGATCCTGGCGTCCTTCCTGGCCTGCGCCATTGCCATCCAGACCACTGCCACCCGCATCCTGTTCTCCCTGAGCCGCGACCAGGCGCTGCCTCTGTCGCGTCATCTGCGGAAGGTCGCTCCCAATCAGGTCCCCGCCAACGCAGTACTCACCACCACCCTCATCGGCGCAGTGATCCTGTGCATCGGGCTCAACGGCTCCGCCGTCAGCACTCTCATCGCCTTCACATCCGGTGGCTTCTACGCGTCCTTCACCCTCGCCGCCGCAGCCGCCCTGTGGGCCCGGCTGCGAGGACGCTGGGATCCCAGCCGCGGCGCTTTCCACCTCCGCGGCTGGGGGCTCCTCGTCAACGTGGTCGCTGTGATGTGGGTCTGCTTCGAGACCGTCAACATCGCCTGGCCCCGGCCTCAGCTTCTCGCCCCCGATGCCCCCTGGTACCTCGAATGGGCCGTGCCTCTGATCGGCCTCGCTCTGACCGTCACCGGCGTCCTCTACCTGGCGCGCAACCCCCGCCCAGGAGTTCCCGTTTCCCCCGAGAGCCCTGACACCGCCGCAACCATCCCGCAGTAACTCCTCAGCCGACTCCGCTGAACCGGGCCTGTCATGCCGCCGCACCTGGCGTGCATGACAGGCTCCTGCCGCTGGTCAGCGGAGTCTAACTGCCGCACTCGTCTTTACCCGCGGTCAAGCCGCCGATCCCACTCACGAGACACCAAAACGATGCCGCTCTTCACCACCCGCCAGCGCAAGGCCCGATTGATGCCCGAACTTGATGATCAACCGCTCGGCAAAGTCCTCAAGTCGCTTCGCCAGCCACCGATGCCAGGTATGACCGACGTTCAAGTGGGCCTGATGGCACAGTTGCTGGATGCCTCTCACCGTGACTGGGACAGAAAGGCACACCGAGTCTCCGTCCTCGCCCAGTGCGTGATGGCCTCCCAGCTGCCCGAAGCGTGGCTGGCCCGCGATCCGCACGACGCCAACGCCATCGCCCTGCACGGATGGGTGGAATGCCTGCGCGCCGCGCGCCGCGGCAGCATGCCCGGGGCGCAGGAAGTCCTGGACGCCTGCCACCGTGCTGCCGACGATCACCCGGACGACCCCACCCCGTGGGTGGTGATCCTTGGAGTGCTCCGGCGCCTGCGCTGCTCTCAACGAGAGGTGTTCTGGGCGTGGAACGAGGTACTGCGACGCGACCGCTGGCACCGCCAGGCTTACCTGCAGATGCTGGGCTACCTGTCACCGGCGGAGTGCGGCAGCCACATGCAGATGATGGACTTCATCGAGACCGCCCAGGCACGCATGCCGCCCACCGCCCCCACGATCGGCCTGGAACTGACCGCCGCCACCCGCCAATACGTCAAGCATCTGGGCATAGGCGGTCCGTCCGCCCTCCTGGCCAAAGACCAATGGCGCCAGCCGGCCGGAGCCTCACCTCTCCAGCGTTCCCTCGACCGGCAACGCGATCCGGCGCGCCTGCACCACGCCGCCGCCCTCGCGGATCTGAATGTCCTCGCCTTCGCCCTCGTCGCCGCGCACCGCACCGCCGAAGCCAATGGCGTCTTCGCCACCCTGCGGGGTGTCGTGACACCCTGGCCGTGGAACGCTCTGGGCGACCCGCTCATGGCGTACGAGCGCGCGAGCAGGCGAGCCCTTCGCTGACCGCAGTGTCGACGATGCGGACGCCTCGCCCCTACGGCCCCCGGTGGGTTAGTCGGACACGGCTTCTGGCGAGGCCGTCCCAGTCGAACCGCGTACGTGCATCCTGGTCGGTACGAGGAACGACTCTGCATCCGCGGCATCCTCGATGGCCTTGATCAGCAGCTGGACCGCTTCCTTGCCTGTTGCGACCGGGTCGAGATCGATTGCCGTTACTGCAGGTCGGGCCTGACGGGCGGCCTCGCTGTCGCTGAGCGTCGCGATCTGCAGATCAAGCGGCATATCCAGTCCGAGAGACTGCGCGGCAAGATGCACGCCCAGCGCCAGTGAGTCGAGGGTGGTGAACACGGCATCGGGACGCTTCGGCCCGGTCAGGAAGTCACGGGCGGCTTCGTACCCGGCGCCCTGAGTGAGACCGCCCGGCGCGGTCACGACCTGGGGTGTCATGTCATGGGCGGTGCACCAGGCCATGTAGCCGTCGATGCAGTCCTGTACATAGGAGGAATCCGCCTCGCTGGCCAGCAAGGCCGGCCGCTCGGCGCCAGCATTGGCCATCAGATCCAGCGCCTCCCGCACGGCGGCTGCGTGATCGTTGTCGACATGCAGCCGGTCGGGGTTCTCCAGATCCCGCCCCACCGTGACGACGGGCTTGCCCTCGGCATCTGCCAGGCGCAGGAGCGCATCGTGCGGCCGGGGGTCGACGACGATGGCACCGTCGAAGTCGACGGGTACGGACCGCTCCCCGCCCGTGGCCGGCGCCAGCACGAGAGCCCATCCGCGGTGCAGCGCAGCGCCGGAGGCAGCGCTCATCAGCTGCACGAAGAACTCGATGTCGACAGCCGAGCCCGGTGTGGACTCCGGCAACGAGACCGACAGCATCAAGATGCCCGAGCGCCCCTTGGCCAGACTCCTGGCTGTGCGGTGGGGCTGAAAGCCGAGTTGCTCAGCTACTTTCCGGACCCGCTGGCGAGTGGCTTCGGGCAGGCGCCCGCGGTCATTGAGCGCATCGGAGACAGTCGTCAGCGACACCCCGGCCGCAGCTGCCACGTCCTTCATACTCACGCGTGATCTGGTCATCTTGCTGCGATTGTAAGCATGCCGCATCGATCAGCAGAAGCGCTTCTCCTGAGAAGGGGCAGAATGACCCCCGAAGGCCACCGGCCCGCTCATGACCCCGCCGTTGTGACCTTGTCATCGCATGGCACGGCCCCGGGTGTGCGGCTTCTTCCACGCCATGTACGTCACTCCGCCGACAATCAGGACCGCACCGATCAGCGGCACAGCCCACTGCCGGTACCACAAAGCCCCGGGACTGAGCAGTTCCGGCCGGCGCCAAGCGATATTGACCGTCTCGAATGACACCCAGGCCAGCGCCAGCGCATTAGCGATCACTCCCCACAGGCCCAGGCGGAATGCGCCGAGATCGGGATTCCACCGCCCGCGCATACGGGCGTAGAGAGCGGCGCCGGCAGCGAGGAGAAACGTCATGTAGTAGCCACCGGAGGTGAACGCGATCAGAGTGCCGGCTGCCGATTCGTTGATGCCGATGCACAAGATGGCCGAACCGAGGACGGTCGAGGTAATTACAGCGTTCCGTGGCACCTGCCGGCTGGTGACCTTGCGCAGTTGTCCGGACAACGGCAGCGCGCTGTCACGGCCCAGGGAGTACAACACCCGAGTCGCTGTCGTCTGAATCGCGAGGGCGCATGCCAGGAATGACGTCACGACCACGGCCTGGAACGGCTTGCTGACCCAGTCGCCGAAGGATTCCCTGACCATCGGTGTCAGGGGGTCGGTGGTCAGCGTGCGCACCAGCCCGGCGGCGTCCGGTTGGGCTCGCACTGTTGCGACGGCGTTCATCACGATCACCAGCCCCACCACGATGAGGGACAGCAGCAGAGCGCGGGGAACCTGTCGCGTCGGGGCTCGCACCTCTTCCGAGACGGCGGAGCAGGCGTCGAAGCCGATGAAGGCCCAGCCAGCCACGGCAATCGCCGCCAGGAAACCGCTGGTTGCTGAGCCGTCCCAGTTGTTCTGTGCGCCGAGCGTGTGGAAGAAGACGGACCAGTCGTTCCGGGCGAAGAACAACAGCAGCAGCAGTCCCAGGGCAACGCTGGCGACGAGTTCGGCAAGGAACCCCAGGTTGACCGCGTGCTTCAGAGGATTTTGTCCGAGAAGGCCGACGGTCGTCACCAGCATCAGGACTCCGATGCTCCAGACGACCTGCTCGGTGGCGTCGGGCCGGCGACCGAAGAGTTCGGCCGCCCAGAAGCCACTGAAGTAGCAGACGGAGGCCAGGGTGATGATCTGTGTCCAGGCGTACATCCAGCCTGCGAACCACCCGTATCGTGCGCCGACGAGACGCCTGCTCCACTGATAGATGCCCCCGCTGATGGGGTACTGCGACGCAAGTTCGGCGAAGACGAGGGCCAGCAGTATCTGGCCGGTCAGCGCGATGAGCAGGGCCCAGACCCAGGCCGGACCGTTGGCGAACATCCCGGCCCCCAGGATCGAGTAGAGACCCACGACCGGGGACACGAAGGCGAAACCCAACGCGAAGTCGGTCCACACACCCAGTTTGCGTCTGAGCTCCTGCTTGTACCCCATCGACGCAAGCTGCTGCTCGTCCGAAACCGGCAGCGATCCGTTTGGTCCGGTCATGGAGCCCGTCACCTCTATCCCTGTGTCAAGCGTGGCTCCACACCGAGCTGCGCGCTTCACCAAGCCGGGTACAGCTCATCAGTTGGGGGTCTGCGGACGCTGGTGCTTGCGTCGACTCCGGGGGACCTATGGAGGCTCAGGCATCCCTGCGTCGGGCGATGCGGAGGCCGACGCATGCCTGCCACCCGTGCTTCTCACGCCGGATGTCAGTCCAGTCCGCCAGAAGGTCAACCAAGCGCAGCCCTCGGCCCGCTTCATCCGTGGGTATGACGGTGCCGGATCGTGCACAGGAGGGGTGGCCAGCGTCGATGACCTCGATGCGCAGGTCACTATCTATCAGCGAAAGGCGCACCGTCATATCCGACCGGCCATGGCGAACGGCGTTCCCCGCCAGCTCGCTAACAATGAGTTCAGCGCGGTCCCGGTCGGCGTCCCTGACACCCCAGCGGGCCAGATGATCAGTCGTGAAGTGGCGTGCTGCGCGCACCCGGCCGGCCTCCGCCGGTAGGGCGATCACGGCGCGGAGCGTCCGCGTCGAGTCAGCCGAAGTCGGAGTGGAGGCCCTGGGCGGGGCCGGTCCAAAGAGCAGCATTGGGGCCGTCACAGTGGAACTGGGACTTGTGGAGTACATGGTTGCGCCTCCAGCGGTGCGGCAGATGCTCCGCTTGGCCGGGAGCCATCTCGGATGGGAAGCGGGTGATCTGGGAGCGGCGGTGGCGTTCCTGGGCCGTGCCGTCGCCGTCCGAAAGAGTGCGAAGAAGCGCTTCTGCGCTTCGCGAAATCCATGTTTGCAGAAGCGCTTCTGCAAGTCAAGGGAGCCGGGCTCCGCCTTGCCGTGAGCTCGCTGGTCACACAGGAAACGCTCGACGGCACGCTCAGGTTTGCGGTGTGTTCGCTTGGCGCACTTCGATGATCGGCAGGAGCTGGCGCGGGGTTGCCCCGGATGGGGTGGGGACGTCCGCCAGCCGCTCCAACAGCTGGGCCAGCGCGGCTCGGCCGTCGACGAATGCGGCCTGCTCTTCGTCTGTGAGAGGGATCGTGGCGAGCATGCGCTGGAGATTGACGTTCGCTTCCAGGATCTGAGCCTTGCTGGAGTCCTTGGGAATGTAGAAGTCGCAGCGCGCGCACGCCATTCGGTGGGGGCACTGTTCGAAGAAGGTGTATGTGCAGTAGCCGTGTCCCAGGTCGTAGTGCTGCCACGGTTCACCGGCCGCGGCCGCGCCTGTTGCGACGGCCTTGCGGTCGACGAGGACTTCGATGGTACGGACGTTGCGTGCGAAGTATCCGGCGTCCTGGTAGGCCTTCGTCAGTGTGTTGGGGCTGATTCTTAATGGCGGAGTCGGGTATTGGAACTGCCTGAATGCCTCTGGAACGAGTGGTTCTCCGATGAGGATCTGACCGCCCCGGGAGTCAGCGTTCGGCCACCTCGAAGTGCCAGGTCACAGGCTGTCCCGAGGCGGTCGAAGGGGCTGTACTTCGCGCGCTGCGGCGTGATCGAATAGGGGATGACATCGTTCTGGACTGGCAAACAGATACGCCTGCGCGGTATCGAGCCCGACGACTGGACCGCGTTCATGCGTTTCACCGTGGACGAGGAGCGGACGGGCGACCTGCTGCACCCACCCCGTTCCGCCGAGGGCTTCCGTGCCTGGGCGAAGGAACAGGCAGCTGCCAAGTCCGACGGCGACTGCTTCGGGTTGGCCATCGAAGCCGTCGACTCAGGAGAAATAGTCGGTGCTGTCGGCTCGCACCAGGCTGATCCGCGTGCGGGCTGGTTCGAGTACGGCGTCACGATCGGCGCTGATCACCGGCGTAAGGGCTATGCGGCAGAAGCCGTGATCATGCTGCTGCGTTTCATGTTCGCCGAGCGGCGCTATCACAAGTGCGAAGCGCGGATCTTCGCCCACAACGAGGCATCAATAGCACTTCATCATCGGCTCGGTTTCGTTGAGGAGGGTCGCCTCCGCGATCGCGTGTTTCTTGCCGGCCGACACCGTGATCTCGTCATGATGGGCATGCTCGCTGACGACTTCGCCCAACTGCACTCGATCAGCGAGCCTGCTCGCCCGGCAGTCGGTCTGTGAGACCGGGGCCGCGCGGTGGTGAAAGCAGTGGCACGGGCTGACCATGCTGGATTGGCCCTCCACCCGTGTCACGAGCTGTTCCGGCGGCTGACCTCAGCTGCGTAGGCGGCCCAGTCTCCGGCAGCGGCTCGCTGCCATTTGACGGCGACGGTGATGTCGATGCCAAGGGTGCGTGCGAGGACTGCTGCGGGTAGCTCGGTGGCGAGCTGGAAGAGAGCAGTCGAGCGGGCTTCTGCGAGCCGGATGCCGAGTTTGCGGAGCCGTTCGCCCATGGCCCAGGCGCTGATCGGGCGGCCGGGCTGGCCTCCGGGGAAGAGCCAGGCCGAGTCTGTGCGGGCAAGGACGGCATGGCTGCGACGGACCGCGACTTGTCGGAGGGCGAGTTCAGCGACGGGTGCCGGAAGTTCGACCGGGACGGCGCCGAGGTGGATGCGGACGGCTCCGTCCGTCTCCTCGATGTGGTCGAGGGTGAGCCGGGAGATCGCGGCGGGCCACTGGGCATAGAGGAGCAACAGCAGGCCGGCGAGGCGGTCTTCGGGCTTGAGGGTGTCGTCGTGCAGCAGGCGGCGGGCGGTGTCCCAGCGGGCGTCGTCGTCCATCGCCTGGGAGGGGCCGTTCCACCTGACGGCCGGGAAGCTGAGGTGGTAGTCGAGCTTGGCGGCCATCGCCGGATCCCTCCTCGTCAGGCTCCGGCGAACGCCGGGGCCAGTGCCTTGTGCAGGGAAGTGTTCATGAAGTCGTCGCTGACGTGCGTGTAGATGGCCAGGGAGCTGTCGCACTCGTGGCCGACCTGCTGCTGGATTATCTTGAGTTCATGGGTTCGGCAGAATGTTGACCTGTGCGTTTGCGTCGCGGAGCTTGTCTGTGACGTGGCGAGTGAGGGCGCTGAAGATCCCTTCAGAACGGGCCGATCGTTACCAACCTGGGACTGCCTGAGCCTGCCCGTGGTGCATGACATTCCGATCTTCAGACGTCCCACGCCAGCGCAGATCCTCTAACCCATCGTCAGTTCTCGTTGGAATCACCGTGATCTCCTGAACCTGGTTCCTCCTCGCCAAGGTCAGTCGTCCCTGATAGAAGCTGCCTTAGCTGTTGTTGCACAGGATCGAGCTCCCGATCAGAGTGCTGCATTTGCATTACGAGCTGAGTGGCTTTGACGATGCGCTCAACTTCGGCAGCCGAGTATCCGTGAATCGACTCGACGTTTCCGTTGACGCGGAAGGCAACTTTCTTCCCCTGATGCCGGGTGAAGAACTTCTTCAGTGCCGCAGCTAGCACTGTGCCAGCACCGCCAGCCCCGAAGATGGCGATCAGCACATCGCCAAAGATCGGCCATTCATCGCCCAGGCCTGGAGGCCCTCCTGTGCCGATCTGCTTCTGCTCGGTGTGGAACTCCACACCTGGCTCCCCGTAAAACAACGTCCGAGTCAGCCCATCATGGCTATCGCTGGGGATATGGCTCCAGTACACGGTATGGCGCAAATGCTTAGTAAAAAGGAGCTCGTCCCATGCGCGGATCTCATCGTCACCCCCGCTGAACACGACACGGTGCCTGTGCGCGGCCACCGAAACTTCGAGGCGGAAGCCGGGAGGCGTCGGCCTGTCCGAGACGAGTGTGATGTCGACCAAGATGTCGTCATCACCAAGGGTCTCGATTCCTGAGGGCATGGACTGTCCCTTTCGTCTTGAACAGCGCTTCCTACTGGCACACATCTCGGCAGAGTAACGAGTTTGGGGGCGATTGAGTTCTTGGCGTCCCGGCCTGGTGGCCGACTGGTGGATAGTCAGCAGGTGGTCTGCCGAGCCGCCGCAGTGCGTTGTTCGCCGAGTGCGAGGGCGAGTTGCTCGCGAAGTTGTTGGTTCTCCTTGGCGAGGCGCCGGATGCGGGCGTTGGCGGCTTCCGCACGCGCGCCAAGGGCTCCACGACGGCCGTAGCCGAGCGGCTGGGCGTCTCCCGCCGCACGGTGGAGCGCTACCTCTCCGGTGCCGCCAAGAGGCCGCAGAAGCGCCTCCAGGCGGCTCTGGCGGAGGAGACCGATGAACAGTGGCAACCGCAGGTCAAAGCACAGGCGAGGCAGCGCGCGGCCACCTCCGGGGGACTCGTCATCTCCTGCCGGGCCTACTTCGGATTCGGCCCGGAGGGAACCTCGGACGCGGGCTGTGTCCGGGACATCAGCACCGCCGTCTCACCCTTCCACGCCGACCGGATCCTGGCCGCGAAGGAGAGGGGAGCGACGGACGCAGATCTGCAAGAGCTGGTTACGGAGGCCATCGCGGACGCCTATTTCCGCCGGTAGGGAGGCGGACGTGCGGGCCTCCATGTGGAATTCGAAGACGTGGAGTGGCTGAATATCAAGTTTTAGCGGCGGGGAATTCAGGGCTGCTATAAACCTGTCTTGCGTCCGCTGCGCCCCGCGCCCGGCGGTCCGTCATCCGTTCGTTTTCCCGCGACGATTGGGAGGCTCGCATGAGCACCCCCGCATCCCGACCCCGCCGACGCCCCGGCGTCCCCGCCGCGCGCGGCACAGCGCCCCGTGAACCAGTCGACCGGGCGAGGGTCGGCCGCCGCTCGGTCCGCCGCCTCGCCACCGGCATGACCCACCCGGAGGCGGCGGCCGCCCTCGAGGAAGCCGAGCTACAGCAGCACATGGACCGCGACCGCGAGGACCTGGCCGACGATGAGCGCGGCCCGGCCGAAGTCGCGGAGTGGAAGCGCATCGTGCAGCTGCTCGCCACCGCCGGCGGCTCGTACGACCCGGACACCGACGCCTTCGTCCAGGACGAGCTCGCGGCCGACGCCGAACGCGAGCGCACCCGGCAGCTGGCAGACGAGCAGCGCCGCCAGGAGGAGGAAGCCGAAGCCGCCCGCCGCGCCGCCCTCGCCCCGGACGTGCTGCGCCACGCCCTGCTGCGCACCCTCGCCCGCACCGGCCTCCTGGACTCGCTCAGCGAGGACGAGCAGGCCGCCGTCAACCGGCTGCCCGACTCCGACCCCGCGGCCGCGCTCGCCGTCAACGCACTGCTCGCCCGCGCCCACGAAGCCGGAGCCGGCCTGCGCCCGGGGGCCGCCTCGTGACGGGCGACCCGGACACCGTCGTCGCCATGTGGGTGGAGGAGACCGGCTGCGGCACCCGGCACGAAGAGCTGACGGCCGACAGTGAGGTCCATGTCGACTACCAGCCCCCGCTGGGCGAGCCCTGGTTCGAGGGCGAGGACGACCCCGACTACAACCCCATCTGCCACTGCCCGCACCTTCCCAGGCAGTTCTGCATGGAGTGCGCCGGCTGCGCCGCCTGCGGACAGTGCCGCGGCCCGCACACCTGGCCCCCGGCCCGGTCCTGATCCCCGAGGGCAACCGCACAGGCCTCCCAGAGCCTGTGAAGTGACGCCGCCCGGCACCCTGTCATGCTCACCGCGCGTGATGGGATTTGCTGTCACGCCGCCTCTTGCCCGCCGCCTGGTCGTGCTGAACCGGCACGCGATCAGTGCCCGACGGGGCCTGATCGTCTCCGGCCGCGTCGGCACCGGGAAGACCATCGCGATCACACAGCTCGTCGAGGGCAGTCACCGATGCGGCTGCGCCGCTGCTTGGCTGGCTCCCCGAGTCATTGCGCCGTGTCGCACCTATCGCACAAACCCCGAGCCTGTGGTCAACTCCGGTTGTGGAGACGTTCCTCACCGGCCTGGTCGCTGTACTTGGCACAATCGTGGGATCAATCGTTACCTACATCTTCCAGCGCAAGGCGGCCGAGAGGTCAGAGAGAGTCGCGCGTGACGAGTGGCTCCTGCAGCAGCGAGTGGATACCTACAGCACCTTCAGCGAAGTGTTGATGGATTTTCGTGGTGCTCAGTACAACCGCTGGTATCGCCTCCGCGATGACCCCGACGGAGAAGGCGGTTCACAGTTCATCGGGCCGAAGACCACCACGACGTCGAGATCCAGGACGAAACGGGACGGAAGCTGGCCGCCGCGAGGCTGCCCGAGGGTGTGGAGGGCATCGCGAAGCTCCACGAGCTTGTCGCCCGGCACGGCGGCGAGGACCTCGGTCCCGCCGCGGTGATCGTGGGGATCGAAACGGACCGCGGCTCGTGGGTGCAGGCCCTGATCGTCTCCGGCTACCAGGTCTACGCGATCAACCCGAGGCAGGTCGCCCGCTTCAAGGAGCGGTACGGCACGTCCGGCGCCAAGAGCGACGCACTAGAGAGTCCACTTGTACTTGCCGCCGCCGACCCATCTCACGATCGACGGGTCGTCGAGATCCACATGCGTCAGTCCCGCCTGGTGCACGAGCCGGATCACGTCGAGCATGTCGTGAGCGGTGCCCGCAGTCGTGCCACGGATCTGGACGATGCGAAACGGGGGATCGCCAGGATTGACGGCGGAAACGACAATGGGAGGGCCTACGTAGTCGCTCATGTCTCCAGCCTGCGGCAGCGGCATCGCGGGCGCATGCGGGCCTGATCGCCCCAAGGTCCAGGATGCAGACACGAACGTCGCCCTCGAGTTCGCCGACCCATCGCGGCGGTCGGGTACGACGCCGAATCCGGCCTGCTCATCGTGCATGGAACTGGCGTCGTCCGCCGTCGCCGCCCTGATCGCGTTGCTGGCGACCGTGCTCGGCTTCCGTCTGCAGGAGCGGTCCGCCGCCCGCCGCGACCGGCACGCACAGCAGGCACAGCAGTACGCGGAGCTGCGCCAGGTGTTCGTCCGCTTCCTCTCCCGGCTCGCCGCGATGTGCCGCCTGCAGAACGAGCGCTCCGTACTGAGGGAGGCCAGCGCGTCCAAGGCGGAGCAGGCCGCGCTCGAGGCGCGCACGGCCGTGCGCAGGCCCTGATCGAGCTCCATCTGCTGACCGACGCCATCCACGTCCCAGCGCTCGCCGACTGACCGTCGACGTCATCTTCACCCTGCACGAGGCCCCCGACCGTGTGCAGACGCTGCAGCGCCGCTGCGTCCCGTTCTGCTTGCCGTACAAGACCGGCGGGTGCGAGGACGGAGGCATCACTTCGGCGTACCGTCTGCGAAGGACTGCAGCTTCGTTTTCTGCCCCTTCTGCAAGGAGAGATCGCGTTGGTCGCGTTGGAGCCGCCGAAGAGCTGGACTGAGCAGGATCGCGAGCACTACCTCCATCAGGTCATGCGGAGCGGTTGGTCACGGATGCGTCCGTACTCGCTCCTGTTTCTGCTCTTGGGCGTGGGGCTCGCTGAGAGCGGAGCAACTCGGGAGGACCTAAAGCGCGGGGTCCGGAGTGCTGACCACCCGGAGGGCGACCTGGATGCCTCCTGTTGGGACGACCCTGACGGGCTCGATGAGGAGGAGCGTGCCCGTCAGCCTGCACAGATTGAGGACGCTGAGCGCTATGCGGCGCATTACGGGCGGCCGCCCCTCCGCACCCACGCAGATGTCCTTGAGCTTCTCGTGGCCGCAGGCGTCATCTACGAAGTGCCCGACGGGGCTGGGGTAGCGCGCCTTTACCCAAGGGTTCCCGCACCCGCACCCGCAGAGGTATTTCCGCTGGACGAGGAAGAAGCCGCCATCCAGCGGAAGCTCCGGGTCGACAGCGCGTACGAGGGCGACTCGTACCGCATCATCGACCTCTTCGAACCTGACGGGAAGCGCCACGAAGAGGTGGTGACCAGCCTTGACCGGCTCGCACGAGTCATCCAGGGCGACCCCCACGACGCACATGAGGCGGTCCGTCTCCTCACAGAGGAGGGCGACTTCACCACCAGCACCGATCTCACCGATCTCCCGTCGCACAAGGTCTTCCGTATCCGGTGCGACTGGGACCGATTCGACCAGACGCGGATCGGCATTCACGGCATGACCAAGGACGGCAAGCTCTCGGTCACCCTGCCCAGCGATCAAGACCGGCCGTAGCCGCCACCCGCCAGTAAGCAGTCGAAAGAGCACGATCCGGTGCGCTGCCCGGGAGCGCACCGGATCCCCTCACTGACCCACGTGCTTCATCAACGCTTCCCACAGCTCGCCGTCCAGGCCGTTGACTTCGGCCTGAAGCTCCCTCACATCCCCGTCTCCGCTGCCGATTTGGTCGAGCATGGTGTGGATGTTCCACATCAGCCGGTGAGGCATGGCTACTTCGCGCGGAGGCCCCGCTTCGCCAGCCGGGACCCGCCACCCCAAGGTGATCTGAGGGTCCTGTTCGTAAGGGATCTCCTCAAGCACGGTTCCTGACGTGGCACCGGCTGCCTTCGCCTGGTTGATGAACTGCTCAAGCAGCCCAATCGTGACCGGCCCATCCCACGTGACCTCAATGTTGAGCCCCATGCAACCCCTCCTCGAAGCGACTTGGTTGTCATCCAACCAGCCTCCTCCGACGGAGCACGGCTGGTTGTCAGTGCCGCCCCTTACCGTGGTTTTGGCGGCATTTCACACGAAGGGTAGGTAGTGGGTTGGCCAACATCGTCTGGCATACGAAGCTGCGCATCCATCTGGATCTGAACCAGGACGACCTCGGGCACGCGGAACACCCCGGCCTCTGGGACATGGTCTACGGCATGGACCGGATGTATGGCGACCGTGGAGTTCCGGTTGCCGATCGCGACCTGCAGTGCGGGGGCGTGTGCCGGGACGCCGGCGTTGATGCGCCGATGTACCTGCGCTTGCGGGCCAACGGCCGACGGGAAGCCGTCCACGAGCGACGCGAGGACGAAGAGCGTCACATCGTCCCCGTCAGCGATGAGCACAAGGCCTACCAGGAGCGCATCCTGCGGGCCGCGGTGGAAGGAGGCTTCCAAGGCGACAGCGAGGTCCGCACCCGCGTGGGCCGGAGCTGGATCCAGACCGATACTCTCGTCGAAGGAGCCGACGGACTGCGCATCGGCTGGGAAGTCCAGCTGTCCTCCGCCGGCACGGAAGGCCCCCGCAGTGTCCGCGCACGCGCGGCGAAGGCCGAGAAGAACGGCATCACGCCCGCCTGGCACACCGATCGGTCCGACTACGCGCGCCGCAACGACACGCAGTGGACCCGCAGCGACAACCTGCCCGCCTATGTGATCGCCAGGACCGGTGACCTGCGCGTCGTCTCCGGCTTCCGGGTCCTGGACTTCTGGCGCTGCGACATCCACGCCGTGTACGCCTGCCCGGACGGTGTACGCCGGTGCGACCGCTTCCACGCCACCCCCAAGCCCCGCGACGTCCTGTTCGACGACCTGGTGCGCCGGACGGCAGCCGGCGCCATCGTGCCAGTGCAGTTCCGTGTCGGCGGTACGACACACCGCTTCTGGATCACCGACACCGACCGCGACCGCCTGGAGGATCTCCGCAGCGACGACACCCATCTGCCGCCTGTCCGGGAGCCCGAGGTCCCTGCCCACGCCAGCCGCAACCGGCCGACCTGCAAGCCGTCCCTCCCTGCCCCGAGCGCTGCGGCCCCGGAAGCGGAACTCCCTGCCACGCGGATCCTGGCTCCTGCTCCTCCCGCCGATACACAGACGGCACCGGTCCAGCCCCTGGTAGTGGCCCACCCCGCGCTTCACCCGAGTGGTTTGCCCGCTGAGCTAGTTGAGTTGCAGCAGGCGGCCGACGACGCTCGTCTCCAGCTGGAGCAGCTCGCCGACCACGAGGAGCGTGACCAGCAGCGCCAGGTGTGGCTCGACGTCTCTGAGGCTGTACAAGCTGCCGTGACCAGGCACGCAAGGTCGCAAGGTCTCAACCGGTACGACGTGGAAAAGCGGCTGCGGCAGGTCATCCGGCATCCGGAGACGCAGCCGGGCACGCCGCTGTAGCGATACCCCGGCACTGCCAGTCGCGGCCACCTACGTGCCATGACGTTCTCAGCGACCCACATGTTTGGTTTGTGGGTCGCTCCGTGATCGAGGCGCCACCTGTAGAACAAGACCTCAGTTACGTGCGGTTGGTTGGGGACTCTCTGCCGAGTTCTCGCAAGGAACAGCACGGGGTCGAACCGCAGGCGTACGTCCACCACTTGGACACCGGACGTTGAGACGGCGGCCCTGACGTACGGCCGGGTCGGTGAAGGCCAGGGCGAAGGCGCGGTGGGCCTGGCTGTTGCCGCGCTCGCCGGTGACACCGTGGTGTTCGGCTTCGTCGCGTGCGGCGGCGTATGCGGCGGCGGCGCGGTCCATGGCGCCGTGGGGCCACCAGATGTCGCCTTCGACGCGGTGGTGGCGGCCTTCCCAGCCCAGGGTGTGGGCGGTGGCCAGGGCGGTGGGGAAGTCGCCGGCCATGCGGGCGAGATGGGCGAGTCCGCGGCGGGCGGCGGGGGCGAGGCGACCTTGGCCGTCGGCGACGGCCTGCATGCCGGCGCGGGAGGCCGGGCTGTCCCCGAGGTCGCGGTGGGCCTTGGCCCGGTAGTACAAGGCCATGTGGTGCAGGTCGTCGGGGAGCAGGTGGCTGTCGATGACCGTGGTGAGGCGGGCGACGGTGCGCGAGCGGTGCTGGTGCTGGCGGCGGGCGAGCGCGCTGAGGAGTTCGACCAGGGCGTCGGCGGCTGTGTCCAGTCCAGCGCTGCCGGTGTCGGGCGGGGCGAGGGGTTCCCACACGGAGTCGCCGACGTAGGTCCAGGCCGCCGGGGTGAGCCAGCCGAGGTCCAGGCGGTGGTCGCGGGCCAGGCGCAGGCCCTGGCGCAGGAAGGCGATCAGCAGCAGCCGGTCCGGTCCGGGTGCGGCCTGGTGCTGCTCGCCCAGGGCGGTGAAGGCACGGCGGGCGGCCTGCTGCCAGTCCCCGTCGGTCCAGCGGTCGTCGGTGGTGTCTTCGGCATTCCGTACAGCGGAGCGGATCAGGCCGTGGAGCTGGAAGGGCCACAGACCGAACGGGGTCTCACGGACGAAGGGCCGCTCGGTCAGCCGCTGGGCAGGGCCTTCGTGGGCAAGGCCGGCGGCCCGGGTGGCGAGGGGGACGTCGAAAGCGTCCAGCAGGCTCACCGAGCGCAGGACGTGCCGTTCGTCGGCGGTGAGGTCGGACAGGGTGCGGGAGACCAGGGCGGGGAAGTCGTGGTCGAAGTCGGCCGGCTGCGGGGTACAGGGGCAGGCCGTGCGAGTGGGCGGTGATGACCTGCCGGATGTTCTCGCCGATCAGGGGCTGGCCGTCGCGGGTGAGGCGGCGGGCGAGGTAGTCGTCGCAGTCCTCGGGGGAGAAGTCACCGATCAGCACCTGCCGTGCCGTACCGGCGCTGGTGGGGGTGCGGGCTGCGGGCACGGCGGTGTGGGCGAGTCCAGGCCAGGCGGCGGTGCCGGTGTAGTCGAGCTGGCCCTGCAGCGCTGGGTCGGCCCACTGCAGGCGGGAGCGTCCGGTGATCACCCAGAAGGCGTTCGGCAGCAGCCACACCGTCCGCTGGATCAGCCGCTCGAGGTCGCGGCGGGTGCGGTCACCGATGTCCTCGAACGTGTCGAGCAGGACGACCGGCACGACCTTCTTGCCGTCGGGGAGGCGGACGAGCTCCCACGCCAGCAGGTGCGGGTAGAAGGACAGTGCGTCCAGGTCGGGTTCGGCCTCCAGCAGGTCCGCCAGCCGGGTGCAGCCCGCGAGCGCGCGTACGGTCTGGCGGCGTTCGCGCAGCGCACCGATGAGGGCGCCGGTGACCTGGCCGACGACCGAGCCGATGGTGCCGGGCAGCATGAGCGCCTGGGCGACATCGGTGAGCGCGGACTGCATCTGCTGCGGCAGCGCCTGCCCGAACCGCGAGCCCAGACCTGCGCGCCGCAGATACTCCTCCAGCGGTTCGCCGGGGTGGTTGGCCTCCCAATAGCGGCGCAGCGCCAGGTCGATGGCGGGCAGCGGTCGGCCGATCCCGGTCAAGGCGGCCCGGATGGTCAGCACGATCTGCTCGAAGTCCGTGCCGACGGATCGGGCGAGGTCGATGCGCACGGGCAGGATCCGGTCGGCCGGCCAGCCGGGCGCGCCCCACTGGTCGGGTCGGCGTCCGGCGTCGGCGAGCGCCGCCTCCAGCGTCCTCGACAGGATCGTCTTACCGATCCCGCCCACCCCGTGGAAGACGAGAACGTGACGACGGGGCGCCTCGAGGTCCTCAGGGTCGAAGCCGGGGGCGGCGATGTGCTGGAGGTGCTCGGTGAGCGCGGCCGCGACCGCCTCCCACTGCGCGGACCGGTTCGTGAACGCCTCGTCAGCCTGCACGCTGCGGTCGTTCGTACTGAACAGGGCCCTGAGATCCCGGCCTGCCACGTCCGCCCCCCGGAAAGATGATCACCAGCAGGGTCAACCTATGCCCGTACAGGGCGGTTTGGGGAGTCGGCCTTCCATCAGTGGCATGGCCATGACTATCGCAAGTAGTGGTCAGCACTTCGAGACCGCATTCTGGCCCGGTGACTGGGCAGAGCCCGCCGCAGAACGGTCCGACGGCCCCGCGTGTCGGGCGTCCCGTCCGGTCGCTGCGGCCCGCTTCAACAACTCCTGGCTACGACTCCATGGCCAGTCTCGTTTCATCGTCACTCGATGCTTGAGGTCCCGTCGGCTCTGGCAGGAGAAGAACGCCTTCCGCGTCTGCCGAGCCGTACTTCACCGCGAGGCAGCCGTTGGCCGTACATCGCCTGGCCCGGTGAACATATGGCTCGCCTGCTAGGGCATAGAGCTGTTTCTTCTCCTCCGCAGTCAGCATTCTGTGTTCGGTCTCTTCGCCGCAGGTGGGGCAGTGCTCGCTCCTGTCCCTTGATGCGCCCGAAGCGAATCCTGGTGGCTCATCCAGCGTGGGTAGCTCCGGGCTCCTGACTATCCACCGCCTGATGAGTGTGAGCAGTCTGCGCAGGTGAGGGACGAGCAGCAAGGTGACCAGGGCTAGGGCGACGCAGAGGTAGGCAACGGCAAGGCTCCGCAGCAAGACTGCCGCGGACTGGGGCACGTCCGGAACCAGCTCCGGGTACGGCCGACCGGCCCGGCTCGCTGCGGTGTAGCGGCGGAGAGTCACTCCGCCTGCAGCGCAGCCGAAGATGGCCGTCACAAAGGTGGCGGCGACGAGCGTGCGCTTGAGTACAGCCACAGCCCGTGAAACGTGGGTGGCAACCGTTCCCGGGCCCTTCTGCGCCGCCTGCGCGTACTCGGCATGAGACCAGCCCAGTCCTTTTGTTGCCCATACCGCAGCACGCTGTTGCGCAGGCAGGCTGGCTAGGGCGTGGCGCACCTCGCATCGAGTGGAGATCACATCGCTGACGTCGTCAGCCTCCAGCCGAAGATCGGCCTGTGCCGATTCTGCAGCCTGCTCGTAGTGCCGTGCACGTCGCCTGTGCTCCAGGATTTCCCGTTTCACAATCTGGAACAGGTAGGCCCTGGGCTGCTCAATGCGGGCTGGGTCGCGGCAGACCTTGAGGAAGGCGTTCCCCACGATGTCTTCGGGGTCGATGAACGATTGCGGTACGTTCGCCGCGCGCAGCTTCTTACGCGCAAACCCCACCAACTCGCCGTAGTGGCGGGAGTGGATCTCCTCCAGGGTAAGGTCCACGCCCTTGCCTGCCTCAGACATTGCGTCGTCCCCTGCGCCGCTTGGGGCGGGGATGGTGGCCGCCGCGCTGGGCTCTGATGATCTCTGCCTTCCCGGCGTCGCGAGTCTGATCCGCCTTGCTGTTGATGAGTGAGGTGATGCTCGGCAGCAAGAAGCCCAGGACGACGAGCAGGACGGTGATGGGGTCCATCATCTTCTCCTTCAGGTAGCGGCCTTGATTGCCCCGCTTGAGAGCGGCCGTCACCACTGAAGAGGGACGAGTCCGGGATTCTCTTTACACGGCGCGAAGTCTTTCCAGGTTCCCGGCCGGTGAGACAGAGAGATGCCCCAAGAAGGGCGGGGCACCGACCGCTTAGCGGGCGATCAGCCACGAAATCCCTGCTTCCCGCCCGGAGCACTCTCCGGGCCACTGCCAGCGCGGCTGCCCCGGGCGGGCCGAGGAGGACAATGACCACTCCCAATCAAGATCGAGGGGGTTGCCGTGTCCGAGACAGATGAGCCCGACTTCTCCGGCCTGGCAGGCGGCGAGGAGCAAGCAGCGGCGGATGCCGTCCAGAAGGTGGTGAACTGGTACACCGAGCAGATCGCTGCCGAGCGGCGGTCCCCACTGCCCGATGAGGAGCGCCTCGCACAGCTGACGGCGGGTGGTGCGCGGCATGCACGAACCGCAGTGGAGCCGAAGACCTGATCGTCGAGGCGGCGTTGACGGCAGCCGCCGCGCGGGCCGATGTCAACGACCGCGCTGACGTCGACACCGTCCTGGCGCACGTGGAATCGACCATCCGCACCGAGCTGGACCAGGCGCTGGCCGACGCGGCCGCGCAGGGGGCGATGGACGAGACGCTGGCCCTGCTGGCGCGGCTGACGGTGGAAAACGCGGCTGCGGAGTACCGGCGTTCCGCCCTGTCGGTGCTGGCCCGCAGCGAGCCGGCCGAGGCGGAGGCCCGGTTGGCTTACGAGGCGATGGGTCCGGTGCTCGGTCACCAGCACGGTGACCAGGGAAATGTCACGGACCTGACGGCGCTCGAAACCGATGCTGTCGCCCTGGGCCAGCGTGCTCCCGCAGCCGGTGCAGGCCGCCGGGACGTGGTCCTCGACGGTATCGGGCACGGCGGCCATCGCCGCCCTGACCGCCCGGACCCGGCTGACGACCCCGCTCACGGCCGCTCTTGGGCGCCGGCTTCTTCTCCGGAATGCCGAAGACCTCGCTGGACGGAGGCATCGAGGAGTTGCCCGAGTTCCGGCCCAGCCGCCGCTCCAACTCCGCGACTCGGACCGTCAACCGCTCGTTGGCCGCGGCGAGCTCGGCAGCCTGGGTCCGCGGCCGCCACCTGGCGCTGGAGCAGCCCGATCAGCGCGAGAGGCTCCTCACACGACGCTCGGGCATCTGGGGCCACTGGCCGCGTGCGCATGGAGCCGCCACATCAAACCCTGGAACCGCTCCTGCGACGGATTAACTCCTCTTGTTCATCGGTCAGTTACGCGCGAATCGCGTGGGAAGTCCCGTCCCTGCTCCGCCACGGCCTCGGTCACGGCAGTTGTCTCGGCGGCGGACACGGCCAGGGCCTCGACCAGCTCCTCCCGCGCGATCACCCGCCAGTCCAGCTTGATCTCCGCCGCCTCCAACACCTCTGCCAACCGCGCGGCTTCCTCCCGCAGACCCTTAACCCGCACTCGGGCAGCCGCCTCCCGCTCCTCCAGCACTCCCAGCACCGACGCCACCGCGCACCCCTCGGTCATGCGGACACAAGACGCCGCATGCCTCCCTCACCCCGAGCGAAACCATGCCTTACCAGCAGAAATCAAAGGATCACGTTCGGTTGAGATACGGCTTCTCATCGCGCCAGGAGGCGTAGACGGTGCCGTAGTTCGGGAAGTCGTGTGGGAGGTATTTCCAGGGGATTCCCGTGCGGTTGATGTAGAGGAGCGCTTTGAATACGTCGCGCAGGTCGACCTTGGCCGGCTGCCCGGTGGGCCTGCGGTCGAGCCGGGCTTTCCTCCAGGCCGTCAACGTCGGCTCGATCAGGCCCAACGGACGTCGGAAAGGTCGCTGGGGTACGGCTTCCGCTGGCTCACGCCCCAGAGGGATCATGGGCGCGACGGAAGATCGGGTTCCGCTGATCATCGGGCGGTTCTGTGTCATCTCTACGTCAGACGTACTTCGAGGATCGACGCCGAGCGAAACGGGCGGGCAGGTCCGGAAGTGATGAAGCGCATCGATCCGCTGAAAGGCCTCAAACTGGCACAGCGACATAACTCGTATACCGGCATAAGGCATACCTGAACGCCCACTTAGGACTCCTATGAGTGGCAGTCCGGTCCGTGCGGAAGCGGCTGAGCAGGCTTCAGACGCGGCCCTTCGGTTCGGCCCATCGGTTCCTCACCCCTCCTTTCCCCCTGGCTGAGGGGCGCGGTGTGCACCCGGAGGGCTTGGCGACGCTGCTGGTAGCTCTCAACCTTGGGTACGCAAGCCTCGCCACCCGTCATGCCTCTCGCTCAGACGCCATCGGGAGGTGGGAGGTCCGGCTGAGGGTTGAGGGCAGGGTGACGGCGTGCGTGGTAGCCCCAACGCCTGGTCCACCACGCGAGGCGGTCGCGGGAGTCCTGGGGTGCCAGGGCCTGAAGGACGGACTGGGCAAGGACGACGGCGAGGCCGGCGAGGGCGAGAGCGAGGACGGCGGGCCAGGGGGCACCGGTGGTGACGAGGGTGAGGGTACTGACGCTGCCGAGCCCGGCGCCGGCCAGCGCCGGGACCCGAGAGGGCTGTATGGGGGCCGGCGAGGCGGGCTGCGGATGGGGGTGACTTTGCGGGATGTTCTGCGCCGAGTGCTGCGGATCGAGCATGGTGGACTCCTGCTGAATGTCGGACTTAGCCGATTGGTGTCCACCACCGTCATGGCTGATTGATTGACTCGGCAGCGGGGCCGCAGAGAGCGCTGTCGGTTCTCTGCGGGGACAACACAGAGGGCAAGGGCGCGCTATGGCGCAGGGGGACAGCCGGTCGCGTAAGGCGGGCCGGCCGATGAAGCCGATCGATCCGGGTTTGCCGGAGACGGTCATCGGGTGGCTCCGGGTGTGGCGGGCGGTGGTGCTGGAGCCGCTGCGGGCGGCTGATCCGCCCTGGACACTGGAACGGATGGCCGCGGAACTGGGCCGTCGGGCGGGAGGGGAGCGGTTAGAGGGCGGGGCGCGGGCGGAGGCGTCGGGGACGGCAAAGCCCTCACTGCAGCGGTTCTTCGCCGGTACGCGGGTGCCGGCCCGAGACGTCGTGCAGCACCTGCTCGACATCGCCTGCGAAACCCTCAGCCCGCCGCCCACCTGTGAACAGATCAGTGACCTGTGGGCCGCCTACCGGGCGGCGCTACGCACGACATACGCCTTGCTGGCAGATCTCTATGACGCCGTCGACGCACGGGACGCGGCACGCAGCCGCGCGGAGTATCTGCAACAGGAGAAGGACCAGGTCACCGGAGACCTGGCATTGTCCCAGCAGCGGGAACAACGACTGCAGGCCCTGCTCCAGCATGCGGCCGCCGAGCTGGAGCACGCCCAGCAGACAGCCGCCCTCCGTGACGACGAAGCCCGTCTTGCCGAAGCCAAGGCCGAACAACTCGCCCGCTACGAAAGCGAGCTGGAGAATCAGCTGCGGCAATCACTGCAGGACCAGGCGCGTCTGGAGCAGGAGATTGACCTGCTATGCGGCCAGGACGGCATGCTCACCGGACGTATCGCTGAGCTGGAGGGCGAACTAGACACTCTGCGGGAGGACAACGAAGAACTCGCCCAAACGGTGAGCGCCGTCAGCCGCACCTTGCGCGATGCCGAGCAGCAGGTCCAACAGCTCCAGAGCGCGGGAGCCCTGGAGCGGCGGTATCAGCTGAGTCTGCGGGGCCCCGGCAGCGCAGCAGAGCTTGAGCAGCGGCATCAAGTTGCCATCCACGCCGTTCAGCACCTCAGCGAGCAGTTGCGCTCCGTCTCCCGCGAACTAGCCCACGCCCGTGCCGAACTCGTACGCCGCGACGGAGCACTGGCCCGCCTCGTCCAAGAGCACGCCGAAGAGATTGCCTCGCTGCGCGCCGACCGCGTCCTGGCCGAAGCCGACACCGTCCTCAGTCTCGCCCTGCAAGACCTCGATCCGGCTCCCGCCGCGCTGCCCCCGGCAAGCGATGTCCCCACCCCGGAGACAACCGTCCCGCTCCGCTCAGCTGGATCGGCCGCCTCGTCCCAGCGAAGCACTCCGGTCGATCCGCCAAGGAAGGAGCAGAGAGGATCGGCCCCGGACGGCAGCCGGATGCGCAGCCCGGCAGCGCCGGCCGGTGATGCGGACCCGGTGCCGCGTCGCCCTCGCCCTGTCCACGCCGCGGCCAGCCCCACGACAACAGCAGGCAGGAGGACGTCGCGAGCGGGCACGCGGGCTGGCCCGTCTCGCAGAACAGTCTCCATCGTGACAGCCTCACTGGGTGCTGTAGTGGCGGGCGCCTTCGGACTGAGCCGGGCCCTGGACTTTCCCGGCGACCACAAAGCCGCTCCTTCCACGACAGCGTCCGTATCGCCGAGCGCATCGGCATCGCCGCTGCCGACCGCGGCGAAGGATCCCGTAGCGGACATCGGAAACCAGGACGTCAACACTGCAGCGATCATGAAACTGGCTGCCTGCCGTGCACGGGACATCGACCCAAGTATCCGGTCCGTGCACAACAGCTACGAGGCGCGGGACAAACCCCGCATCGAACTGACCGTGAAGGGCAACGCCGATGGTCGGTTGCCCTGCCGCATCAACCTCAGCCGCGCCAGCGCGCCCCTCACCATCACGCAGGCTGGTGCGGACGCCGCTTTGTGGGCGACGTCGACGTGCACCGCCGGCCATGACGGGCCGCGGTGGCTTCAGGTGACCCGCCACTCACCAGCCACCATCGACTTTCACTGGAACCGCAGGCCCAATGAGAAGTCTTGTACCGCCTCCAGCCTCGCGCCCACCTCCACCTACCTCGTGGAGGCGCTTGTGTTAAAGAAGCAGATACAGACGAGCTTTGTCCTGGCCGAAGCCTCTCCTGAGACGTCGCCCGCGGCGACGCCCTCCACCAATCAGCCGACCCCCAGTTTCAGCATTCCGGACAACTTCATCCAGGGACAGGACGGCGGAGGAAACGGCGGCAGCACGGAAAGCTCCCCGGCCACCGCCTCCTCCAGCAGCTCGGACAGCGACGGAGGTTCTAACGGCAGCGGAGGAAACAACGGCGGGATCTTCGGCGGCCCGTCTGGCTGACCACCGCCATGCAGTCGTGCGGCGCTGGAGGCGAGCCGCCCTCCGCGGGTGCTTCCTCGCAGTCGACGGCGTGGATGACGCCCCGCCGGGACCGTGGCCGCCGTCCAGCTTCTGCAGGCCCCAGCCCGACAACTGGCGCTCCCCGAGCACCTGCTGCTTCGGGAACGCCACGGCCGGGGAGAAATGAGATCGGCCCATGCACGACTCACAAGGGGGTGCAGATGGAGATCTGGGTCAGCCTCATATCCGCGGCCGTGGCGTTGACCAGCATTGCGATCAGCTCTCTCAACGCCGCCCGCACCGCACGCCTTCAGCACCATCTGGAGATGCAGCGCTATGACCGGACCAAGGAGGATCAGGGCGAGGAGCTTGTGACCCGGTACCGCGAACCGTTGCTCTACGCGGCTTATGAGCTACAGGCGCGCTTGTTCAACATCGGTGCCCTCGACTTCTTCATCCGGCATCGTGAGAGCGGCGATGCCGAGGAGTGGCGATACGCGCGCGACAGCACGCTGTTTAGGATCGGGCAGTACTTTGCCTGGGTTGAGATCCTTCGGCAGGGTATCCAATACCTCGACCTTGGCGACGGCGATCGCACCCGGGAATTGACGACACGGCTGAACACCGTCAGCCATGCATTCGCCACAACCGAGTTGCACCCGCGGACCAGCATCCTGCGTCTCTTCCGTGACGAGCAGCGCGCGATCGGTGAATGCCTCGCGATCACCACTGTTGGTGATCTACCCGGCCAGCGATGCCTTGGCTATGCCCAGTTCGTCGAGCGTCTGGAAAACGATGCGGTATTCAGTCGTTGGTTTGCGCGCCTCGGCCGGGAGATCGACTCCCTGTCCCACACGGAACCGCAGATTCTTGCCCGTCTCGTCCATCTCCAGCACGAGCTGGTCGCTGTTGTCGAGTTCTTGGATCCGCAGAGCGAACGCTACCCTGCATCGCACCGGCAACGCATTCAAAGCCAGGCCAGGCCTCGGCGCTCGTGAAAAGCGTCGTGGGATGCCCGCGCCGGCTGAGTTACGACAGCGGCGCATGGGCCCCGAGCCCGGAGGAGTATCGACCGGCCAGACATTTCCGCAGGTGAAGAGTTGATTCAGGCATGGAGCAACCAGCCACCCGATGTAGTCCGATGCTTGCCTTTGACATCTCGTACTGAAACCTGCCGGAGGAACCGGTTTTAACGACTCCCCCTGAATGTCCACCTCATAGAATGCCGGCGAGGTGATCTGCACCGCCCTCTCTTGACAGACCCGAATAATTCAACAGCGGATCAACTTTCTTTCCTATTCCGATTATTTTTCCGCGCCCCCATGATGAGTCGCACATTCGAAACCGCAACGGTCTTCGAAGGAAAGGCTCGGGAGGGCGCTATGTATTCCTTGGGTACGGCGAGCACATCATCAGATGCGGCTGTGGAACGGCGCCGCCTGAGGCGGGTGCGCGGCTGGGTGTGCGGTGCGGTCGTGGCATTGGCTGGCCTCGGTTCGGCCCTTCCGGCAGCGGCGGTCACGCCAGAGCCGGTCAAGGTTGAGCTGTCTGTTTCTGCGCCCGCGGTGCCGGCTCCGACGGAGCCGAGTAGCGCTGCGCAGGCGCCGGTCACGGTGGAGCAGCCGCCGGGGGTGAGCGCGTACGTGCCGGCGGAGCACCTCCTCCCGCTCGTCGTCGCCTTCCTGGTCGTGTACGCGGCTTCCCGCCCCGGGGGTCGTGAGGCGGTCAGGGCGCTGCTGGAGCTGGTGCGCAGCCGGGGAGGGGGGATGCCTCCTTTGGGGTGATGCTTGCTGGCCGGTCGAGGGGCGGGTGGTTCGTACAGTGGGGCGCCCGCCTCTCGTTTCTGGGCAGTTCCAGCAAGCACAACTGTGGAAGGGACTGGCCATGGCGTGGTTGGCGGAAGTGCCTGCAAATGAGGAGGTCATCCAGCATGCTGGAGGCCCTGATCGGCGAATTCCGCCCCGAAGTGGACGACTTTCGGTAGGGCTTGGTGTGTTGGCCTTCTGTCTCTGACCGTCTCAAGTGTCGGGCTTGGCAGGGCTTCTGGGGGGTGCATGGTGGAGACGCCGCCGACTGGCGGACGGCGCGGGGAGATAGAGGTCCGGCCGGTCGGGCGGCCGCCCGTTGAGCTGGACGACGTTCCGGAGTCGCGTCGGGAACTTGCTGAGCTGATGCGGGACCGCGCGTTCGAACCCTTGAAGAAGCGGGGTTTCACGCAGCGGAAGATCAGTGTTGCGTTGGGGGAAGGCTTCAGCACCGCGAGCATCTCGCGTATCTCGTCGGCGAAGAAGCTGCCGACGTTCGCCGAGGTCGAGGCGTTATTCCGGCTCGCGGAAGAGGAGGCGGGCCAGGTCCTCGACGCTGCGGACCGCCAGCAGCTGGAACTCGCTCATCTACGGGCGTTGGAAGCGGAAGATTCCGATCTTTTCAGGCTGTTCATGGCGGAACGCGCGTGTGAGGCCTATCAGGCCGAGTGCGCGCGGAGGCGTGCTGCTGAGCACTCCCTTAAGAGCGAGCTGGTGCAGACGCATCGGCTACTTCACCGAGCGGATCGCACGACTGTGGCTGCAAGGGCGCAGCTGGCGCGCGTGGAGCGCGAGAAGAGCCGGGATGCCGCTCGGCTGGCTCAGATGCGCGGGCTGCTTGCCGAGACGGAGACGAAGCTCGCCGTTCATGTGGCGGCGCTGAGCGAACAGGCCATGAGGCTGCGGGCAGACGTTGCTGCCGCGCAAGCCGAACGCAAGGCCGCCGAGCGGTCCGTAGCCGCGGCGCAGCGGCGGCTCGCCGATGTCGAGCAGCGGCTTTTGGAGGAGGTGGCCAGTAAGGAGGCTCTCGCGGAGGAGCTGAGGGTGGTGAGGGCTTCGCGTCATCACGTGCTCCGTGAGCGCGACGAGCTGATGCAGGCAAGCGAGGAACGCAGGAGTGAGGACTCCGTTCTCTTCGCGGCCGAGGCTGCGGTCCGCCGGGCAGTGGCACAGCTGTCCGAGGAGGAGTTGCTGGTAGGGGCTGAGAAGGTGGGCCCGGCTGGCAGCGACCCGCAGCCGGATCCCGAGGATGAGCGGCAGCAGGAGCTCCTTGAAAAGGCGCTGTTCGGTGCCGAGACGGCGGTCGCCGATCTCGTGGCCGATCTCGCCGACGAGGACGACAAGGAGGCGGTGGCCTTCGTTCTCACCACGGCTGCCGGGCGTCCCGGCGGGCAGGTCGCAGCTTTGATTCAGGCCCTGGGTGATGCCGGGTACTGGCTTCAACGAGAGCAGCTCCTGCTCCATGCGGGGCAGAAACCACCGCAGGTCGTGGCTGACCTTCTGCAGGCATTGGAGCGCGATGACGCGATCACGGAGATGGGGCTGCTCTTCGACGCTGCCGCCATGGCCGACGTACCCGGCCTGCTGAACCACCTGCTGCAGCGTGATCAACATGTGCAGGCCGTGAGGCTGCTGGACGCAGCCGTACGCAGGCGATCCATGGGCGACGTGGCGGGACTCTTGGCCCTGCTCGCGGAGAACGGCCGCCTGCAGGAAGCGGAAAGCCTGCTGAGAGATGCCGTCGCACACCGCAGTCCCCGAGACGTCCTAGTCCTGCTGCAGAGCGTCGCCGCTTTGCCCGACGGAGACCGCTTCACCGCTCTCTCCCTCGAGGCCGCGGCCGAGCGGAAGCCGTCTGCTGTCGTCGCTCTGTGCCGGGCTCTACTCATGGCCGCCGACGATGCCCAGGCGGAGACCATGGCGGCCGGAATCCTGACGCGCGCCGCACAGGCCCCCATCGAAGCCGTGGTGGAAACAGCCAGCCTTCTCGCAGGCAAGAGCGAGACCAGCGGACTGCTCACGTACCTCCTGGCCGCCTTCCTCGAACAGCGCCGTGAGGATGCGTGGCAACTGATCAGTCATGCGATGGTTCAGTTCTCCGGCTCCCTCGACTTCCTGCTCGCCGCAATCGGAGGGTCGGCGCCGGCTGACTTACTGGCGTCTGTCACCATCCAGGCCGCCGCGTGGATGCCGCTCGCCTCGGAGACAGGCGAGAACGACGCCGTCACAGCACTTCTCCTGAGCGCCGGACGCCGCTCAAGCGAGGACATCGCCACCCTGCTCGGTGCGCTCAGCGGCGTCGACGCCGATCTGGCCCACCAACTGCTCGGCCACACCATGCGGCACTCCGCCGACAAGGCAACAGACGTGATCGCCACGCTTCTTCGCGACGGCCACGAGGAACGCACCCTGCTGTCGTACGTCAGTACGGGCGCACCGTCGCTCGCGGCAGTCCTGCACGTGGCACGAGCCCTCCACGGTCGCCGCTTCCACTACGCCGCATCACACTTGCTGCACCACGCAGGCTCCCGCTCCCGCTTCAATGCCACCGAGATGACCGCCGCGCTCAACCATCGTCTTCCAGGCTGGGCAGCGCAATGCCTCCTGGCCGGCGCTGGCACACGGTCCGCCAACCTGATCACAGAACTGGCCGTCGAGCTGTACCGGCAGGGCCGCTCCCCGTTCGTGCAGCTCATGCTCGCCACCCTGCCGACGGAACCCGCAAGGACCATCGACCTGGCGAGCCATCTGTTGGGCGGCGACCTGCGTCACGACGCCCTCTGGCTGCTGACTCAACTAGCGGCCACCGCATCGGCAGCCGAGCTCAGCACAGCACTGCACTTGGCCTCCCCACCGGTGCAGGATGAGCTGATCGCCCAGATCGTGCAGCACACCAGCGCAGCCCAGTACGCCCTCCTCGTCACGGACCTCTGCGCAGAGGGGCCGGGCCACCTGTCGCTGGCCCTCGTCCACGCGGCAGCCGATATCCCTGCGGCTTCCACTCTCGGCCTCGCACGGGCGCTGGCCGGTCAAGGACACGAACACCAGGCCAGCTGGCTGCTCTCCAAAGCCGAACGGAATACCGGCACAAGTTCTTGGCCCCCGGCAGAGGTACCGCAAGAGCTCGCCCAGGCACTCAACCACTACGCAGCCCAAGGACCCGACGCACGGGCAGACGACATCCTGCTGTCGACCATGTACAGCAACCACGGCATGCCTTGGGAAGAGGTGCTGCCTCTCACCACGGGAGCAGTGCTAAAACGGACGCTGCTCACCGTCGTCGAGCATCTCCCGCGCCACCTGATCGTACAAGCCAGCCGGCCGCAGGTCACTGCCATCCTCCGCGTCCTGCCCGCCGTCCCGTTCGCGGTGCGTGCCCGGCTTCTCCAGCCACCGCCTGACCACCAAGTCGCTCACCTGACAAACATCGTCCTTGCCCAGGCCGATCTCCCGGAATCCTCCGCGCTCGCTGGGGAGATCCTCACCATCGCCGCCACGGCGCCGGAGCCACGCGAACTCCTGGCCGTCCTCCGGCAAGTCATCAATGAGGGAGCCCCGAAGACCGCCGCCCAGCTCATGTGGGCCGCTCTGCGTCAGCGGCCCCTCACTGATCTCCCACCGGTGATCCGCTTCGCCGTCTCTCACCACATGTCCAAAGGACGGACAGAGATCGCGAACATGCTCAAAGAACTCCATCCTCAGGAGCACGACGCCGTCAACGCATGCCTCGCGGAAGCCTTCCGCCCTGAGTTCGACCTGGACATCCCCCGCACTGGCTACGCCAGCCCGACGACCTGACCCTCCTGCTGCGAGCCGCCGGCGACACAATCATCGGTGGTCAGGGCCTCGCGACCGCATGGTGCCGCTGGCGAACGCCTGGCGGTCCGGCGCGAACACGTGGACGCAGGAGAACTCGACTTCCTCCCCTACGCGGAGTCCGGCAAGCCGAAGCCCGGCACCTTCCGCCTCGGGCCCACACCCGGCCTGGCGAAGCTGGAAGGCGTCCAATCGATGCTGTGGGCGGTCGACCTGATGGAGCAGGGCCTAACCCGGCCCGCCACATCAAGGGCGGCGACGCCGTCCTGGACGACGGCGAGTAGGCCGTGACCGCTGACTCCGGCACGTCCTCGCTGGAGGCCGGCGCGGAGCCGGAGCGGATGCTGGACCGACTGGAGGCCCTGCAGCTGTCCATGCGTACCCGCCGTGGCTAGGGCGACGCTCAGCGGCCCCACCAAGGCGACTTCGCTACCGGCCCGCCTTTCGCATCGTCATCGGGCGGCACGGTACCGATGCCAGACACCCGAGCGGGCGGGCTTCGCCAGACTCCACCCCCGGAGTGGAGCATCACGCTCTGCTACGAAGTGGCGGCTATTACACGTATCTCCTCCGCCCTCCTGCTGGGGATCGCGGTCGCGGACTACGGCGGGACGACCAGCACGGCCAGTAGCGGCGGTCCGGGGTCGAGGCCCCGGCCGACGTCGACGGCCACGTACCCAGTGCACTTCGAGGGGTGCTGTCACGTTGTCGGGTGCCCCGTTGCCGCTGCCTGCGCGCGCCGCGTCGTAGTGCAGGAGCGGTGACATGCACCGGCCGCCGCGCGCTCGCCGCGCGCCAGGGGGCCGCCCCGCCGTGCCGGGTCACAGATGGGTGCCGAGGTGATAGCGGCGGGCGATGACCAGAGTGGGCCAGCGCGCTCGAGTGGCTGGCTCGCTGTCGACCCATCGAGCGCCGGACGCCTGGGAGGGAGCTGGGCTTCTCCGCCCTGGTGGTCTTCCCGTGCCACCGAGGCGGTTTTCGTCTAGGGCCCCGCGACGGGCCGACGAACGGGGCGGGCGTTGTCGCTGCTCGATGCGCAGGTCTGCGGTCGCCGAGATCAGCCGATGATGGTGTGGAAGAAGATCACGGCCCCGGCAAAGGCGGCACCGCCGGCAAGAAATCCGGCGGCCAGTACCCCTCCGGCTGCCACGGTCAGCAGGCCCGCGCCGGTGCCGGTGAGGACGCCGAGCAGCAGGATCAGGGCGGTCCGCAGACTCAGCAGCGGCTGGTCGGAGCTGTTCATCGTTGACCTCTTTCGTCTGATGAGTCGTCACCGTTCCTTCTCGGTGCGGTTGTTGGTGCTGTAGCGGCTGCGCCGCCCTCTCCCCCCGCGTGATGTAAATCACACTGCATGGGATGAAAAAAGAGCAGCGGGACCCGGGGGGAAAACCGCGGCCTGTGCCTATGACCGCAGACGTAAGGGCCGAGCAGAGGCAAAGGCGGCCGGGGCTGAGGCGAGGAGCGGATGTGGCAGACGCGACCTTGGGTGGGCTGGTGTTCCCCAGCTCCGTGTCCGAACACGACCAAGACCTCGACTGTGCCGAGGCTGCCGCGACCGGCCTGCCGAGCCTGGAGCGGGAACTAGCCGCCGCCGGGCCAGCCACCGAAAACGACGCGGCCCGCGCTGCCCGGCTGGAAGCCGACCGCCGCATCGTGGAGATCCTGCGGCAGGACGGCTTCACCGGCCCCCGCTTCACCAAGGCCTGCCAGGGATGGATGGACTACAGCTGGCGCACGATGATCAAGTGGATGAGTGCCGGGGACATCTTCGACCGCTCCGCCCGCGCCGGCCGCCCCGTCCCACCCCGCCGCCGCACCACCGACTGGACAGCAGAAGACCGCCACGAGATCGCCACCGGCGCCGTGATCGACGGCAGGGAGCTGTTCACCGAATACGGCCTGGTCCGCGGCAGATGGGACCCGCGCGGCGGTGCCTCCCTGACGACCTACTTCGTCGGCGCCACGGTGCGCTCGTTCCGCCCGGTCTATAACCGCTGGTACGACGACCGCGCCCACCGGCACACTGAACTGCACCGGCCGCCAGGACGCGAAGGTCCGGAAGATGTGCTCGCGCAGATCCCCACTCAGCCGAGCGCCGACCCCGGCAGCGCCGCCATCCTCCACCAGGAAGTCCTCCGCCTGCTGGACCAGATCTCCGACCAGCAGCTTCGCAAGGCGCTGTGCCTGCGCGCGATGGGATACACGCAGCGTGAGGCAGCACAGCACGTAGGGCTCACCGAGAAAGCCCTGGAACGCAAAACCAGCCGGGCCCGCGCCCGGCTCGCCAAGAGCTCCGCACGGCCCACCAAGCGAAAGGGGGAAGCACGATGACCGTCCGGAAACACCACACGAAGGACCAGAGCGCGGACACCACACCGCTCGACGACTTCGACGCCCTGCTACAGGCCTCCAGTCTGGGTGCCCCCCACGTACTGGCCGAGACCGACCCTTTGCCGTCGGCCGTGCGGAGCCGCCTGGACCAAGCCGCCGCCACCCACCCCCAGCACATCGCCGCGCTCCCGGACAACGACACTGTCGCAGGTGCCGACGACGCGGCCACGTACAGCACCGACGAACCCGATTCCACGCACGGCCAGCACCGCTCGCCGACCCGATCTCACGGAAGGCCAGCAAAGCCGCAGACCAAAGCGACTGCGGCCACCAGACGCCTGTTGCCGGTCCTTCTCGTGTGCGATGGCAGTGCCTCCGACAGCGCTTCCGGTGCAGCGCACCGGACACTGCGCGAGCATCTCCATGACCTGATGGACCGGATGCCGCAAGCCCGCTTGCACTCTCCCGTGAGCGACGAGAGGCCTCGCAGTACCTGGATCGACATGCTGCTGGGGGAGAGACTGCCGGAAACCGGCACGGCCTTCGCTCTCACCATGTTTGGAAGACTCTCTTGCGGCAAATCGCTGCCGGATACGCGGCGCTTTCTCCCCGTGACGCCTGCGGAGTGGATGCCCGATCTCAGGCTCAGGGCGGATGAACCGGCCATTCACGACGGTGTAGAAACCCTGTGGGAGTGGCGGCAAACGGACGGCGTCGCGACAAGGCCGGGCCATTGCTCGGCAGCCCCGAACAGCCATACCGGGAGACTACGGGGACTTCCAGGTTCTCCATTCCTGTTGCTGCCTGGGCTGCCCTGGCGTCTGCCCGGCCCGGACGGCTCTGAGACGTCGCCGCACTCGTTGGCAGCCAGCCTCCTGGCACTATCCGATTATGAGCCCGAGGACGCCAGACGGCCGCCGGCGCCATGGGCGCACCCCACCCCAGCCGAAACCGTCGCACGCGAGTTGGGCTATCTGACACTTCACCTGTGGGGGGCATCGTGTGACGGTCAAACAGACCGTGCCCACCGATCACCTGGCCCGCGCACACCCACCTGCCTCCGCCGCAGGGCAGCACCGCCTGGATCCAGACTCCTGCGGCTCTTGCCGGAAAGCAGCTACGGGGGCACTGCTGACGAGCTCTCTGTCAGCATCTGGAACGGCATCAGGGATGCCATGGAACGCGTAAGCGCACTCCTGCTACAGGACCGACGGCGAAACACCCCACAGCCGCCCCCCGACAAGACAGGCCTACCCAACTGCGGGGTGGAAACCCGCCCCCCTGCCTCTTCGGATCTTGCGCCTCTGTGGCGGGCACTCGCTGACTGCTGGGCGACGCAGCACACAACGATGCCGCTGCGCCTGCACACAGATGAGTACGACACCGGTCGGGTGCTACCTGCCCGCTTCACCTACCGGAGGATGGACCCCTACGCGATCGAAGTCGTCTTCCGCCCTCACAGTCCCAGAGCGAAGAGTTGGGTCTTTGCCCGGGATCTGCTCCTGGACGGACTCCACCGCAGCACGGGTGAGGGCGACGTCATCGTCTGGCCGCGTCCCGGCCCTTCCTCATCCAACTGCAGCACGTTCATCCGTCTGAAGACACCGCAGGGCACTGCCCTGCTATCCGCGTCCCAGACCGACCTGGAGAGTTACCTGGAACAGACCCAGCAAGCGGTCCCCAGCGGTGCCGAACACCAGCACATGAGCGATGCCCTGAACAATCTCGAACGCGAACTCGCCGCCCTGACCTCCGGCGCAGTCGGCTGATCGAGCGCAGATGAGGCGCAGGCAGGGCCCTGTACGACGCCACGGCACGCAGGGCGTACAGAGCCACTGCCCGCGCTCCCACGGGCTCGTTTAGGGCGGGCACAGCGGGACGGAAGGACGACTGATACCTCACGAGCCGTGGTGGCCCGGCGTGCGGCGTGAACACTGCCGCTTGCCTGCCAGCCGTCGTCGGCCGGTTAGCGTCGTGTCGGGTCCGTGGCGGTCGGGTACGGCTTCGACATCGGCCGTAGTGGGAGGGGCGTCGGGGTGGGGAAGGCGAGCCGGGGCAAACGGGAGCGCAGCAGGGACAAGGCCGGGCAGTGGACGGCGTCCGGTGCGGCACGGACGGCGCAGCGGCTGCGGGCCAGGTCGCTGGAGTGCCTGACGGGCAACCCGTGGGTACAGATGATGCTCGCCTCCAACATGAACAACGTCATCAGCGAGCTGCGGGGTGTGCTGCTCCACAGTGACCTCTCGGACGTGGCCGGCGATCCTGCTGGCCTGGAGCGGGACGCGGCCATGTCGATGACCCTGGGCAAGCAGGGGTTCCGGCCGCCGTGGCCGCGCGCGCCGCAGGAGGCCGCCGCGTGGCAGATCCGGCAGATCGGGAAACTGCTGCGGCAGGCGGAGGTCTTCGTGATCTCCCCGGCCGCGCACGCCGCCGTGATGGCCGCGGCCGCGACACTCGAGCCGGCCGACCTCAGCACTCTGGACCGCGACCGCGACATCATCGTGCCCACCGGGCTGCTGGTGCTGCCCGAACCGGTCGTGATCGTCAACCGCACCGGCTCGCTGTCGGACACCGCGGCGTTCGGCTGGCAGTTCGTCACCCAGCACCAGATCCTGCCCACCGCCCAGTACGCGGGCGTGCGGGTGACGACGCTCATGGACCGCGACGGGCCGGTGCAGCCAGCCGAGTGGCGGCTGGCGGTCTCCCAGGCGCGCGCGGCCGGGACCCCGCTTCCCCCGCTGGTGCCGGATGGCATGTACGGGATGCGGGGCGATGCGTGCCTGGCGGAGGAGAGCACCGAGACGATGGCGGACCTGTCCGAACGCCACCGTCGGCTTCAGAAGGCGCTCACCCAGGCCTCCCAGTGGCGCTCCGAGCCGGTCCCCGAGATTGGGGAATGGGGCGGCGGCCGTGTCGAGGACCCGTACGACGACTTCACGGGCCGCTACATGTTCGCGTTCTGGCGGCTCATCAGCCAGGGAATCACCGCCGCCGAACAGCCCCAGGCCCTGTCCGGGCCGCGGGCGGCCGTCGGCCGCCTCCACGGCTCCGAGCCGTACGACCCTGAGGTCCGGGTCATCCGGCTCGCGGCCCCGTCCCCGCGTACCACGGACACGCCGGGGGAGAAGAAGGCACGGGTGTACCACCACCGTTGGCCGGTGCGGATGCACAAGGTGCGGCAGTGGTACCCCAGCCGCCAGGAGCACCGGGTGATCTGGCGCGGCCCTTACATCAAGGGGCCTGCCGACGGGCCGCTGATGGTGGGGGAGAAGGCGTACCTCGTGGACTCATAGACGCCAGAACAGCACGCAGCAGCCCCGGCGGCTTCACCGACGCGCTCGCCAGGTGCCGAAGAGGCCGACGACTGCGCTGGTGATTACTGAGAAGCCAGCGTCTCCGACCGCGAGGTACACGGCAGCCGCCAGGCCCAGGAGGGCAAGCAGGGCAGCAAGATCCACTATGCGGTGTTGCTGCGGCGCCTCTTCGGCTGGTGGAGAGGTGGGGCTGTCGGAGCCGGGGTCTGCTGGTGTGGCGTTGGTGTCGTCCATGGCTCCAGAAGACCGGTGCGGGCCGCGCGGCGAAGAGCAGGCTGGCCGGGTTCGCACTGACCCGTATGCGAGTGGCCAACGGGCGCACGTCTGGGTGCCGTTGGCGAACGATGAAATCGTTCAGGTTTGTTCAGGGGATTCTGTGGACGTTCGCTTCAGCCAGTACCTACCGTGGCTCTACACAGTGCTACGGGGGACTCGGTGACGCAGGCGGATCACGGATTCGACGAGGACGATGTCGAGGCCTTGACGGCGTACGACGAGGCTCTGGCGGACTTCACCGATGCTCTCAACCGTCTGCACATCGAGTTTGGTGCCCCTTCCTACAGCGAGATCGTCAAGGCATCGGGGCGTCCGAAACTGAGCAGGGCCGGCATCAACGAGGCCTTGTCCGGAAAGCGTCTGCCGTCCATGGATGCCCTCATTGAGTTCGTCCGTGTCGTCACCAACTTCCGTTCCCAGGCACGCAGCCCGGCTCCGGGTCACGTGGTGTATCCAGAGCGCATCGAGGAGTGGCGCGGCCGGTGGAGAGAGGTCAAATACCGGCAGCGAGAAGTCCAGGCCTCGGCACGACGTGTCCGGCGTGCCACCAAAGCGCTGATCGCAGAAGCACTTGTAGAAGCCGAATCCGTCCGGGCGCAGGCGCATGAACAGGCAGAACGCATCCGGCACGAGGCACTCGCCGAAGCAGACCGCGTAACCAGCCAGGCACATCAGGCCGCAACTGCCATGAAGCAGCAGACTGATGAGCTGTGGTCCCACGTCGAACGTGAGGTCGAAGAGCTGCGCCGGCAAGCCCGGAAGGAGTCAGCTCAGAGCCTTCAGGATGCAGGCAAGCGCGCGGAGGAGATTGTCCGGACGGCGAACGACCAGCTGTCCGAAGCCGAGACCAGGGCCCAGGAGATCCTCCAGAAGGCGAAGGCCAGCAAGATCTGGCCCCCTGCGGTGAAGAGGTCCGAGGCTCTGCGCCGACTACGGGACACAGCTCAGGACGTCGCCCGCAGGAAACTGCCAGAGCTGGTCAGAGCACTCTCCGAAGCAGACCCGCAGAACGTGGACACCACGGTCGAGTCCGTGGGTACCTTCTCCCACGGAGAGATCAATCAAGTTGCCCGGGCATTCGATGAAGTACACCGTGAGGCAGTCCGGCTCGCCGCCGAACAGGCCCTGCTGCGGGGCAACGTCAACGCGATGTTCACGAATCTCTCGCGCCGCTCACAGGGACTCATCCAACGCCAGCTGTCGCTGCTCGCCGAACTGGAGTCCCGCGAGGCCGACCCAGATCACCTGTCCTCGCTGTTCATGCTCGACCACCTGGCGACCCGCATGCGCCGCAACGGTGAGAACCTCCTGGTGCTCGCCGGTGAAGAACCCGGCCGCCACTGGACCCGTCCGGTCCCGCTGGCTGACGTCCTCCGCGCCGCTGCCTCCGAGGTGGAGCAGTACGAACGCATCGAACTGGCCGCGGTCCCGGTTGCCGAGGTCGCCAGCCGCGTCGTCAACGACCTCGTGCACCTGCTCGCCGAGCTGCTGGAGAACGCCATCACGTTCTCCTCCCCGCAGACCACAGTCAAAGTCAAGGTCACCGGGCACGCGCTGCCCGATGGCCGGGCGTTGATTGAGATCCACGACACCGGTATCGGACTGTCCCCCGAGGACCTCGCGTCCATCAACGAGCGGCTGGCCTCCCCGCCGACCGTGGACCTCTCCGTTTCCCGGCGCATGGGTCTGTTCGTGGTCGCCCGGCTGTCGGTGCGCCACGACATCCGCATCCAGCTGCGTCCCGCCGACTCCGGCGGGACGACAGCACTGGTCATGCTCCCTCAAGATACGTTGGTTCCGGCTGCTACTCCCGAATCCACCGAGCCGAGTACGAAGGAGTAGAACGGACCGTGTCCACGAAGGAGACTGCGACCATTCGGTGGTGAACGTGACACCGGCCCCGTAAGCAACCTCACAGGCGGTCGTGGCACGGGCAGCCGGTGGGAGGCCATCGCCCCCGGACTCGCCGGGCACGTCACAGCCGTCAAGTACAAAGCCGACTCCGGCTGGCTCACGGTGTGCCCGGAGTCGGCGGCATGGGCGACGAAGACTCGGCTGGAGCAGGTCGGCGTCATCGCGGCTGCCAACCGGTCGGCGGGCCGTACGGTCGTCCGGCACCTGCACATCCTCGCGGCCGGCTCGGTGCCCGTGCCTGACCTGGACGATGTCGCCCCGGAGATGGCGGCCGCGCCCACGGGGCCGGTGAAGACACGGGGGTTGGCCAGCGACGGCTACCACCGCGCCCTCGACGCCCGTCAGCAGGCCGCCCTGCCACGCCTGGCCGACCCGGGCATCGTGGCGGCGGTTGAGCGGCAGGCCGTCGGGTAGCGCCCGGTGGCGGCTGTGGCGAAGTCGCCACTCGTGGGCGTCGTGCGACTCTACGATGGCGGCGCGGCGGCCCCCTTCAGCGGGATGGGTGGGTTGCCGCGGGTGCGGGGGAGGCGCTGATGCGGGTGCTGGAGACCCATCTGGTGGACCGGGCGGGTGTTAACGCGATCGCCCATGCGGTACTCACAGAGCTGGGCTGGCTGTTCAGGGAGCAGGACATCAGTGATGTGGGGGTTGATGCGCAGCTGGAGGTGGTCGAGCACGGGGAGGCGACCGGGCGGCTGCTGGCGGTGCAGATCAAGTCGGGCCGCAGCTGGTTCGACGAGCCGGCAGCGGAGGGCTGGTGGTTCCGCTGCGGCGAGGAGCATGCGGCGTACTGGCGGGGGCATTCCCTGCCCGTGGTGGTCATGCTGCAGCACCCCGAGCAGGAGAGGGTGTACTGGCAGCACGTCACCGACGACACCCTCATCTCCACGGGCAGGGGCTGGAAGATCCTTGTTCCGGCCGCGCAGCAGCTCACGGCCGAGGCCGCGAAGGCGCTGGCCGCTCCGGCCCGGCCGCAGCCGGATGCTTTTCAGGCGGCGGTCGACCGGTTGCCGCGCGACGCCCGCATCGCGCTGCTGCGCGACCACCAGGCAGGCGCCCCGTATGCGGCCGGTCTTGCGGTGCTGCTGGCGCAGGCTGCGGATCCCGCGACGGTGGTGCGCACGCTGCTGGAGGATCCCCCCGGCTGGCTGTCCGGCCTGCACGGTGAGCAGCGGGCGGGAGCGTGGCGGGCGGTGGCCGGGTATGCCGTCGCCCACCAGCTGGGGCCGGTGGCCGTCGATGCTCTGGAACACGCCACCGACGCTGTCGCCAACGCCGCCGACGGCGACGGCGACAGCGGCATCGATGCGGGGCGTCTGCGGGCCCTGGCGGCGATCGTGGCCGCCGGGACGGATCCCGGCCGGGCCCAGGCACTGATCGCCGCGGCCGAAGCGAGCAGCCCGGTCCTGGCGGCCGTGGCCCGCGCCCTGCTGCCCGGCCCCAGCCCCGGCCAACTGCCTCAGCTGCCCGAGACCATCGCCCGTGCCCTGGCCGCGGGGGACGAGGCGGCCGTCGGCGATCCGACGGTGATGGGTTTCGTGGCCCGGACCCACTTCGCGGCCGGCCGCCACGACGAAGGCATGGCGGCCCTGGAAGCCGCGATGAACCGGGCACCGGACGACCCCGGGCTGCAGGCCGAGATGGCCGCGGCCCTGACCCGACACACCACCACCGGCGCACCGATCCTGGCCTACCTGGACGTCCAGCGTGCGTACCGGCTCGCACTGGCCGCGCGCGCCGGGTACCGCCGCTGGCGGGGCCCCAGCGCCGGGGCCGCTCTGGTACTGCTGCGCGTGCGGACCATCGACGCCGACATTTCCGCTGCCCTGCGCACCGCCGTGCCCGCCCCCGACGGGGAGGCCCAGGGCCCGGAGAGCGGCTCTGCGCCGCTGCTGCTGGAGGCCGCCCGCCTCGCCTACCACGCAGGCCAACACGATCTGGCCGGCTCCTTCGCCCAGCAGCTCACCGAGGCAGGCGCCCGCGCGCAGCTGGCGGCCGTCGCCGTGGACAGCCGCCCCGACGCCACCACCGCGCAGCGCGTCACCGCCTGGACGTCCGCGCTCGAGGAGGCCACCGACGACGACCAGCGCATGGTGGCTGCCATGACCCTCACTGGCCTGGGGGAATGGCCCGTCGCCGCCCTGGACCGGCTGCGCGATGAGGGCGCGGTTTCGGAGGCGGTCTACCACGTGCGGTGGGCCTGCGCCGAAGCCGTCACCGGCGACCAGGACGCGGCGATCCGCCGCCTGCGCCAGTGGGAGGCCACCAGCGTCACCGCCGCCATGGCCCTGGTCGGCCTCTACGAGGACACCGGCGACCTGACCGCCGCGGCCGACGCGGCCGAACGCGCCGGAAACCGCTTCGGCGACCTCGCCCTGCGCCTGCACGCCGTCAAACTGTGGAGCCGCGCCGACCAGCCAGAACGCGCCCGGCTGCGCGCCCTGACCCTGCTGTCACGGCCCTTCCTGCCCGCCGCCCTGCGCCAACAGCTGCGCGGCAGCGCCGTGCAGTGGGCCTATGACCGCCAGGACTGGCTCGACATGGAAGACCACGCCCTGGCCGGCCTAGCCGAGGAACGCGGCAGCGACCTGCTCCCGGCCGCATCCGGCACGGTCCCGCTCTCCGACACGGCGGCCTCCTTCGCCTGGGCCGCCATCCGCGCCCAGCTGCAGGCACGGCGCCTGGACGCCGCCCACGCCACCCTCACCCGCTACACCCCGCCCGTCCGCCGCGCCGAAGAAGCCCGCCTGTGGATGACGATCGTGGACTGGGCCGGCTGGACCCTGGCCGACGCCGAACAAGCCCTCACCCTCGCCGAGCACTTCGCCGCCGACACCCCCGTCCGCGCCTTCCTCCTGGCCCGCCTCCTCCACGCCACCGGCGGACCCCGCCCCCAGGACGCAGACCTTGCCACCCCCGCCCGGCCGCCCCTGCTCCTGCCCGATCACCTCAGACACACGCTGCAGACCCTGCTGGACGACACTCCCACCAGCGGATCCGAACTCAACCACCTCTCCCTCGACGACCTCTCCGCGCACCTCCAGCAGACCCTCGCCCCCCGCCAGCCCTTCATCGACGCATGCAAAGACGCCGTCCGCACCGGCGCCGCACCCCTGGGCATGCTTGCCCGCGCCGCCGACCGTCCCGTCACCCTCGCCCTCATCCAACGAGCGGCCGGACTCATCCCCGCCGCCACCTTGCACCCCGCCCACCTCGCCGCCGAACTCGCCGCCGCCGCCAGGGCCCTGAACACCACCGTGACCCTCGACATCACCGCCGTCGCCGTCGCCACCCTCCTGCCCGGCCGCTTCGACCAGCTCCGCGCCCGCTTCACCACCACTCCCATCCCCACCCCCGCCTACGACGACCTCGTCAACACCCGCTACGCCCTGGACACCCTCCTGCGCTCGTCCGGGCAACTCGGCCTGCACGACGGCCAACCCGCCTTCACCGCACTCTCCGATGCGGGATCGGCGCCGCACTGCTGAAGCGGTGCGTACAGCTGTACTGGCAACTGAACTACATGCTGCTGTTCGGCGGATTCGAGACACCACGCAATCTCGGGCCGTACTACACGCGCCAGGGCTTCACCGTGCTGCGCCCCGGGCAAACGATCGACGTCGGCACCCTGCTGGCTGGTGTGCCGATCCAGCTCAGGGCGGGACCGGGCGAGACCCTCTTCTACCGGTGGCGCGGCCACGTCAGGTAACTGGGGCAGCTGGGACACCGCGCAGCAGGTCGGGGCGGGCGTCGGCCAGGGCGAAGGCCCGCTGGAGACTGGCCACGAGGGCGTTGTCGATGCGGTAGCGCCGTGCTCGTTCGTCTCGCTGGAGGAGCGGGCTGGCGCCGTCTGGGCCGACGTGGCGCTGTACAGCCTTGACGCTGGTCAGGGTGCCGCCGATCTTCGACGGCGGGATCGGGTGCGTCGGGTGGTCGGCGAAGTGCTGCTGGACGTCCTCGTACGAGGCGGTGCCGCCCAGCTCGGTGATCCGCCGCAGGACCGCCCGAGCCCCGGGCATCAGCGCCGCGATCAGCTGGAACAGCAGCTGGTCCGTCCAGCCGTTGGCGAGTTCGTCGGCGGCGAGATCCTGCGGGCCGGGGCGCGGGGACGTGGCGGGTGCGTCCGGCCAGGCGGCCGGGACGTCCGGCCGTAGCCCGTAGGCGGCCTGGACGGCGGCGATCGCCTGCTCGTAGGTGTCCGTCTCGGTGTCGATCGTCAGCCGCACAACCGCCCCTCCCGTGATGATGCACTCGCCGCCCATCCTTCCCGGCGTCCGGTGGCCGCTGTCCACAGGGGACCGGCCCGAGGCTGCCGGTCTGGATGATCAGCACACCACCCCGGCGTCGGCCACGCTTCGGCGCAAGCTCTTCGACGGCCTCGCCCGGGTCGAACGGGCCTTGTTCACCCGGCCCGCGCCGAAATCCGCGCGAGCCCAGATGAAATTCCTCCTCACGCGCGCCAAGGCCTCCACGACGGCCGTAGCCGAGCGGCTGGGCGTCTCCTGGCGCACCGTGGAGCGCTACGCTCGGGTGCCGCCGCGAAGCCGCAGAAGCGTCCCCAGGAGGCTCTGGTCAAGGAGACCGAGGCGCAGTGGCAACCGCAGGTCAGGGCGCAGACGAGGCAGCGCGCCGTCACGTCCGGAGGGCTTGTCATCTCCTGTCGGGCCTACTTCGGGTTCGGCCCGGAGGGGTCCTCGGACGCGGGCCGGATGAGGGGCATCATGACCGCCGTCTCGCCCATGCACGCCCGTCTGATCCTGGCCGCGCGGGAGAGCGGAGCGACGGATGATGATCTGCACGAGCTGGTTGCGGAGGCCATCGCCGACGCCTATTTCCGCCGGGAGGGCGGCGGGCGCGCGGGCCTGCACGTCGAATTCAAGGACATAGAGCATCTCGATGTCTCGTTTAGCCGCACGGAATTCACGACGTGCGATAAACCTGTCTACGTAAGCCAAAGCACGATAGTTGTCACCAAGGCAGGCGTGCTGTCACCAGGGCCACCGGGCGGCGAGTGCTGAGCAGCGTTCTGGACCGCGGTGCAGTCTCAGCTGTCCACCCCGGCTTCCCACTTGCGCTGGCGCAGCATGTGGTCGCTGAAGAGGTGTCGGCTCCGGTCGAGCAGTTCACCCACCTCCGCGTCGCCTTGCTGCTCGTCCGGTGACGGATGCCAGCGCTGCACTGATTGCGCGGCCCAGGTGCGCAGCTTCATATCCGGGTCTTCGAGCAGACCGACCGCCGCCCGTAGCGCCACGATGCCGCCGCGTGCGTCGAGCAGCCGGAACGCGCCGACGCGGACGTGCCGCGGGTGCTCGGAGCTGGTGCGCTCCAATAGCCGGTCGGCGGGCAGTTCCTTGGCCGAGGGCAGCAGGGCGGCGGCGGTCTCGCGGACGACCCCGGCGGCAGGGTCGTCGAGGAGCGGCCGCAACTGTTTCGCATCCGCGCAGTCCAGTGTCCGTAGTCCTGCCACTGCTCGCGCCCGCACCCCGGGCGCCGGGTGCGCGAGCAGCGGCCGCAGCAGTCCGGCGTCCGCGCGGTTCCCGCATTCGGCCAGTCCGATGACCGCACCGGGCGGCAACTCAGGGTTGTCCGGTGCCGTGCACTGCTCCCGGTACCAGGCCGCCGGGTCACCTCCGTGCTGTCGTACGACATACCGGGCGCAAGCGCGCACGAGCGCGGAACGGTCGCTGAGAAACGACTCCGCCTGCTTTGACCGCCCCGCCCGTCTCAGCGCGGTGACGCCGGCCGAACGGGTACGCGGGTTGCGTGCGGACAGCAGTGGAGGCAGCACACCCTCGTAGGCATCCTCATCCCCCAGAGCCGTGAGCGCCGCTGTGGCACACAGGTCCTGGACCACGGTGTCCTGGTCCCCGGCGGCCGCGCGGGCCAGCTCGGCGGGACGGAGCAGTC
>NZ_JBYIVZ010000069.1:0-50788 GCF_057710365.1 Streptomyces sp. bgisy027
TTTCCCCCCCCCCCCCCCCCAGGACGTGGATGCCGCCGCCGAGCGGCTGGCGGTGCTGACCGAGCGGGAACGGGAGATCCTCGTCCTGGTGGCGGCCGGGCTCGGCAACGAGGAGATCGCCGAACGGCTGGGGATCAGCCCGTACACCGCCAAAACCCATGTGAACCGGACACAGGTCAAGCTCAAGGCGCACGACCGGGCCCAACTCGTCATGCTCGCCTACGAGACGGGCCTCGTGCGGCCCGGTTCACCACCTCCGGTGTAGGGCGGTACTGCGATCGCGGTACGGCGGAAACCGTCCGGCAGACGCACGATCCGGCGGCTCGGGCGCATCAGATTGGAAGACACCAAGTACGTATCGCCCCTGAGGAGTCCCCTTGTCCGCCCTTGCCCGCTGGTGCTATCGGCACCGGCTAGTCGTCGTGCTGCTCTGGGTGGCCGTGCTCGCCGGTGTGGGCATAGCCTCAACCGCCGCCGGTACCAAGGCCAGCGACAGCTTCTCCCTCCCCGGCACCGAGTCGTCCAAGGCGCTCGAACTGCTGCGGGAGACGATGCCGGCCCAGTCCGGCGCCACCGCGACCGTCGTGTGGGAGTCGGACGGCGACGTCCGGGACGCCGCCGTCGAAGACCGGATGACCGACACGCTCGACAAGCTCGCCGAGCTCCCGGACGTGGCCGCGATCACCAGCCCGTACAGCGAGCAGGGCGCGCGGCAGATCAGCGAGGACGGGCACGTCGCGTACGCCTCCGTCAACTTCACCGAGCAGGCCATGGACCTGGACAAGGGCAACCTTGAGAAGTTCATCGCAACCGCCGAGGAGGCCCGCGGCGACGGCCTGAAGCTGGAGCTCGGCGGCGACCCGATCAGCCAGGCGGCGGAATCCGAGGCACCCACCGCCGAACTCGTCGGCATCGCCGCCGCCGCGATCGTGCTGTTCGTGGCGTTCGGCTCGCTGTTCGCGATGCTGCTGCCGATCGCCACCGCGGTCGCCGGAGTGGGCGTCGGCCTCATGACCGTCACGCTGCTCACCCATGTCATGGACATCGGCGACGTCGGCCCCATCCTCGGCGCGCTCATCGGTCTCGGTGTCGGCATCGACTACGCGCTGTTCATCGTCACCCGGCACCGCTCGAACCTGAAGTCCGGCATGGACATGGAGGCGTCGGTCATCAAGGCCATCGACACCTCCGGCCGCGCGGTGCTGTTCGCGGGCGGCACCGTCGTAGTCGCCCTGTTCGGGCTGTTCGTGCTCGGCGTGAGTTTCCTCAACGGCATGGCGGTGGCCTCGGCGACCGCCGTCGTCTTCACCGTCCTCGCCGCGGTGACCCTGCTGCCCGCGCTGCTCGGCTTCATCGGCATGCGCGTGCTGAGCCGCCGCGAACGCCGCGCGCAGACCGCCGCCCCCGAGAACAAGCCGGGCGTCTGGGCCCGCTGGGCCGTGATCGCCGAACGGCGCCGGGTGGTCCTCTCGGTGCTCTCCCTGGCGGTGATCGCCGTGCTCTCCCTGCCGGTGCTGTCGCTGCGGCTGGGCTCCTCCGACGCCGGCAACCACCCCGCCGACACCACTGCCCGCAAGGCGTACGACATGCTGGCCGACGGCTTCGGCCCCGGGTTCAACGGCCCGCTCCAGCTCGTCGCGGAGACACCCGGCGCGGCCGATCAGCAGGCCCTGCAGAGCCTGGCCACGCAGCTCTCCGACACCGAGGGCGTCGCCGCCGTGACCGTGCTGCCGGCCGAGCCCGACGCCAAGGTCGGCATCGTCCAGGTCGTTCCGACGACTTCGCCGCAGTCCGAGCAGACCGCGGAACTCATCCAGCACCTCCGCGACGACGTGATCCCGCCCGCCGAGAAGGACACCACCCTCCAGGTCTACGTGGGCGGCCAGACGGCCATCTTCGACGACTTCGCCGATGTCCTGACAGGCAAACTCCCGCTGTTCCTCACGGTCATCGTCGCGCTCGGCTGCGTGTTGCTGCTCCTTGCGTTTCGCAGCCTGATGGTGCCGCTCGTCGCCGCCGTCATGAACATCCTCGCCACCGCCGCCTCCTTCGGCGTGATCGTCGCGTTCTTCCAGTACGGCTGGGGCTCGGAGCGCCTCGGCTGGGGCGCGGCCGGACCCGTCGAGGCGTTCCTGCCGGTCATCATGCTCTCGGTCCTGTTCGGCCTGTCGATGGACTACCAGGTGTTCCTCGTCAGCCGCATGCACGAGGAATGGATCCACACCCGCGACAACCGGCGGGCCGTCGCGGTCGGCCAGGCCGAGACGGGACGGGTCATCACCGCCGCCGCCACCATCATGTTCTGCGTGTTCATCGCCTTCTCCTTCGGAGGCGAGCGGATCGTCGCCGAGTTCGGCATCGGCCTGGCCGCCGCCGTCGCGATCGACGCGTTCGTCCTGCGGACCGTCCTGGTCCCGGCCACGATGTACCTGCTCGGCAAGGCCAACTGGTGGATTCCCGCCTGGCTCGACAAGCGCCTGCCACACCTGTCCGTCGAAGGACCCGCAGAGACGCCCGAGGAGAGCCGGCAGCCCGAGCCGATCGCTTCCTGACCCCTGTCCCCGCACACCGCAGGTGCCCCGCCCCATGAACGGAGCGGGGCACCTGCGCCGTGACGGTGCCTCGGCCTGCCGAGGACTTTCCACCTACTCGGGAGGGATCATCGAGATTCCCGAATCAGCCGGTGGTCCTGTCGACGGTCTGCGGCCGCACCGCGGGCAGTCCCGCGGCGACCGCGCCGAGCAGACGCTGCATGGTCGGCAGGAACGGCAGCTGCGCCGCGGCGAGTTCAGGGTTCTGCTCGTACGCCTCGGCGAGGGTCGGAGGCGGATGGGCGGCCGCGTAGACAGCGCCGGCCAGTCCGGCCGCCGCCGTGACGAGATCGCGGCCCTCGCTTTCGGTCAGGCGCTGGTCGGCCGCGGCGACCGCGGCACCGAGCTCCTCGATGACGACGATCATGGTGTGCTTGTGATCGCGGGCCGCCGGGACGGAGACGTTGTGTTCGAGGCTCGTCCACGTGTGACCGAGCAGGTCGCAGAACATGGGCCGCGCCCGCAGGGTCTCGGTCAACGTCACCACGACGTCGTCACCATTCGAGAGCCGCTCGACGGCGGCCCGGCACCAGTCGCGCCAGCACTCGGAGGCGAGCTCCAGGTACATCTCCTCCCGCGTACCGAAGTAGCGGCTCATGTTGGACTTGGCCAGGCCCACGGCCGCGGCGACACCGCTGAGGGTGACGTGGTGGACCCCGGAGTCGGTGGCCAGTCGGCGCGCGGCCGAGAGGATGGCCTGGCGGCGCTGTTCCTTGTGCTCGGGCCGCCTGGCGCGCTGAAACTCGGACATGCGTGCATCCTCCCACGACCGAAGTTAACAGAACACCAGACCTCTTGTTAAGGAAACGTTGTTCTGTTAAATTGAGGGCGATCGAGTGAACGGAGCAGGCCAGTGAGTGACGTCGACGCGGTCATCAAAGCTCTGCGCACCGGGCACGACGGCCTTGCCGCACTGGTCGACGGACTCGGTGAAGACGATCTGGCCCGGCCCTCGGGCGTGTCCGACTGGGACGTCTCGCAGGTCCTCGGTCACCTGGGCAGCGGCGCCGAGATCGCCAGTGCCGTCATCCATACCGCCCTCGACGGCGGTGCGAGCCTCGTCAACGGCTCCAACTTCGCGGTGTGGGACAGGTGGAACGCCATGTCCCGGCGGACGCGCGCACGCTCCTTCCTGCGGGCGAACGAATCCCTTGTGGGGCTCTACGAATCCCTGGACGCCCGCACCCGTGCGCGCCTCCGCGTGGACCTGGGCTTCCTGACCGAGCCCTTCGACGTGGTGGCGGGGACGGCGCGCCTGCGGCTGAGCGAGTTCGCCCTGCACTCATGGGATGTGCGCGTCGCCTTCGACGAGCACGCCACGCTGGCCCCGGACGCCGCGGCGGTCCTGCTGCACGCCAAGTCCGACCTGCTGCCCTGGGTCAGCGAGGCGGCAGGGCTGAAGGGGCTGCGGGCGGTGATCGAGGTCATCACGACCGAACCCTCGTCCAGGTTCGCGCTGCGGCTTCAGTCGCCGGTCAGTGCGGACTTCGACGTACCCGAACATCCCGACGGCACACTCACCCTGCCCGCCGAGGCATGGGTGCGGCTGGTCGCCGGCCGACTGTCACCCCGGAATTCCCCCGCCGGTGTGGTGTCGGCCGGCGCCGCTGACCTGGACATGCTCCGCGCGGTGTTCCCCGGCTACTGACGGATGGCACCTGGACGTGCAGGAGCCAACGACTAGCATGCGCGGTGTGGACGATCTCATCGCACAACTCCAGTTCGTAGGCATGTCCGGGTATGAGGCCAAGGCGTACATCGCGCTCATCTCCGCGGGTGAGGCGCTGAACGGCTACGAGGTGGCCAAGCGCTCCGGAGTCCCGCGCAGCACGGTGTACGAGATCCTCGGCAAACTCAAGGCGAGGAACGCGGCGTACGAGGTCAAGGGGGAGGGCGGCGCGACCGCCTACGTGCCCATGCCGCCGACCATGCTGCTGAGCAGGATCCGCCGGGAGACCGAAGCCTCCCTCGACGGCCTCGAACGTTCGCTGCGGCATGTGACCACGCAGCAGACCACGCACCTGACCCATCCGCTCAGCGGCCGCAAGCAGCTGATCGAGCGGTGCGAGGACCTGATCGGCGCAGCGCAGCAGAGCCTGCTCCTGTTCGCGTGGCCGGCCGAGTACGAGGAACTCGTGCCACTGCTGCGCCGGGCCGCCGACAACGGCGTCCGCATCGAGACCGTGTACTCCAGCCTGGCCGAACCGGAGGAGCCGGTCGGCTACACCGTGCTGCACCGCACGACGAACGACGAGGAGGCGCTCACCAGCCTGGGCTGCCGGCTGCTGATCGTCGGCATGGACAACGAGCAGGTCGTCATCGGTGGCCTGGTCGAGGACGAGGCCTGGGGGGTGTTCGCCGACGATCCGGCGATCGTGCTGGTCGCGACCGAACTCGTCCGGTACGAGCTCAGCATGCAGCTGGTGCTGGCCAAGCTCGGGGTCGAGCGGGAGGCGCGCGAGGTGCTCACCACCGATCCGGAGGTGCAGCGCTTCCGTACGCCGGGGCGTGCCGCGGCCCTGCTGCAGCGCCTCAACCACTCGGCCTTCGCGGTCGAACCGTCCCGGGAGCCGTTGCGGCCGGCCGGACCTCGACGCGGTGGCGACACGGCCGGATCGTCGACGACGGCTCGTCGCAAGACGCCGCGCGCCGGGTCCTGAGGCGGATCAGGTCCGGGCTGGGAAACCCTTGCGCCGACGCAATAGTCGTTCGTAGACTAACTACGCATCAGCGTGAGACTGCCTTTCGCGTAGCCCGTGAGGCCGCGAGGCCGCAGCGCGACGACCCCGAAGGAGCACGCCGGTGACCACCTCCGATTTCTTCGGTCAACTGCCCGCAGACGCGGGGCAGCGGTTCTCCGATTTCCTCGACCGCGCCGAAGTGACCGACCTCGTCCTCCGGTTCCACGCGCACATCGACCGCTGGGACTGGGACGCGGTGCCTTCGATGATCACGTCCGACTGCAGTCTGGCGACCCACATCGACGGCGCCCCGGTCTTCGTCAACTGGGACCAAGGCCAGAACACCGGACTCAGCAAGAACACCAACTGGCGTGAGGCAGCCGGTATCACCGGCCAGCACCAGTGGACCAACGTCGTGGTGAACCTCGACGGGGACACCGCACACGTGATGATGTCGGGCACCCAGACGAACGCCTGGCCGGACGGCGGCTTCGAAGTCTCGGGAGTTCTGGGGCAGGGCACCTGCCGCCGGACCCCGGACGGCTGGCGCATCGCCGCCTTCATCGGCAACTACCGCTCCAACCACACGCGCCTCAGCTCGTACTTCACCACCGAGCCCGCGCCCCGCGAAGGCGCCACCGGCTGAGCGCTCCGCCGGAAGCGCGGGGACGGCTCGTGGGTCGTCCGCGGCGCTGTCGCGGCCCACCTGGCCGCGCCCGCGCCCATTCCCCGGCCTGGTCAGGCCTGCACAGGCATCTCGCCGACGAGGCAGCCGCGTTTCCGCCGCGCCTCGGCCACACCCCCGCCGAGCAGAGGGCGCCGCGCGCCGAGCATGCTCGCCACCGCCCGTGAGGGAGTTCCGCAGTGGTGTCGTTCACTCTTGAAGACCGTTACCTGCACGAGGACGGCGAGGTCTACCTCACCGGCACCCAGGCCCTTGTGCGGGTCCTGTTCAACCGGGCTCGGCATGATCGCCGCAGGGGTAACGAGACCTCCGCCTTCGTCTCCGGCTATGAGGGATCCCCGCTGGGCGGCTTCGACCTGGAACTCGCGCGGCGCGGCCGGCTGCTCGGCGAGTACCGGATCGTCCACCAGCCCGGTCTCAACGAGGAACTCGGCCTGACCTCCGTGATGGGCAGCCAGCTGACCGCGCGGCTCGGCTCGCGCACCGACGGTGTGACCGGCGTCTGGTACGGCAAGGCCCCGGGCCTGGACCGGGCGACCGACGCCCTGCGCCACGCCAACCTGGTCGGCACCGATCCGCGAGGAGGCGCCGTGGCCCTCGTCGGTGACGATCCCAACGCCAAGTCCTCCACGGTCCCGTGCGCGTCGGAACGTGCCCTTGCCGACCTCGCCGTCCCCGTGCTCTACCCCGCCGACGTCCAGGACATCGTCGACTTCGGCCTGCACGCGGTGGAGCTGTCGAGGGCGAGCGGACTGTGGTCCTCGATGAAGCTGGTCACCAACGTCGCCGACGCCTCCGGTACGGCCCTGGTCAGCAGCGTATGGACACCGCCGGAACTGCCCGACACCGCCTACCGTCACCGGCCCAGTGCCCGCCTGCTCGGCAAAGAACTGGCCGCCCTGGAGGAGAGCCTGTTCCGGACGCGGCTGCCGCTCGCGACGGAGTACATCAGAGCCAGCGGGCTCAACGCCTTGCTCGGCAGCCGTAGCGGCGCCCGTGTGGGCATCGTGGCGGCGGGCAAGACCTATTTGGACGTCCGGCAGGCCCTGAGCATCCTCGGGCTCGGCGAGGCGGAACTGGGCCGGTTCGGCATCCGGCTGCTGAAGCTCGGCGCGGTCTACCCGCTCGAACCCGGGATCGTCCGGGAGTTTGCCACCGGCCTGGACGAGATCGTCGTCGTCGAGGAGAAGCGGGCCTTCATCGAGTCCGCGGTCAAGGAGGTCCTCTACGGCCGCACGGGCGCCCCCGAGGTGCGGGGCAAGGAGTTCTTCGAGGAGCCCGGCGAGCTGGACCCCGACAAGATCGCCCGGGGCCTGCGGAGCCGGCTGACCCGCTACGCCGAGCTCGCCCCGGCCCCGTCGGCCCGGAGCCGCATCGATCTCCCGCTGCTGAGCCGCACCCCCTACTTCTGTTCCGGCTGCCCCCACAACTCCTCGACCAGAGTCCCCGAGGGGACCGTCGTCGGCGCCGGTATCGGCTGCCACACCATGGCCCTGTTCATGGAGCCCGAAGTCGTCGGCGACGTGATCGGGCTGACCCAGATGGGCGGTGAGGGCACCCAGTGGATCGGGATGGCGCCCTTCGTCGACGCCGAGCACTTCGTCCAGAACATCGGTGACGGCACCTTCACCCACTCCGGGAGCCTGGCCGTGCGCGCGGCCGTCGCCGCCGGGGTGAACATCACCTACAAACTCCTGTACAACTCCGCAGTCGCCATGACCGGAGGACAGGAGGCAGTCGGCGGTCTGCCCGTGCACAAGGTCGCCGAACTACTGCTGCTCGAAGGCGCGGCCAAGGTGGTGATCACCAGCGACGCGCCCCGCCGTATCAAGGCCGTCAAGGGCGTCGATGTCCGCCACCGGGACGAGCTGCTGCGCACGCAGGAGGAGCTGGCGAAGGTGCCGGGCGTCACCGTGCTCATCCACGAGCAGGAGTGCGCGACCGAGAAGCGGCGCAAGTGGCGCCGCGGCAAGGCGTCTGCGCCCGCTACCAAGGTCTTCATCAACGAACGCGTCTGCGAAGGCTGCGGCGACTGCGGCGCCAAGTCCAACTGCCTGTCCGTGCAGCCGGTCGAGACCGAGTTCGGCCGCAAGACCGCGATCCACCAGTCGTCGTGCAACGTCGACTACTCCTGCCTCGCCGGCGACTGCCCGTCGTTCATGACGGTGACCCCCACCGGCCGCCGCGCGCACCGGGCCCTCACCGAACTCGCGGCGAACGCCTTCCCGGACCCCATGGTCACCAGCGACTTCACCGTCCGGATCACCGGCGTCGGCGGCACCGGCGTGGTCACCACCGCGCAGATCCTGGCCACCGCCGCGTTCCTGGACGGCCGACAGGTACGGACCCTCGACCAGACCGGGCTGGCGCAGAAGGGCGGCGCCGTCGTCTCCGACATCAAGGTCACCTCGGTCGGCGTCGACCAGGCGGCGAAAATCGCGGCCGGCGAATGCGACCTCTACCTCGTCTGCGACTCCCTCGTCGGCGCCGACCCGGAACAGCTGCGCGTCGCCCACCCGGCCCGGACGACCGCCGTGGTCTCCACCACCGAGGTGCCCACGGGAAGCATGATCGTCGACCCGGGCGTCTCGTTCCCGAGCTCGGCGTCCCTGAGGTCGGTCATCGACGCGGCGACCAAGAACCAGTACTACCTTGACGCCCGCGGCCTGGCTGAAGCGCTCTTCGACGACGACCAGTTCGCCAACATCCTTCAGCTGGGCGCCGCCTACCAGGCCGGGGCCATCGGCATCACCGCCGAGAGCATCGAGCGGGCAATCGAGCTCAATGGCGCGGCCGTCGCCGCCAACCTCCAGGCCTTCCGGCGCGGCCGCCAGGTCGTCGCCGATCCCGACGGCCTGGAGCAGGAACTGTCCGCCACGCCGCCGGCCGCCGAACGCACCAGCCCTCCGGAGATCCGCTCCCTTGTGGCCGCCGAACCCGGCAGCGAACTCGCCCGGCTGCTCGACATACGGATCCCCGATCTGGTCGAGTACCAGAGCGAGGCCTACGCCGCGGAGTACGCCCGCTTCGTCGAACACGTACGGCGCGAGGCACCCGACGCCGCCGAGGCGGTGGCCCGGAACCTGTACAAGCTCATGGCCTACAAGGACGAGTACGAGGTTGCGCGGCTCAGCCTGGACCCGCGGCTCCAGGCGGAGATCGACGCACAGTTCGGCGTCGGCTCCCGGGCGACCTACCACCTCCACCCGCCCGTGCTGCGCGCGATCGGCATCGACCGCAAGATCAAGCTCGGTCCGTGGTTCCGCCCGGCCTTCCGGGTGCTGCGCGCACTGCGCACGGCCCGCGGCACGCGCCTGGACCTCTTCGGTCACCACCCCGTCCGCCGCACGGAACGCGCGCTCATCGCCGAGTACCGCGAGGCGATCACCCGCGCGGTGCGGGTCGCCCCCGGTCACCCGCTCGTCCGCGAGCTGGCCGAGCTGCCGGACATGGTCCGCGGTTATGAGGACATCAAGCTCGCGAGCGTGGACGCGTACCGAAGCAGGCAGGCCGAGATCCTGGCAGCTCTGGAGTCCGGGGCGGGGGAAAGTTCCTCCTCGGGCCTGGCCGACACGCTCAACGCCGGCCAGTGACAGGTGACCGACAGACGGAAGAACGCTGTGGGTGCACCGGTCCAGTCGCACCCACAGCGCTCTTCGAGTGCCGTCAGAAGCCGAGGTCCTCGTCCACGAGAATCAACCGGATCCGGTCCGGCAGCGGCTCGTGCTCGACCACCAGGAGCTTTCCGGCGAAGGCCGGCTGGCCCATGTCTCTGCGCATGCGCTGGTCCTCCAGCGGAAAGACGTGGGTGCGTACCCGCTCGATGGCCTCGGCCAGGGTCGAGGTGATCTTGTTGCGTCCCACCACCCAGATGACCTGCCCCGCACCGTAGGCATAGCCGCCGACCCTGGTGCCGCCCGCGTCGAGACAGACGGCCTCCCCGGTGGCGGCCAGCGCGTTCACACTGCCCACCATGTAATCGGCGGTAGTCGCCCAACGCCGTAGCTCTACCCGCTTCTCCGGCTCCTTCGTGGCGTAGATCTCGGCTCGACGCCAGCGCCAACGCCGCGAGGACTCCAGCTCGGCCATCAGCCCGATCTCGCGGAGCGTCACCGAGCTGCCGTTGGTGACGTCCGAACCGACCGGGATCAGCTCGCGAATCCGCTGAAGTGCGGCTTCTCGATCGGCGACCACTTCGGGGTTGAAACCTCGCCGGGCGCAGTGGGCGGCCACTTGCTCCAGATCATGGCCGGCCGCGACGCGACGGTCCTCAGGTGCGGGAGCGGACTCCGGCATCGGCATGGGGCGCACACCCTCTCGCTGTCCGAAACGCGCGTGGTGAACGGTAGCCACGCGATGACGCTCATAGTAGTGTACTGACTAACGACGTAAGGGGATGATCATTGATGAGTTCTCCTATCGAGGTACGGCTGCTCACCTCCGGCGCCAACTGGCTGAGGGTCGGGAGCATGATCGGGCTCGGCCTCACCGGCTACAACAGCCCGCTTCCCGAAGGGGCGTCCGTCTCGATCCACACCATCGACACCGGCAAGTCGTGCATCCGCGGGATGCAGCTGGTGGACGACGGCACCTACGACTTCGGCATGACGTCACCGCCCTGGCTGGCCAAGGCGGCGGCCGACGGCGTCACCGCCTTCGGGCTCACCGACCGGCCGCTCGACCTGCGTGCCCTGTGCGTGTTCCCGCACTTCGATCAGCTCGCCCTCACGGTCCGCGCGGATCTGGGGATCACCTCGCTCCGGCAGGTGTTCGAAGAGAAGATTCCGCTGCGCATCTCGACCGGGCCGACGCACCTGGGCCACCCGCTGGGCTGGGTGATGGACCTGCTGCTGGCCGAGTACGGGGTGGGCGTCGAGGACATCGAGGGGTGGGGCGGCACGGTCTCCTCCGGAGAACGGCAGTTGAACTTCCTGGAGGTCACCGACGGCGGTCTGACGGGCCGTGCGGCCCTGCTCGCGGAAGGAAAGCTCGACGCGGTCTTCGACGAGGGCATCATGTCCAAGTCCTGGCTGGAGCTGACCGAAGCCGTGCCGATGACCTTCCTCCCGATCGAGGACGAGGTCCTCTCGTCCCTGGAGGCGAAGTACGGCGCGCGCCATACCGTGCTCCCCGCGGGACGGCTGCCGGGCGTCGAGAACGACGTCCCGACCATCGACTTCGCGGGATGGCTGCTGTACTGCCGCGCCGACGTCGACGACGAACTCGTCTTCCTGGCGATGCAAGGGCTGGAGCAGCAACTGGCGCAGCTGGAGTCGCTGTTCGAGTCCCAGGGCGCTCACAAGGGCGTGACCGAGCCGATCGACCTGTCGAAGACCTGGCAGAACGCGGAACTCCCGTTGCATCTCGGCGCCGAGCGGTTCTACCGCTCCCGGGGCTACATGTGATCGCCGCCGAATAGAGAGAGTGAGAGCCAATGAGTATCACCGAAGCCACACCCGCGACCCACCAGGCCCAGGAGCGCGCCGAGTTCGTCGACGAAGTGCACGCCTTCCATGCGAGCCCCGTCTTCATCACCCAGCCGGGGTTCATGCCGGCCGAGCCGTCGTCGGCGATGGAGCCCTATCTGTGGCGGTGGGCGGACATCCGCCCGGCCATGCTGAAGGCGGCGGAACTGCTCCCGGTCGGCGCGGACGGCGCGGACCGGCGGGTCCTCAACCTGATCAACCCCGGCATGGAGCCGCGGATCGGCACCACGCACACCCTCACCGCGTCGATGCAGATGGTGCTGCCGGGTGAGGTCGCCGACGCGCACCGGCACACGATCAACGCGCTCCGGCTGATCGTGGAGGGCCGCGGCGCGTCGACCACCGTCGACGGCGAGATGTGCGAACTCGAACCGGGCGATGTGGTGCTCACGTCCGGCTGGCGCTGGCACGACCACCGCAACGACGGGGACGAGCCCGTGATCTGGCTGGACGGGCTGGACCTGCCGCTCGTGAGGTCGCTCGAAGGCATCTTCTACGAGGAACTGCCGGAAGGCGCCCAGCCGGTCGTCAGCTCCGGCGACTCGATCCGGCGATACGGCGTCGGCCAGCTCCTGCCGACGTGGACCAAGTGGGAGGGAATGGACTCCCCGCTGTTCAACTACAAGTGGGCCGACACCCGCCGCGCGCTGGACGCGCTGCGGGAAGCGGACGGCGATCCCTTCGACGGGGTCTCCCTGGAGTTCCGCAACCCCACGACCGGCGGCTCCATCGGACCGACCATGTCGTGCGGAGTCAACCTGCTGCGCCCCGGGCTGCGGGCCGAGGAGCACCGGCACACCTCCTCGACCGTCTACCACGTGATCGAGGGCCAGGGTGTGACCGTCATCGACGGCAAGGAGTTCGCGTGGTCGGAGGGTGACACCTTCGTGGTACCCACGTGGGCCTGGCACCGGCACGCCAACTCCTCCTCGACCTTGGACGCGGTGCTGTTCAACTTCAGCGACCGTCCCCTCATGGAGAAGATCGGCCTTTACCGGGAGCAGCCCCGGTAAAGGCAGGCAGGAACGGGAGGGACGTCTCATGAGGGTGGTCAGTCCCTCCCGACTACGGGAGAGCCCGGCGCCGGTCGCGTGACCCTGCCCGGCGGACTCCGCACGTCCGCCACCGCATCGGGCAGGCGTACGACTCGGACACCGGGCTCTCCCGCGCTCCGGTGCGCTCGCCATCCGACGCGGCCGAGCCAGGTCCAAGGGCGTGCCACCACCCCGGACGCCTGACGGCCGTCGCCGAGGTCTGCCGCGGACACCCCCAGTCGGCAGGCCTCGGCCGTTCGCATCGAGACCCGGTCTCCTCCCCAGGAGTAAGTCATGTCGCTTTCAGACCGCGCCCCCGTCCCCCTGCCACGGACGCGCTGGACGATCCTGATCCCGATCGTCTTCGTGACGTACGGACTGCACTATCTCGACAGGACCAACACCGCTCTGCTGTTCCCGCGTCTGGACGACGACATTCCGATGTCCGGCACCGCCACGGGGCTCGCCCAGGGGGCGGCCTTCATCGGATACATGCTCTTGCAGTTGCCGGCCGTGTGGGCGGCCCGCCGCTGGGGGCCGCGCAAGGTCGTCTTCTGGTGCATGCTCGTCTGGGGCCTGGCCGCGACGGGAACCGGCCTCGTGCAGAACGTGGCCCAGCTGGTCACCCTGCGGTTCCTGCTCGGACTTGCCGAGGGGCCGCTGGTGCCTCTCGTCATCCTCCTGCTCGCCAGGTACTTCGTTTCCGCGGAGCGGGCCCGGTCAGCGGCCTGGTTCCTCCTCGTGGTCCCGATCTCGGCCGTGGTGAGTGCCCCGCTCACCGGATTGCTGCTGGAGCACTTCAGTTGGCGCACGGTCTTCCTGATCGAGGGCGTGCCCCCGCTGGTATGGGCGTTCGTCTGGTTCTTCGTCGCGGCGGACACCCCGGGGCAGGCCCGCTGGCTGAAGGCGTCGGAGGGCGCGACCGTCACCGAACGCGTCGCCGCGGAGGAGGCGGCCAAGGCAGGTGGCGGGGACCGCATGCGCCTGTCCACGCTGCTGCGGCAGCGGCTCGTCTGGGTGCTCGCGGCCCTGTATTTCGCCGCCACCGGCGGATCGGTGGGATTGGTCCTGTGGCTGCCCACCATCATCGAGGACCTCGCGCCGGGCGCGACCCCGTTCGAGGTCGGGGCGATGGCGGCTCTGCCCTCTCTGCTGGGGGCGGTCGCGGTGGTGCTGACCGCCCGGTGGAGCGACAGGCACGACAACCGGAGGACTCCGATGCTCATGGGGTTCGGCGTGGCGACGGCGGCGCTGCTCATCGGCACACGGCTGCCCGACACCCTCTGGGCCCAACTGACGGTGCTGGCGGTGGCGGGCGGTGCGGTCATCAGCACCGGGGGAGTGCTGGCGTCGATCCCCGGCGCGGTACTTCCCCGGACGGCGGCCGCGGGGGCGTTGGCGGTGGGGAACGGCTTCGGAGCGATCGGTCAGTTCGTGGGGGCACTTCTGATCGGAGCGCTCAGGGACACCACGGACGGCTCGCGGGCGGTGAGCTATGTGGTGATCGCCTGCATGTGGGGGGTGGGGTTCGTCGCGTCGGCCCTGATCGCTGAACCGGCACACGCCGCCGCCGCCAAGTCGAAGGCCGTCGATCCGGAAGGGAGCCCCGCCTGAAGGCGGTCGACGCCGCCGCAGCCACCGTCGAGAGACGGTCGGCCGTTTGAACTCTGCCCGGCTCTCCCCGTCCCGCGGGGAGAGCCGGCGTCACATCCCGGTTGTCGCCGTGACGACCTGGGACCTGGACGAGTGCGCCCGCGGATGGCCGGCCGGTGGGTCGGCGCCCCGTGGCGAGGAGATCGTCGCGGGCGTCCGACAGATCGCGAGTGACGGCACTTGCTTTCGGTCGAGCCGCGGTCGGCCATGGGCGTTCAGTGGATTGGGGTTTCTGACAGCTCGGCACGAGTCGGGACCGGCGGGCGCCGTCAGTCGCCTCCGCCCGCTCCGGCGCCCGAAGTGGGCAGGCTGTCGGACCGCGCGTGGCCGGGAGGCACCGCGCTGGAAATGCCGCGTGCCGGGGTGCCCCGGCCATGGCCGCGCCGGTGTGCGAATGCGGCGTCAACCGCGGGGCCGACCGCAGAGCCTTCGCCGTGCGCAGGCCGGAGCAGGTCGCCGCCTCATCGACGGCGCCCCTGCTCCGGAGCTGCGTACGAGCGCCGTACCAGCCGCCCACCGCGCAGGCTTCCGCCCGTTGTCGGCCCTCGACGGTACGCGGGGCGTCCCCCCAGGGTCACGGTCGGGCTCAGCCCTTCGGGCCCACGACGCCCAGCTGCATCGCACCGATCTTCTCGATGTGCGCGTGCAGCCGGTCACCCGGGTTGATGGCACCGACGCCGGGCGGGGAACCGGTCGTGAGGAGGTCACCCGGGTGCAGGGTCATGACACTGGAGGCGTAGGCGATCATCTGGTCGATCGGGACCTTCATGGTGCTGGTGTTCACGGACTGCCGGCTGACGCCGTTGACGTTCAGGGTGATGTCGAGCTGCTGGGGGTCACCGATCTCGTCCGCGGTGACGAGCCAGGGGCCGACGGGACAGAAGGTGTCGTAGGACTTGCGCCGGGTACGGTCGCCGTCGCCGCGGACGGTCACGTCGATCAGGATGGTGTAGCCGAGGACGTGGTCCAGCGCGTCGGCGGCGTCGACGTTCCGCGCGGTCTTGCCGATCACCAGGACGAGTTCGCACTCGTGGTGAATGGCGTTGGGCAGATCGGGCAACTCGATGTCGTCGCCCGGCCCGATGATGCTGCTGGGCGCCTTGAGGAAGACGTCGAAGGCGAGGAACCAGGCCGCGGACGCGCGTTGTGCGTCGGTGAGGATGGGGTCCATTTCCGCGAGGTGTTCGTCGTAGTTCGCGGCAGCGCACACGATTTTCGACGGGTTCAACACGGGGGCGTCGAGAGTGACTTGCTCGATCGGCAGACGCGGACCGGTAGCCGCCGCCTGTTCCAGGCTTTCCCGGAGTTCTTCGAAATCCGCGCACAGGCGCAGCCAGTGGTTCTGGGCGTAGCCGGAGGAAAAGTCCGGCACCGCGGATGTCACATCCACCATCTCGGAGTCTTTGACGACGCCGATCCGGCCGCCGTCGAACAGCGCGAGCTTCACTGGGTCTCCCGTCGTAGGTATCACCGTGGTCAGTACACATAGAAGTGAACTGGCTAACGACTATAGGGTTCAACAGGGTCCAGGTCGAGGGCCTCACGTCACGTGGTCGCGTGGATTCGGTGGACGCGGGGAGCGGTCCGGAGGGTCATGCTCCGCTGTGTTGCCCGCCGCGACACGCCAGCTCTGAAGGGTGCATATCGCTGCGGTCGGGGGAGTGGTGGGCTCGTCACGTCGGCGGTCGTCGCCCGGTTCGGACGCCGAGACTCGGCCTGATGGCTGTCTTCGGCTAATTGCCTGGTCGTGGTGGGTGGATTATTGTCCGCTTTCGGGTGGTGCGGAGCGCTTGCCTCTGGCCTCTCCCGCTCGCCCGGAGGTGCTCGGCACACCCTGTCTGGGGCCTTCATCCTGGTTTTCGGCGGCGCACCACTTCCCGTCGTCCCGATGGGAGGGTAGTCTCCTGGGTTGCGGACAGCTGTCCGGTTGAGGGTGCTCGTGAGGCGTGCCCAGGTGGCGTTCATCGGCCCCTGCGACGTCCCCGCCCTTGCGCCGAGAGTTAGTCGTTCGTACTCTAACTACGCACCACTGCTTTTTATCTGTCCATGTGGGAGGCCACGTGTCTGACGGTCGTTCGTTGTCCGGGCTGAAGGTGGTCGAGCTCGGGCACCTGATTGCAGGTCCCGTCTGCGGTCGGATGTTCGCCGACCACGGCGCGGACGTGATCAAGGTCGAGCCTCCGGGTGGCGATCCGATGCGGCGCTGGGGCCGGCTCTACAACGGAGTGGGACTGCACTGGTCCTATGTCGGAAGGGGCAAGAGCTCCGTCGTCATCGATCTGTCCACGCCAGAGGGGCAGGAGAGGCTGAAGCGAGTCCTCAGTGACGCGGACGTCGTCATCGAGAACTTCCGGCCGGGCACCCTGGAGAAGTGGGGGCTGGGCTGGGACGTGCTCCATGAGCTGAACCCCGCCCTGATCCTCATCCGCATCTCGGGGTTCGGGCAGACCGGCCCCTATGCGCACCGGCCGGGCTTCGGCCTGATCGGTGAGGCGATGAGCGGCTTCCGGTACCTGACCGCCGAACCAGGCCGGCCCCCCGTGCGGGTGGGCATCTCGATCGCCGACACGATGGCCGGCATCTACGGATTCGTCGGGGCGCAGCTCGCCCTGCGGGTGCGGGACCGGACGGGCACGGGGCAGATGATCGACGTCGCGCTCTACGAAGCCATGTGGAGCCTGATGGAGTCGATCGCGGCGGACTACGAGCTGATGGGCGTGGTCCGGGAACCGCAGGGGGCCATCCTGCCGGGTATCGCGCCGTCGAACGTCTATCAGACATCCGACGGTGTGTGGCTGGCCGTCGGGGCCAATCAGGACACGGTCTTCGAGCGGTTCGCCCGCGCGGCCGGTCACGAGGAGTGGCTCCGGCCCGGGTCCTACGCCACCCACGACGAGCGGGCTCTTCGGCAAGGGGAGCTCGACGAGGAAGTCGCCGAATGGGCGAAGTCACTCGATTCGGAAAAGGCGCTTTCGCTTCTCGACGAGGCAGGGGTTCCGGCAAGCCGTATCTACAACGCCGCCGATATCCACAGCGACGAACATTTTCGGTCCCGAGAAATGATTCTGCGCATCGCCGACCCGTCTCTTGGCGGCGAGCAGGTGCCTATGCCGGGCATCGTTCCCAAACTCTCCGCCACGCCGGGAGCAGTGGAACGCGGCGCACCGAAACTCGGTGAGCACAACCATCTGCTCGACTGAGGAAAACCGAAGAAACACACCAGTGAATCAACGAAACGCAATGGAGCGTGAGCCGTGACCACAGAGATCAGCAAGGCATTCCTCGACCACGGAATCCGGTTCGACATCCCGAAGAACTCGGTCGGCATCACGGGCGTAGACCACGTCGGAATGGCGGTCCATGACCCGCTGAAGTCGGGGAAGTTCGTTGAGCAGGTCCTCGGCGGGACCGAGGTCTACCGGGCAGGCTGGGACGCCGAGGACATCAAGCTCGGGCGCCCGCAGCACATCTTCTACCACGTCGGAACGACGCTGCTGGAGATCGCCAAGCCGAAGGACGACAAGTCCTACCCCGACACCACCACGCTGGAACCCCAGCCGCACTTTGCGTTCGGCACGACCGCAGCGGGCCTGCTCAAGTTCGCCGACCACCTCAAGGCCCAGGGCGTCCCGTTCGACGGCCCGCGCAGCCACCGAGGCATGTCTGCGTGCTCTGTCTACTTCCGTGACCTCGACGGCAACAACCTCGAGGTCACGACGTGGGAGGAGGTTCCCGAGGACAAGGTCACGCCCATGGGCGGCCCGTTCGGGTTCCCGGTGTGGCCGGAGCTCCTCCACAACTGGACCCCGCGCGACTAGGAGCCGGACATGTCTGAGCCGGTTGTCTCGATCCGCGAGGTCGCGCCCCGCGACGGGCTACAGCTCGAGCGGCCCCTCGACCGCAGCGAGAAGGCGCGGGTGCTGGAGTCCCTCGTCGCCACCGGGGCCAAGCGCATCGAGGCCACCGCGTTCGTCTCGCCCCGCGCGGTCCCGAGCATGGCCGACGCGGAGTACGTCGCCGAACTCGTGACCCAGTGGCCCGGGATCGAATGGTCGGCGCTGGTGGCCTCCGTCGGTGGTGCGGAACGGGCGATCAGGGCCGGGTTCCGCACGATCGAGTACGTCGTCTCGGTGGCGGACGGGCATAGCCAGGCCAATGTACGCCGCTCCACCGCCGAGTCACTGGACCTGGTCGGCCGGATCACGGAACTCGTCCACGAGGCCGAAGGCCGCTGCGAGGTCATCCTCGCCACGGCATGGGACTGCCCGTTCGACGGCACGACCAGCATCGACCGCACCGTCAAACTGGCCGCCGAGGCGGTGGCCGCCGGCGCCGATGTCATCGGCCTTGGGGACACGGTCGGGACGGTCGTTCCCGGGCGGGTCACCCGCACGATCGACGCGGTACGCGATGCCGTCCCCGGCACACCGCTGGCGGTCCACATGCACAACACCCGAGGGACGGGCCTGGCCAGTGCCTGGGCAGCGGTCCAGGCGGGCGTGACCATGATCGACGCGTCGGCCGGCGGTTTCGGCGGCTGCCCCTTCGCACCGGGGGCGACCGGAAACATCGCGACGGAAGAACTGGTCTACCTCCTCGAAGACAGCGGTATCTCGACGGGCCTCGATCTCGACGCCGTCATGCGGGCGGCGCGCGAGCTCGAAACCGTGCTCGGGCACCCCGGCGAGAGCCAACTGCTGCGCGCAGGCGGCAGGCTGCGGACGCGGCCACCGATCCCTCCGAGCTGACGAAACCCCTCCCAGCTCGGCTCACCATCGGTGGCCGCCATGGCCGGAGTCGGCCCGCTCGCACTCGCCCCCCCCGGAGCGGCGGGCCGACTCCATTCCTCACCTTCGACGCTCGGCCCCGTAGGAGAAGCTATGAGGCAGCACAGACACTTTGATCACGTAGTCGTGGGCGGCGGCGCCGCCGGCAGTGTGGTGGCGGCGCGTCTCAGCGAGCGCGACGGATCTCGCGTCCTTCTCCTTGAGGCCGGCCCCCTCGACACGACTCCCGCGAGCGACCTGATTCCACCCCTGGGCGTGTTCCAGCTACAGCGCGGTGAGTTCGACTGGTGCGACGAGACCGTTCCCCAACAGGAACTCCAAGGACGGAAGGTTCCGATCTCAGCAGGCCGCGTCCTGGGCGGCGGCGGAGCGATCAACTTTCTGTCCTGGTGCCGCGGTGCCCGCGAGGACTACGACGGCTGGGCGGAACGCGGAATGAAGGGCTGGGGGTGGGACGACCTCCTGCCCAGCTTCCGCCGTAGCGAGGACAGCGAACTCGGTGAGTCCGAACTGCATGCTCAGGGCGGCCCCATCGCGGTGACCACGCCCCGCGACATCAATCCGCTGTCCCTGGCCTTCGTCACGGCGTGCGTGGAGTTCGGGCTCGACCTCAACCGGGACTTCAACAGCGGCACCCTCCACGGGGCGGGCCTCACCTACAGCAACATCCGCAACGGCGAGCGAAGCAGCACACGCGGCTACCTCGTACCGGCCATGGACCGTGACGATCTCACCGTCCAGGTCGGAGCGGCGGTCCAGCGCGTCCTGCTGAACCGGCAACGTGTCGTCGGTGTGCAGTACCTGGACCGCTCCGGTCGGCGCACGACCGTGTCGACCGAGTCGGTGGTGCTGTGCGCGGGGGCCCTGCGCTCCCCGCAGATCCTCATGCTGTCCGGCATCGGACCGGCACAGCACCTGACCGACCTCGGCATCGAGGTGGCCGTGGACAGCCAAGGGGTCGGCGCCAACCTCCACGACCATCCGACGGTGCCGGTCACCTGGCCGGTCGTGCGGGGCCGTACCTGGAACGACGCCCAGACCGAGGAGAACATCACCGCCTACGCCGAGCGGAGACGCGGACCGCTGGCGGTCCTGACGGAGGTGGCGGCCTACCTGCGCTGCGGGCAGGCCTCCAGCGCGCCGGACATCCAAGTGCTGCCCGCGGCGGTCGACTTCTCCGGCGGCGGCGAGCGCTCCCTCACCTGCATGGTCAGCCTGCTGAGCCCGGCCAGCCGGGGGCGGATACGCCTGCGGTCCGACGAGCCGACGGCAAGCCCTCTGATCGATCCCCGGTATCTGACCGATCCGTCCGACCGGCGGACTCTGGTGGAGGGGATCCGCCAGGTCATGGAGATCGCCACCGCGCCCGCGTTCCGCGTCTACGCCGGCGAACAGCCTCGCAACATCTCACCGGCGGCCGACTTCGACGCGGTGCTCGACTTCGTACGCCGAACGATGGTGTCCATCAACCACCCGGTCGGCACCTGCCGGGCGGGGACGGACAACGTCTCGGTCGTCGACCCCGAACTGCGGGTGCACGGCGTCGACGGACTGCGTGTCATCGACGCCTCCGTGATGCCCCACATCACGCGAGCGCCGACTCATGCGGCGGCGGTCGTGATCGGCGAGCGAGGCAGCGAACTCATGACGGCCCATCAAGCCTGACCAGCCGCCACAACCGCCTGCCGTACCGCCGCACCTGACGCCCCACCACGCCTGGCGGGCCACACCGGCGTGTCATCGCGCACCACCCCACTCAGCACATCGACACCCCTTCACAGAGAGAAGGCCACCGCAATGCAGAACCAGACCCCCGCGAACAACAGTGCCGCAGCAGGTAACCGTCCCGGGCCCGACTCCTCCCTGACCGCGGACGACGTGCTGCGGGCGGCCGAGGACCTGGTGCCCCTGCTCCGCGAACGGGCCGCCAGGACCGACGAGTCGCGACGGATCGAGGACGACACCCACCGGCGGCTGGAGGAGGCCGGCTTCCTCCACATCCTCAAGCCCAAGAAATACGAGGGCCTGGAGCTCACCGATCACGAGCACGCGATGGTGACCCTGACCCTGGCCCGCGGCTGTGCCTCCACCGCCTGGGTCTTCTCGGTCCTGAGCGCCGGCAACATCGCCCTCCTCGCCTTCCCGGAGGAAGTACAGGACGAGGTCTGGGGACCGGATCCGTACGCGACGCTCACCGGAAACATCAACCTGAACCCCAAGGCCAAGGTGGAGCGGGTGTCGGGCGGATACCGGCTGAGCGGCCAGTGGGGGTTCTGCAGCGGTTCGGACTTCTCGAAGTGGTTGATGTTCAACGCGCCCGCCGGTGAGAACGGCGAAGGCCACATGTTCCTCGTGGACCAGAAGGAAGCCGTCACGATCGACGACTGGTTCCCGACCGGCATGCGGGGCACCGGCAGCCGGTCGATGGCGGTCGAGGACGTGTTCGTCCCCGACCGCCGGATCATGCCGATGCGCCAGATCGGCCCGCTGTTGGAGGAGCGGCGGGCGCTGCACCCCACCTTCGACTCGCTGTGGTCGTCCTTCCCCGCCGCCTGCCGGTTCCCGTTCGCGGCGGTCGCCGTCGGCGCCGCGCTCGGTGCGGCCGACCACTTCGCCGAGACCGCCGCGTCGGCCACCCGGGTCGCCAGCGCGGTGGGAGGGGTCACCAAGCTCGCCGACCAGGAGTACGTCGCGACCGAGTTCGCGGAGGCCGCCGGAGAGCTGGAGATGGCGAGGATGCTGGTCGACCAGCGCAGCGCCGAGGCTTCGCGGCGGGCCGCCGCCCACCAGCCCACGACGCTCCCCGAGTTGACGCGTGAGACGCGCGACAACGCGCTCGTCACCCGCATCGCGCTCCGCAACGTCCAGCGCATCGCCTCCCTGGTCGGCGCCAAGGGCGGCAACCCGGCGCACCCGGTCTCCCTCGCGAAGCGGGACGTCGAGATGGCCTCCCACCACGTGACCCTCAACTGGCGGCGGGCCGCCATCGACTACATGGCCGCCACGGCGCAGGGCTGAGCGGCCTCGCCCGGCACACCCCTCACGAACAGCGAAATCGAAGGTAGCGACATGAACGCTTACTCCCCCCGCAGCGATGACCTGAGCGCCCACGGAGTGGCAGTGGCCGAACCGATTCCCGTACTTCCCGCGGACGTCTTCAAGATGGCGTTCCGCCTGTACCCGGGAGGGGTGTCGCTCATCACGGCCGACGCCGGCACGGGCCCCGTGGCACTGACCGCGACGTCGGTGTCACCGGTCAGCGCCGAGCCGCCGCTCGTCATGTTCTCCCTGTCGGCCCTGTCCTCCAGCACACCCACCATCCGGAACGCGGACACCGTCGTCATCCACCTCCTCAACGCCAGCACCCTCGAACTGGCACAGCTGGGCGCCACGAGCGGCATCGACCGGTTCGCCGACACGAGCCGCTGGCAACGGCTCGCGACCGGCGAACCCGTCTTCACCGAGGCGCCGGTGTGGATCCGCGCCCGCGTCCACAACCGCATGGAAGCCGGCGGTTCGACGGTGATCGTGGCCGAGGCCATCGAATCCAGCGTGCGGTCGGAGTCGTTCGACGCGCTGGCCTCCAGCGACGGACTCGTCTACGTAAACCGGGCGTGGCACCGCATCGGCACGCACTCCCAGATCGACTGAACGCGGCGCTCAGTCGGAGGAGTTCGAGGAGTTCGGAGGAGTCGGGTATGCGCAAGCCACCTCGTCGAATCAGGAACAAGCTGGAGTCTGGCGGCCGGGCCTTCGGCATCAGGCTCCAGTTGCCGAGCCCGGACATCGCGGAGATCGCCGGGTACGCGGGCGCCGACTTCGTCTGGCTCGACGCCGAGCACGGCACGATGGACCTCCGGGACATCGGCGAGATCGTCCGCGCCTCCGACGCCTGCGGCACCGACGCGCTCGTCCGCGTACCGGACCACTCGGCGAGCTTCATCCAGCGAGTCCTGGACACCGGCGCCGCCGGCATCATCGCGCCCCATGTCCGTACCGTCGCGGAGGCGACCGCGATCACCCGGGCCATCCGGTTCGGACCGGCCGGTACGCGGGGAGCGTGCGCCTCCACCCGCGCGTTCGGGCACCACAGCCCCGACTGGCCGGCCGACCGCCGAGCGGCCGACGCGGACGTCTTCGCGTTCGGGGTCGTCGAGGACACCGAGGGCATGGACAACGTCGAGGCCATCGCCCGCGAATCAGGCCTGGACGGCCTGCTGTTCGGCGCGTTCGACCTCGCCCAGGACGCGGGATTCGACGGCGACGTGACCCATCCCGACATCGAGAACATGCACCAGCGGTTCCTCGCCGCCGTGCGGGCGGCCGGCGTGGAGTACCTCGCTGTCCCCGGCTGGGGATCCGGTGGCATCACCGCGCTCGCGGACCACGCCCGGCTGTTCAGCCTGTCCGGGGACCGGGCCGTGCTGGCGACCGCGTTCCGCACCGCGCTTACCGAGGCTTCGTCATCTTTGGACCGGTCGTGTCCACCGGCTTCTGTCCCGTAGCGAGAGAGAGCAGCGCATGACATCGACAACCAGCGTGATCACGTTGAACGTCAACGGTGAGAAGCACACCGTGCCCGTCGACCATCGCACGACCCTGCTCGACGCGCTGCGGGAGCGGCTGGACCTGACCGGGACCAAGAAGGGGTGCGACCAGGGCCAGTGCGGGGCGTGCACCGTCCTGCTCGACGGGCGACGAGCCGTCTCCTGCCTGCAACTCGCCATGGCGGCCGAGGACCGTGAGATCACCACGATCGAGGGCCTCGCCGAAGACAACCAACTGCATCCGGTGCAGCAGGCGTTCCTCGATCTGGACGGCTACCAGTGCGGCTACTGCACTCCCGGGCAGATCTGCTCGGCGGTCGCGGTGCTCGCCGAGCACGCGGCCGGCTGGCCGAGCGCGGTGACTAGTGACGTGCGGCCGGAGGCCGGACAGCCGACGCTGACGGCGGAGGAGATACGGGAGCGGATGAGCGGCAACCTGTGCCGCTGCGGCGCGTACGTGTCGATCGTCGAGGCTGTTGCACGCGCGGCCGAGGCCCCGATCAAGGCATCTGCCGTGGCCGCCCGGGACGGGGAGACGAGACGATGAAGGAATTCCGGTACCAGCGCTCGGGAGATGTCCCGGGCGCCGTCGCGCTGCTCGCCGCCGACCCGCAGGCTCGCTTCCTGGGCGGCGGCACCAACCTCGTCGACCTCATGAAGTGCGGTGTCGAACGGCCCTCCCGGCTCGTCGACATCCGCCGGCTGCCCCTCGACCGGATCGAGCCGACCCGCGAAGGCGGGCTACGCCTCGGTGCGACCGTGGCCAACAGTGACCTGGCCGCTCATGAGGAGGTCCGCCGACGCTACCCGGCACTGGCCCAAGCGCTGTTGGCGGGCGCCTCCGGGCAACTGCGCAACATGGCGACGGTCGGTGGGAACCTGCTCCAGCGCACGAGGTGTCCCTACTTCGCGGACCTGGCCAAGCCGTGCAACAAGCGGGTTCCGGGCAGCGGGTGCCCCGCCGTCGCCGGGGAACATCACAACCACGCGATCCTGGGCGCCTCGGACCACTGTGTCGCCACGCATCCCTCGGACATGGCCGTCGCGTTGACTGCTTTCGACGCGATCGTCGAGTACGAGACGGCCGAAGGACCGGGCGCTTCGCCGCTCGCCGACTTCTATCTCCCGGTCGGCGACAGCCCGCACCGGGAGACGGCCCTGCCACCGGGGGCGCTGATCACCGGCGTCGTCCTGCCGCCGGTCCCGGTCGCCGCGCGCTCCCGCTACCACAAGGTGCGCGAACGCGCCTCGTAAGCCTTCGCGATCGGCTCGATCGCAGCCGCGCTGGACGTCCAGGACGGCATCGTCCACGACGTGCGCCTGGCCTTCGGAGCGGTGGCGTCACGGCCGTGGCGTGCCCGCGCCGCCGAGCGGCTGCTGACGGGCGCCCCGGCGGACGCCGAGTCCTTCGCCGCGGCGGCCGACGCCGAACTCGCCGCGGCGAGGCCGCTGGCCGACAACGCGTACAAGGTGACGCTGATGCGCAACCTCGTGGTGTCCGAGCTCACCACCTTGGCCCAGGAGGCAACCCGATGACGGTCACCGCCGGCAGAGAAGCCACCCGCTCTGTAGGTACGTCGCGGGTCCGCGTCGAGGGCCGGGAAAAGGTCACCGGAGAGGCCCGCTACGCGGCCGAGGTCCTCTTGCCAGACCTCGCCCACGGCTGGCTGGTGCTGTCCACCGTTGCTCGCGGCCGCATCCGTTCGGTGGAGAGCGCTCCGGTCCTGGACATGCCGGGTGTGCTGGAGATCCTGCATCACGGCAACGCCCTGCCGATCGAGGCCGATTTCGTCATCCCGCTCCTGGGCACCCCTCCGGATCCCCTCATCGCCCTGTTCCAGCAGGACCGTGTCCCCTGCGCGGGCTGGCCGGTGGCGCTGGTCGTTGCCGAGACCTCCGAACAGGCCAGGGAAGCCGCCGAGGCGCTGGTGGTGCACTACGAGACCGAGCCTCATGACGTCCGACTCGCCGGCGGGCGCCCGGATGCGGTGCCGTTGGACAGCCTGAACGGGCCGGGGGTGGTGGAGAAGGGGGACCTGGAAGCCGAACTCGCGGCATCGGACTTCGTCGTGGACGCGGAGTACACCACCCCCCAGGAACACCACAACCCGATGGAGCCGCACGCGGCCGTGGCCCGCTGGCACGACGGCATGCTCGAAGTCGTCGACGCCAACCAGGGCAGCGGCTACATCGCGCAACTCCTCGCGCAGCTGTTCTCGCTCGACCCGGCCGTCGTGCGCGTACGCGCCGAGCACGTCGGCGGTGGCTTCGGCTCCAAGGGGCAGATCGGTGTGCACCAGGTGGCGGCCGTGATGGCCGCGACCGTTCTGCGCCGCCCGGTCCGCGTGGTTCTCACGCGCCGTCAGATGTTCCCGCTCACGGGCTACCGCAGTGCCACCGCCCAGCGCGTCCGGCTCGGCGCGGACTCCGACGGGCGGCTGCGCGCACTGAGCCACCGGTCAGTGTCCATGACATCGACGACCTACGACTTCGTCGAGGCCAGTACCACCGTGGCTCGGGTGATGTACGACGCGGCGGCTCACCACACGTCCAACGAGATCGTGCGGCTCGATGTGCCGACCCCGACCTTCATGCGCTCACCGGGCGAGACCCCCGGGGCGTTCGCGCTGGAGTCCGCGCTCGACGAACTCGCGGAGAAGTGCGGGATCGATCCGATCGAGCTGCGCGTCCGCAACGAGCCCGACCGAGGGCCCGTGTCGGGGCTGCCCTTCAGCAGCCGCAACGTCGTGGCCTGCTTCCGTGAAGGGGCACGCCGGTTCGGGTGGAGCGACCGCGACCCGCGTCCCGGCATACGCCGCGACGGGCGCTGGCTCATAGGCACGGGCACCGCGGCGGCGACCCACCTCGTGATGTCCGTGCCGTCCACGGCCGCCGTGACCGCGGAAGCGGACGGGACCTTCACCGTCCGGATCGGCGCGTCGGACATCGGCACCGGCGCGCGGACCGCGCTCACGATGGTCGCCGCCGACGCCCTCGGCGTGGTGCCGGACCGCGTCCGGATGCACCTCGGGGACAGCGCCCTCCCGCAGGCGGTCATCGCCCTCGGTTCCACGGGGACGCGGTCTTGGGGCTGGGCGATCAGGACCGCGATCGATGAGCTACGGGCCATGCTCACTCCTGGCTCGACCATCCCGCCCGAGGGAATCACGGCCCGGTCGGACACCACCGCGGCCGTCGTCGGACTCATGCAGAACGCGCCGAAGGAACGGCACACCTACGGAGCCCACTTCGCCGAGGTCGCGGTGGACACCACCACCGGCGAGGTACGGGTGCGGCGCATGCTCGGTGTGTTCGCCGCCGGCCAGATCGTGAACCCGCTGACGGCCCGGTCCCAGCTCGTCGGCGGCATGATCTGGGGCGTCTCCATGGCCCTGCACGAAGAGGCGGTCCTCGACGAGGCCACGGGCTCTGTCGTCGGAGCGGACTTCGCGAACTATCACATCGCCGCGCACGCCGACGTGCCGTCGATCGAGGCGGCATGGGTGGACGACCCGGACCCGGACGACCCGGTCGGGCTCAAGGGGATCGGCGAACTCGGGAACGTGGGACCGGCCGCGGCGATCGCCAACGCCGTCTGGCACGCGACCGGCGTACGCCACCGTCACCTGCCCATCCGCCCCGACCGCGTGCTGTCCGCGCAGGGCGACGCTGTCCGAGGAAAGGCGACACGATGAACATCTCTCAGCGGTCTCCCAGCGAGGTGACGCCCAACGCGTCCGCCGAGTACGACTCCGACGTCGTGGTCGTCGGCGGTGGAATCGCGGGTCTCGCGGCAGCATTCCGGCTTCGTCAGCAGGGCTGGAGCGTGATCGTTCTCGAAGCGGCGCAGTCGGTCGGCGGGAGGATGTCCAGCGTCGAGCGCGACGGATTCGTGCTCAACCGCGGGGCGACGATCCTGCCGGCGTCCTTCACCAACATCATCCAGCTGAGCGAGGACTCCGGCCTCGGGAAACCGTTCAAGCCACTGGCCGTGACCGTCGGTATGCCGCGTGACGGTCGCATGCGACCTCTCGTTCGCCGAGGTGGTCTCGGTGGAGTCCTCGACCTGCTGGGCACGGACCTGCTTTCGTTCCGCAGCAAAATGCTGATGCCTCGCCTCGCCGTGGACGTGCTGCGTTGGCGCCGCCGACTGGAAGGCGACAAGAGCTATCAGGCGGCGGCACGACTCGACAACGAGACCGTTGCCTCGTACGCGTTGCGCAGGCTCAACCAGGAGATTCTCGACTACGTACTGGACCCCTTCCTCCGCGCGCTCTATCTGGGGGAGACAGCCGACATGTCGGTCGTGGATCTCTTTCTCTCCCTGAGCAAGCTCGGCGGGGGGCCGCTGCGATATCCGAGCGGCATCGACTTCCTGCCCAAACGGCTGGCGTCCTTCGTCGACGTGCGTACCGGAGCCGGCGCCACGGAAGTCCGGCATGTCGACGGCGGCGTCCGCACCGTATGGCAGGACGGCGAGGGCGAGCACACGCTCACCACGCGGGGCGCCGTTCTCGCCATGAACGGACAGGACCTGTTGCCGGTCTACCGCGACCTGTCCGACCGGCAGCGCGAACTGATCCAGTCGGTCCGCCACAAGAGCGTGCTCAAGGGAATCTTCGCTCTGCGGCGCCTGCCCGCGGACGTGCCGACCCTCATTCCCGTTCCTCGGGCAGCCGGCCTCGGCCTGGCCATCACCGTGGTCGACTCCCACTCGATGCCCGACTCGGTTCCGCCCGGCAAGGCCGTGATCTCCGGCCACTGGGTCAGTGAACACAGCAAGGAAGTACTGGAACGTACCGACGGTGATTTGCTTCCCGAAATGATCCGGGAGATGGAGCAGGTCATACCCGGACTCTCCGCCGAATTGGAGTTCGCTCACATCGTCCGGTGGAGTTTCGCGACAAATTCGCGATACCGAGGGTTCTACGACACGGTGGCGAACATCCGCCGCACCCTGGCCTCGGACGATGTGATCCAGCTCGCGGGCGAATACCTCGCGCTCTCCGGGACGGCCAATTCCGTCGAGAACGGCGAACGTGCGGCAGCCAGTCTCGGTGAACGCCTGAGTGCACTGCACGGATCACCAGCGAAACGTTCCTATTCGTGAATCAACCCGCGGGGTGCCCGGAGTGCTGTGGCGGGTGGCGCAAAGTGGCACTATGGCCACAGGGGATATGTCGTATCGGCCCTGCTTCGGGTGAGGTGTCCATGGCGATCCTGGGCGACGGTGTCGAGGTCGCCGCGGTCGGCGAGGTCGCCGTCGTCGTGCTCGATGACGCGGGGATCGTCAGACGCTGGTCTGACGCGGCCACTCGTCTGTTGGGGCACGCGGTGCCAGAGGTCTGTGGTCGTCCGCTGACGCACCTGCTGGCCGATCCGGCGCCGTGGAACGCCGACGCATCGGCCGGATCCGTCGTCGACGTCGGGCGGCGGGTCTTTCGGCGCAGCTCCGGAGCGCCCATCGAACTCGTGGTGCGCACGGCACGCGTGGCGGGGCCTGACGATTCGGCGGAGGTCGTCCTCCTGTCGTGCCCCGCGCCGGGCGGGAGCGCTGCGGAGCAGGGAGCGGGCTTCCTGACCTCTCTGTTCGGTCAGGACCGGCTGGGGGTCGTCCTCTTCGACACACGGCTGAACGTCGTACGCGCCAACAACCTGGTGGAGTCGGCAGGGTTGCCGCCCCTGCGCGCGGGGTGCCGCCTGAGTGACGTGGTGCGCGCGGAGGACGCGGAGGAGGCCGAGACCCACCTGCGACGCGTACTCGAGACCGGAGTTCCCCTGGTCGGGGGCGAGCTGTGGATGCGTGCGCCAAGTGCGTCCGGTCAGGAGCGCAGCCTGTCGGCGTCCGCCGTCCGGTTGGAGGGTCCCGACGGTCGTCCGAGTGGCGTCGCGGCGTTCGTCACCGACGACACCGAGCAGCGGCGAGCCAGGCGGCGTGCGGAGGTGAGCCACGCGGCGTCGGTCCGGATCGGGGCTTCACTGGACGTGGCCCGCACGGCTCAGGACATCGCGGACGTACTGGTGCCGGCCTTCGCGGACCTGGTCTCGGTGGACATCGTCGAGGTCGTCCTCGAAGGCGAGGAGCCCGCCAAAGGTGTCATGCCCAGCGGCCGGTGGCGGATGCGGCGGGTGGCAGCGGCCTGCGCCACCGGTCCGTGGCCCGCCGACCTCATCCAGGTGGGCGACGTCATGCCGCCGCTCCCGGACGTGCCGCAGGCGCGGCGGGCGGCACTGCACGGCGACACCATCCTGAAGACCTCACGGCAGGAGTTGGAGGACCAGCTCGCGGACCCGGAGGTGATCCGCGCCCTGCTGCCCGAGAAAGGGCATTCGCTGGTCATCTCGCCGCTGTTCGCCCGCGGTCTGCTGCTGGGCTTCGTCTCGGCCTGGCGGACCGAACGGGCAGAGGGGTTCCAGCAGGAGGACGCCGATCTCCTGTTCGACATCGCCTCGCGCGCGGCGCTCAGCGTGGACAACGCGCGCCGGTACACGAGGGAACATCGGGCCGCGGTCGAGTTGCAACAGCGCCTGTTGCCCCGCGCGACCACGCAGTCCACGGCGGCCGAGTCGGCCGGCCGCTACGTGCCCGCCGGGGGCGGGGCGGACATCAGCGGCGACTGGTTCGACGTCATCCCCCTGTCGTCGCTGCGGGTCGCCTTCGTCGTGGGCGACGTCGTAGGCCACGGCCTGCACGCGGCGGCCACGATGGGGCGCCTGCGGACCGCGATCCGAACCCTTGCCGAGCTGGAACTGGAACCCGGGGAACTCCTCATCCACCTGGACGACCTCGTCCAGCAACTCGCCGACGAAGCCGCTCCGGAGGACCGGGACACGATCGGCGCAACCTGCTTGTACGCGCTCTACGACCCGATCGCCGGCACCTGTGCGCTCGCCGACGCCGGGCATCCGCCGCCCGCGGTGATCGCGCCCGACGGGACGGTCCGAACGATCGAGGTCCACCCCGGTCCGCCGCTCGGCGTGGGCGGCATGCCCTTCGAGGTCACCACGGTCCACGTCGAGCCCGGCAGCATCCTCGCCCTCTACACCGACGGCCTCGTGGAACGAACCTCGAAGGACCTCGACGAGGGCACCAGGGACCTCCTCGGCTCGCTATCGACCCTCTGTGGCGCCGCACGGGCACTGGAGGACATCGCCCACGACGTGGTGTCCGCGGTGTCCGAAGGACCGCCCCGCGACGACATGGCGCTTCTTCTGGCCCGTACCCACGTGATTCCGGCCGCCGACACCGCGGCCTGGCAGTTCCCCGACGACACGTCCCGGGTGGCCGACGCACGGAAGTCCGTCGCCCGGCGACTCGCCGACTGGGGACTGGACGACCTCGCCTTCACCACCGAACTGATCGTCAGTGAACTGGTCACCAACGCGATGCGCTACGCGGGCGGCACCGTGGGGCTGCGCCTCTTCCACGACGACAGAACCCTGGTGTGCGAGGTCACCGACGCCAGCAACACCCAGCCACGGCTGATCCGGGCGCGCGCCGGTGACGAGGGAGGGCGAGGCCTGTTCCTGGTGGCCCAACTCGCCCGACGCTGGGGCAGCCGGTACCACCGCACCGGCAAGACCATCTGGGCCGAGCAGACGATCGGTGCCGGGTCGGGGGCGGGGCTCGACTTTGCCGGGGTCTGGGACACGGCGGAGATCTAGGGTCTGGCCGTCGACCGGTTCCCGGCTACTCGCCGGCCGCGGGCGTGTGGCACGATGCGCGGGACGGATGCGGAGGAACTCCGGTGCGGGTGCAGCAGCCCAACTCCGGGGCGGGCCCGCCACTGTGACCGGGGAGCCGCCTCCCACTCGTACGGCCACTGGCAACCGGCGTGAGCCGGCCGCTGGGAAGGCCGGGAGCAGGCGTCGGACAACAGGCCGTACGGCCGCGTACCGAGATCCGGGAGCCAGGATATTCCGCCCGTCCCGCAGCCAGGCGCCTTCCGCCCGGGCACGGTCCGTCTCCGGTGGCGTGGAAAACCGCCGACAGCGGAAGGCATTCCATCGTGAAGCCCGCACCCGGCTTCGAGCCGGTCTCCTCCTCTTTGGCCGACTCCTCCCACCTGCCCCACGGCGCCGTCGCCGAAGGCCTGCTCCTCGACCGCACACTCGCCGCCATCACCCCCGCGGACCCCGGCGCCCTCGCGGCGGCCCGGGACCGGCAGAACCGCCTGTCCAAGCCGCCCGGGTCGCTGGGATTCCTGGAGGACGTGTCCGTTCAGCTGGCGGGCCTCGCCGGCGTGTGCCCACCTCCGATGCCGGAACCCGCCGCTGTGGCCGTCTTCGCGGCGGACCACGGTGTTCACGCCCGGGGCGTCAGCGCCTGGCCGCAGGAGGTGACGGCGCAGATGGTCGACAACTTCCTGGCCTCCGGCGGTGCCGTGAACGCCTTCGCCGCGCAGACCGGCGCCGGGGTGGTCGTGGTGGACGTGGGTGTCGCGACTCCAATGCCCGCCGGGGAGGGGGTGCGGGACGGGCTGCTGCGCCGCCGGGTCCGGGGCGGGACCGCGGACATGACCCTGGGCCCGGCGATGAGCAGGCGGGAAGCCGTGCGGGCGATGGAGATCGGCATCGGCGTCGCGGGTGAACTCGTGGAGCGCGGCAGCCGTTGCCTGCTCACCGGTGACATGGGCATCGCCAACACCACGGCGTCCGCGGCGCTGACCGCCGCCTTCACCGGTGCCGACCCGGACGAGGTCACCGGTCACGGAGCGGGCATCGACGAGCCGACCCGGCTGCACAAGGCGCAGGTGGTGCGCGAGGCCCTCCACCTGCACCAGCCGGACCCCCGGGACCCCATCGGGGTGGTGTCGGCGGTCGGCGGCCTGGAACACGCCGCGCTCGCCGGGTTCGTCCTGGCCGCCGCCGCGCACCGGGTCCCGGTGATCCTGGACGGCGTGATCGCCTCTTCGGCGGCCCTGGTCGCGGCGGCGCTGTCCCCCGCCGCCCTGGACGCCTGCGTGGCCGGACACCGCTCGGTCGAGCCAGGTCACGCCATCGCCCTGCGGCATCTCCGCTTGCATCCCCTGGTCGACCTGGGGCTGAGGCTCGGCGAAGGGACCGGCGCTCTGTTGGCGCTGCCGCTCGTCCAAGCGGCGGTCCGTGCCCTGCGGGAGATGGCCACATTCGACTCCGCCGGGGTGTCGGAAAAGCCGGCCTGACGCGCCCGCCCGATGTGCCGGCCCGTGCACGCGGCAGGGACTGCCCGGACCGACGGTAGGAGAAGGGGACGGCTGGGCGCCGGCGGGCCCGGGGTCGTAGGCAGGACCACGTCATACTCCCCGGCGACCGGCGACCGGCGACCGGCGACCGGCGACCGGCGACCGGCGACCGGCGACCGGCGACGGGTTTCAGTACTTGGGCCTCAATCACCCAGGCCCCGGCTGTGGTTCTGACGAGCACCAGTGTGCCGGCGCCGATCGTCAGGTCCCCGCGGCCAGGGCCTGGGTGCCGGGCGTTCCGGTCAGGTCAGCTGCCGCTGATCGCCGCCGCCGTGGAGCGCAGCGCCCGGGCTGTGCGGCCGAGGTCGGCGTGGAGCAGCCGTCCCGCGGACTTCATCACCCGTCCCGCGACGAGGACCGTGTCTACGTTCTGGGGGTTCGCCGACTGGACCACGGCCGCGATCGGGTCGCGTTCGGCGGTGAGCATGTCGAGGTCCTCCAGGCGGAGCAGAGCGATGTCGGCCTGCTTGCCGGGGCGCAGCGAACCGATCCGGTCGTCGAGCCCCAGCGCGGCGGCGCCGTCGATCGTGGCCATCCGCAGGACGTCCTTGACGGTCAGCGGGGAGTCGTCGGTGACCTGGCTGGCCAGCAGGGCCGCCCGCATCAGGGAGAACATGTCGCCGGGGACGGTGGACACCGCGTCCACGCCGAGACCGGCGGTGACACCGAGGCGCCGGTAACGGCTCGACACGGGCGCGCCGACGCGCATCCCGGCCTCGGAGCCGGGCGCGGCGGCGGCCTTGCCGCCCGAGTCGCCGATCAGCTTGATCTCGCTGTCGGAGAGCGAGTTCCCGTGCACGTAGAGCGTGTTCGGGCGCAGCAGTCCGCGCTCCTTCAGGGCGGAGATCGGTGTCTGCGTGACGGGGCCTGCGCTGACGTGGAAGGTCAGGGGCAGGCCGAGGTCGTCCGTCATACGCCACTCCTCGATCACCGTCTCGATCGGGGTGAAAGACGGGCCGAGGGGGCCGTACGCCATGGTGACCAGCGCCTTGTCGTCCGACAGGCGCTTGGTGCGGACCCTGCGGACGTCCGCGAGGTCGGCGGCCGGGCCGATCGGGGCGCCGTAGGCGAACACCGCGCGAAGTCCCGCCGCCTGCATGGCGTCGAGGGCCGCGTCGGCATGGTCGGGCGAGTACAGGCCGTGGTTGTAGTCCAGCTGGGTGGTGATTCCGGAGTTGAGGCTCTCCAGCAGACCGGCGAGAGTCGCGTTGTACATGTCCTGCGGGCGCAGCCGCGGGCCGTACTGGCCCAGGACGCCGAGGTACGCGTTGAGGTCCATGCCCACGGTCGAGGTGCGCAGCGCCGACAGCCACACGTGGCGGTGGGTGTCGACGAAGCCCGGGAGCACGATCCGGTCGGTGGCGTCGATGACGGTGGCACCGTTGGCGGAGAGGTTGCGGCCGACGGCGGTGATCCGCCCTCTCTCGATCAGGACATCGGTACGGGCGTGGGCGACCGGCTCGGGCTCGGTGTCGATCACATGGCCGTTGCGCAGCAGGATGCGGGTGTTCGTCAGGTGCGCCGGGCCGCTCTGACGGCTTCTTGAGGGTGCCGCGGTCGCCGGCGATGCGGAGAAGGTGGCCGCGGCCGTGGCGGCGGCCACACCGGTCAGGACGGTTCGGCGGGGCAGATTCATGGTGGAACTCCGTTGTCTCGGAAGGCTGTCGTGGGCAGGGAGACCGGCGGGATGTCGCCGGGGGCGGCGCTCGATCGGCGCGCCGTGTGCTGACCTGTCCTCCACGGATGAACTAAGCGGACAGTCGTCCGGTAGTCGGGGAGAACGTACCGGACTGTTGTCCGGTTGGCAAGAGTGAGGGGTTGGGGCGGCAGCGGCCAGTCATGTCTGAGGGGTTGAGGCGGGGGTGGTCGGTCAAGCCCGAGGGGTTGAGTTGGGGGTGGCGGGTCGCACCCGAGGGGCGCGCTTGCCGACCGGACAACTGTCCGGGTATCGTTCCCCGGGAGTGGACAGCTGTCCGGTTCTTTCGGTGCTGCGGCTGAACCCTGGGAGGCGGAATGGTCGAGAAGCGCAGGCTCGGCAGGACCGACATCGAGATCACCCCCATCGGCCTGGGCTGCGCGCAGATGACCGTGAGCGGCATGACCGCGCGTGTGTACTCGACGCGGGAGCCGGAAGCCGTGGTCCGGGCCGCGTGGTCAGGTGGGGTCAACTGGTTCGACACGGCTGAGGGTTACGGCCGCGGGGCGTCCGAGCGGGCACTGACCACCGGGCTGCGTGCGGCCGGTGTGCGGCCCGGCGAGGCAGTGGTCGCCACCAAGTGGCTGCCCTTCGGCCGCCGGGCCTCGAACATCCCGCGCACCATCGACGACCGCATCGACGCGTTGCACGGCTACCCCGTCGACCTCTACCAGATCCATCAGCCCTGGAGTCTTTCGCCCGTCGCGAGCGAGATGCGCGAGATGGCGAAGCTGCTGCGGGCCGGCAAGATCCGGTCGATCGGCGTGAGCAACTTCAGCGCCCGCCAGATGTCCCGCGCCGCCGCGGCCCTGCGTGCCGAGGGCGTCGAACTGGCGGCCAACCAGGTGCAGATCAGCCTGCTGAACCGCGACATCGAACGCAACGGCGTACTGAACACCGCCCGCGAACTGGGGATCACGCTGATCGCCTACTCACCGTTGCACGCCGGCATCCTCACCGGACGCTTCCACGACGATCCCGCCGCCCTGCGCCGGGCACCCCTGTTGCGCAAGGCGATGTTCGGCAGCGGCCGGGACCTGGAACGCAGCCGACCGCTGCTGCGCGAGCTGGGCAGGATCGCCGATGCGTACGGCGTCTCCCGCGCTCAGGTGGCGTTGAACTGGCTGATCACCTTCTACGGCGACACCGTGGTGGCGATCCCGGGAGCCTCCAAAGCGCAGCAGGCCGAGGAGAGCGCCGGCGCGCAGTCGTTCCGGCTCACAGAGAAGGAGCTCGGACGCCTGGCCGAACTCGCCCCATGACAGCGATCAGACGTGCGGGGCGGTCCCCTGACGTCGTCGACCCGACTTCACAGCCATCGCCGACTTCACAGCCATCGCCGCCTTCACCGCCATACCCGTCGAGGAATCGAGGAGTACCACGCCATGTCCCACTCGCCCGACCTGCCGGACCCCGGCCACAGCCCGGTGGACACCATCGACTCGCTCGACGGCCTCCACACCGACCTCGCCCGACGCCACAAGGCCACGGAAAGCAGGGGAGCCGTAGTCCCCGCAGCCGTTGTCGACGCCGACTTCGCCGCCCTGCAACGCGACGGATACGTCATCTTGGACAACCTGCTGACCGAAGCCGAGTGCGAGGACGTCCGCGCGGCCGTGACGCCCCTGCTCGACCGGACCGGTCGCAACACCTTCGAGGGGCGGCTGACCCAGCGCCTCTACAGTGTGCTCGACAGGACCCGGGCCTGTGACCGCATGGTCGACCACCCGCGCGTGCTGGCCCTGCTGGACCGGCTGCTGATGCCCAACTACCTGTTGTCCCAGCTCCAGGTCATCAACATTTTTCCCGGCGAGGACCCTCAGCTGCTGCATCCCGACGACGGCATGTACCCCGTGCCGCGTCCCCGGGCGCCGCTGAGCGCGGCCACCGTGTGGGCCGTCGACGCCTTCACCGAGGACAACGGCGCCACCGTGGTCCTGCCGGGGAGCCAGCGCTGGGGCGAGCGTCGGCCGGCGGACGACGACGCCCGCGTGAAGGCCGTCATGCCTCCGGGCTCGTGCGTCTTCTTCGTCGGCACTCTGTGGCACGGTGGCGGCGCCAACGCCTCCGACCGCGCCCGGCTGGCCGTCACGGCCCAGTACTGCGAACCATGGCTGAGGCCGCAGGAGGCGTTCAGCCTGTCCACCGCCCGGGAGACGGCCCGAGTGGTGTCCGAGGACATCCGCCGGATGCTCGGCTACAGCATCCATCCGCCCTTCCTCGGGATGGTCGACGGCATGCACCCCAAGCGCCTGCTCGACGGCTCGGCCTGAGTGCCGTCCCCCGTGCTGCCCGACCGGAGAGACGGCGGCGGATCGCCCGGCAGCGACGCGCCGGAACCGGTGTCCCTCAGTGGCTCGGAGCGGCGACCGGGCGGGTCGGGATCGCGTCGAGGACGGCGAGAGTCTCCTCGTCCAGGGCGATCACGCCTGCCGCCAGATTCGCTTCGAGATGACCGGCGTCGGTGGTGCCCGGGATGAGCAGCACGTTGGGTGCGTGGTGCAGCAGCCAGGCCAGGCCGACCTGCGCCGGGCTGCACCCCAGCTTCTCGGCCGCGGCGAGCACGGCCGGTTCGTCGGTCACCTTCGGCCGGCCCGGGAACGCGCCGCCGAGGGGGAAGTAGGGCACCCAGGCGATCTGCTCGTCCGCACAGAACCGGGCCATGTCCTCGTCCTCGCGCGACACCAGGCTGTAGGGGTTCTGCACACAGACGATGCCCGCGGGCAGGCCGCGGCGCAGCACGTCCAGGGTCACGCTGCTCAGCCCGATCGCACCGATCTTGCCCTCCTCGCGCATCGCGATCATCTCCGCGAGCTGGTCGTCGAGGGCGACCATCTGCTCCTCCGGTACGGGGACCCCCGTGTGCCCACCGTCGACGCGGCGGAGGTTCACCACCGGGATCTGCTCCAGCCGGAGCGTGGCGAGCTCGGCCTCGATCTCGGCCCGCAGTTCCTCGGGCCGCTGCGCCAGACGCACCGGGATCTGGCCGTCGGGGTCGGCGGTGGCCCCGACCTTGCTCACGATCAGGACGTCGTCCTGGGGCCGAAGCGCCTCGCGCAGCACCTCGTTGACGAAGCCGTTTCCGTAGAACTGGGCGGTGTCCACGTGGTCCACGCCGAGGTCGATCGCCCGGCGCACCAGGGCGACGGCGGCGCTGCGGTCGCCCTGAAGGCGCGCCAGCTGCATCGCGCCGTACCCGACGCGCGAGACGGTGCGGCCGGCCAGCGAACCAGTGCCACCGGGACGTGCGGCCCCGGTGGGAGCGGCTTCGGAGGAGGGGATGCCTGCGGACGTCATGACTGCCTGCTCTCGTGGGAGAATGGAGAAAGCGGAGGAGCCTCCGTTACGTCCACCGTAGCACTACCGGAGGAGCCTCCGTTTTGAGTCCGTCCGAAGCGTCCCCGGCTCGCAGGCCGACCGGCTCGCCCGAGACCGGCGGCAGACCGGCCCGCCGCGACGCGCAGCGCAACCGAGAGAAGCTGATCGCCACCGCCCAGGCCGCCTTCGCGGCCGGTGACGGTCCTGTCGCGCTGGAGGCCATCGCCCGCCAGGCCGGCGTGGGGATCGGGACCCTGTATCGCCACTTCCCCACCCGCGAGAGCCTCGTCGACGCCGTCTACGCCACCGAGCTGGAGGGGGTCGCCGCGAGTGTCCCCCTGCTGCTGGAGCAGCACCCCGCCGATGTCGCGCTGCGGGCCTGGATGGGGCGCTACGCCGCCTTCGTCGCCACCAAGCGCGGGATGATGGAGACGCTGCGGGTCGGATTCGCCGCCGGGCGCATCGCTCCCCCCTCGCGGGAGCGTGTCACCGCCGCGATCGCCGAGTTCCTGGAGCGGGGCGCGGCGGCGGGCGTGCTCCGGTCGGACGTCGACCCCGACGACGTCACCACGATGCTGGTCGGTGTGTTCTTCGCCATCGCGACCGACGCGGCCCGGGATCGGTCCGATCGCCTGCTCGACCTCGTCTGTGACGCGCTCAGGCCGCGGGGGAGTGCCGCTGGAGGCGAGGCCCGCCCTTGATAAGCGGACAGTTGTCCGCTAGGTTTCTTGTAGCGGACAGCCGTCCTGTCCGGCCGGTCGTACCGGCTCGCGTGGATGCGGCCGGGTGACGGGTGTCCGCCCACTCCTGCCTTCCTCCACGGAAGATGTCCTTGCCATGAAAGTGGTCATATCCCGTACGGCCGCAGCCCCGGGCGATCGCCAACGGCCCGCCACGACCTCGGGACGCAGAAGCCGTCGTGACGTCGGCGTGCTGCTGGCCCCCGTCCTTGTCGGGGCTCTGGTTCTCACCCTCACCGTCATACAGGCCAGGTCGTCGACCGTCGCCGCGCCAGGCGCGGCGGGGCGACGGCAATTCGTCGACGGCGTCTACGAGGTACGGCTCGGTGACCCCCGCGCTGCCCAACCCGACGGCTTCACCACCCGGCTGACGGGCCGGCAGGCCGCCCAACTCGCCGACACGGTCGGTGTGGCGTCGGTGACGCGCGTCCGGGGCCGGGTGGCGGCCACCGTGCCAACGTTGTCAGACTGCGATCCGGTGACCGCTCCCCCTGTCACCGCCCCCGGCCCCCTCCCCTCGCCGTCTCCCTTGCCTCCGCCGCGCCCACCGGCGCAGAGCCAGGTGATGCCGCCGGGCGGCGATCCTGCCACCCATGTCCCGACCTCGGCGTCTCGCAGCCGGACCGGCGGTGCCGCGGCGGCTGGGAAGGGAAGGGCGGCGACGCCGTCGGGCCCACCACCTGACACCGTCGGCCACTTTCACGACCGAGCCGAGAGGGAAGGGCGCGAACCGTAGTTCGGTGCCCTTGGAGAGGCCGGGGGAGGGGGTGACCGCCCGTCGCAGATCGACGGCGGCGGTGTGCAGTCGATACCGCCGCTGCCGTGGAGCAGGTTTTCACCGAGGAGGGAGTTGCGGCGATCCGTGCCGCACTGGGCGTTTGAGGTCCGGGACACCGAGCCTGGCCGGCTCAGTCCTTGATCGTGGCGAGGATGAGCGCCTGCAACTGTTCCGATGTGTGGTCGAGGGGCTGGGTGCTGCGCTTGGCGCGGCACATGGCTACGGTTCCCTCGACGGCCGCGACGACGAGCGTCGCGAGCTGAGCCGCCTGATCGGGCTCGGCGCCGTGCTCGCGCAACGAGTCGGCGAGCAGGCCCTCCCATGCGGCGAAGACGTCGGCAGCGGCCGCGAGGGCGGCCGGCGTCTCGTCGCTGGAAGGTTCCTCGATGGAGACGGCGAGTACGGGACAGCCGGCCCGGAAGTCGCTGTCGACGACGATCTTGCGCCACAGGGCGAGGAAGGCCCGCAGTCCGGCGACCGGACCCGCCGTCAGTTCCTCGCGCAGGCGGCGCGCGGTCCACTCGCCCGTGAAACGGACGGCCTCGGTGGCCAGTTGCTGCTTGCCCTCGGGGAAGTAGTGGTACGTCGACCCGAGGGGCGCCCTGGCGTGCTTGGCCATCTCGCGGATGCTCGTCGCGTTCAGGCCGCGTCGACTGATCATGTCGGCCGCACCGGCCACGATCCGTTCGCGTGCTGACGGGCTGGCCTTGGTCACGTACATGATCCCTTCTGACCCCATTGGCTATAACGATCGTCATAGTCTAGCGTGGGCGCCGTCCATAACGACTGTCATAGACGCGTGCCGTCGCACGAAACGCAGAGAGAGGGATGTCCATGCCGATGATCCGGCTCACGGCCCCCGCCGGCGCCTTGACCGAACAAGGCCGCAGCAGCGTCCAGCGGGACCTCGCCGCGGTGCTGCTGCGCTGGGAGGGCGCCCCCGACACCGCCTTCTTCCGCGCCCAGGCCTGGAGCTACCTGGTCGAACTGGAGCAGGGTGCCCAGACCACCGCCGAGGACGACGCACCGCGCTTCCTGGTGGAGGTCACCGTCCCGCAGGGTGCGCTCTCCGAGCCCCGCAAGGCCGGTCTGGTCGAGGAGGCGACGAAGACCGTCCTGGCCGCCGCGGCACTGTCCCCGGACGACGCCCTACGGGTGTGGGTGCTGGTGCACGAGCAGCCCGACGGCACCTGGGGCGCCGGCGGGTCGGTCATCCGGTACGCCGACCTGGTGGCTCTGGCGAAGGGGCAGCGCACCGATGCGTGAACTGACCTACGTCGCCAAGCGCACCGTCGAGTGGCGCGAGGCACCCGACCTCAAACTCCAGTCGGACGGGGAGGCGATCGTCGCTCCGGTCGCCGCCACCCCCTGTGACGTCGACTCCTCCATCCTCGCCGGCCACGGCTTCATCGACCCGCCCTTCGCCCTCGGCCACGAGTGCGTCGCCCGGGTCGTCGAGACCGGTGACGCCGTCACCGCGGTAACCCCCGGCGACCTCGTCGTCGTGCCCTGGTCCATCAACTGCGGCAGCTGCGAGCGCTGCCGGTCCGGGCTGACCGCGCACTGCTCCGCCGTGCCCTACATGGCGATGTACGGCGCTCCCATCGGCGGCAGTTGGGGCGGACTCTTCTCCGACCGGGTCCGCGTGCCCTACGCCGACGCGATGCTCGTACCCCTGCCGGCCGGCCTCGACCCGGTCGCCATGGCCTCCGCCAGCGACAACTGGTCCCTGGCCTGGCGCCTGGTCGCCCCCCACCTCAAGGCCCGCCCCGGAGCGCGGGTGCTGGTCGTCGCCCGCGGCAGCATCGGCCTGTACGTCTGCGATATCGCCCGCGCGCTCGGCGCCTCCGAGGTGCTCTACGTCGATCCGGAGCCCGAACACCGTGTGCTGGCCAGGGGATACGGCGCTGCCACGGCCGAAGCGCTGGAGCCGATCCCGCAGAGCTACGACATCGCCGTGGAAGCCACCGGCCGCGTCGACCAGCTTGCCCTGGCCGTCAAGTGCCTGACTCCGGAAGGGATCTGCGAATCGGCAGGCAATCACTTCCGCCCCGGAGAACTTCCCCTGCTCGACATGTACCTCACCGGCGTCACCCTGCGCATCGCCCGCGACAACGTCCGCGCCCACATCCCCGACGCCCTCGAACTCGCGGCCTCGGGCAAGGTCGCCCCCGAGAAGGTCGTCTCCCATGTCATCGACTGGGAGGACCTGCCGACCGCGCTGCCGGAGAAGCACCTCAAGCCCGTCTTCGTCAGGGCCGACAGCTGACCTCGTCCGGACCTCGCCCCGCCGTCCCACCGACCTCAGAAACCCGATGCACACCTCTCGCACCGAACCGCCCGCACAAGGGACAGCCGCCGACCTGGAACACCAGAAAGCGGCCATCACCAGCCTCGGACACGAACTGCGCGCCCTGGTGGAAGCCACGGTTCGAACCGCTGCCTCCCCGGACACCCTCCACCGTGTGGCGGACGGCGTCCGTCACCTCACCGGTCAGCTGACCGGACGACGGCGCGCACGCGCCGAGATCCCCGAGGTGGACGACTTCCCGGCGGGGCCACGGATGTACAGCCCTGTCACCGGGGCCGGCAGTCCGCTGGCCCCACCCATGCACATAACGCCCACCCCGGACGGCCTGATCGGCCGCTGCGTGCTGGGCATCGCTCACGAAGGCCCGCCCGGGTACGGTCACGGCGGCATGAGCGCCATGCTCCTGGACGAGATCATGGGGCGCGCCTGCGTGGCCGCGGGAATGCCCGGCCTGACCGTCTCCCTTCAGATGCGCTACCACCGGCCCGTCCCGCTGGAGACACCGTTGAGCATCCTCGGTCGAGTCACGGGCACTGATGGCCGCAAGATCTTCGTGACCGGGTCGGTCACCGCCCAGGAGGACCCTGCCACCGAACTGGTCACCGCCGACGGTGTCTTCGTGACACCTGACCGTCGTCGCACCCGCGTCCTTTTCCCTGACCTGTAAGAAGAATCGTGACCCCGCCGTGCGCCAGGCAGTGCCGCGGTGGCGCAGCCCACTGAACTCGGCCTTGCGGACGGCGCGGCGTGACCGATGCCCTCAGATCACCGCCCCTGCGTAGCCGCAGTGTGCGTGGCCTGGTGTGCCTCGGTGATCAGAGTGGTCGCGACCTCCAGGACAGCCTCGCGCTTCTCCTCGTCGGTGCCCGGGAGGTCGTTGAGGGCGATCATGCCGGCGTGCATGGTGAAGACCGCGCTGACGCAGCGGACCTGGTCGACCAGCGCGGCGTGCGGGTCGACCAGGATCTCGCGGAGGCCCAGCAGGCGCTCGCGGAACCTCTCGCCGGTGCGCAGTTCCTTCAGTGTCGCCTGGTTCTCCTGCACGAAGCGGAAGAGCGGCAGTGCCTCGGCCAGCGCCTCGCTGTAGCGGCGGACGATCTCCTGCTTCGTGTCCAGGGTGCGCGGCTGCGACTTGCCCCACTCGATCAGTTCCTCGATCGGCTGAGTCAGGTCCTCGAAGAGGCTGACGAGGATCTCTTCCTTCGTCTTGAAGTGGTAGTAGAGCGCCGCCTTGGTGACCTCGAGCCGCTCGGCGATCTCGCGCAATGAGGTCTTCTCGTAGCCCTGCTCGGCAAAGAGTTCGAGAGCCACGTCCTGGATGCGCTGGCGTGTATTGCCACGCTGCTGCCGCTTGGTGTCGTCCATGGTGCCGCCCATTGTCGCGCTCCTCGCGTCCCGTACGAACTTACTTGCCGACCGACTAGATAACTTACTTGACGCCCGGCTAGTTCCGGGTCTACCTTTCCAGTGTAACCAACTTGCCGGGCGGCAAGTAAGTGGTCGGTTGAAGGCGATACGGCAGGAAAGTGGCTGGTCAGGGCCGCAGTCCTGGAGAAGAGGGAATCATGGCGGACACGCTGACTGTCGACACCGTCGACGCGCGGGCAGGGAAGCAGCCCCGGAGTACTCGGCTCGTGCTCTTTGCGCTCATGATCGCGATGATGCTCGCGATGCTCGACAACATGATCATCGGCACCGCGATGCCGACGATCGTCGGCGAGCTGGGTGGCACCGAGCATCTGTCCTGGGTGGTGACGGCGTACACCCTGGCCACGGCGGCGGCCACCCCGGTCTGGGGCAAGCTCGGCGACATGTACGGCCGCAAGGGCGTCTTCATGACCTCGATCGTGATCTTCTTGGTGGGCTCCGCGCTCAGCGGCATGGCCCAGGACATGGGGCAGCTCATCGGGTTCCGGGCCGTTCAGGGTCTCGGCGCCGGTGGTCTGATGGTCGGTGTCATGGCGATCATCGGTGACCTGATTCCGCCGCGTGAGCGGGGAAGGTACCAAGGCATGATGGCCGGCGTCATGGCGCTGGCGATGATTGGCGGACCGCTGGTCGGCGGCACCATCACCGACAACTGGGGCTGGCGCTGGACGTTCTACATCAACCTGCCGCTCGGTGTCGTCGCGCTGGGTCTGATCGCCGTGGTGCTGCAACTGCCCAAGAAGCGGGCCAAGGCCGGGATCGACTACCTCGGTGTCGTGCTGCTGACCGTCGGCATCACCGCGATCGTGCTGGTCACCACGTGGGGCGGCACTCAGTACGCCTGGACTTCCGCGCGGATCATGGAGCTCATCGGCGTCGGCGTGGCCTCGCTGATCGGGTTCGTGTTCTGGCAGACCAGGGCCGCCGAGCCGGTGCTGCCGCTGCACATCTTCCGCAGCCGCAACTTCACGCTGATGGCGGTCATCGGTTTCATCACCGGCTTCGTGATGTTCGGTGCGACGCTGTACCTGCCGCTGTACCAGCAGTCCGTGCAGGGCGCCTCCGCGACCAACTCCGGGCTGCTGCTCCTGCCGATGCTCCTCGCGATGCTGGTGACCTCGATGCTGGCAGGGCGTATCACGACGAACACCGGCAGGTACAAGGTCTTCCCGCTCGTCGGTGGTGTCCTGATGGTGGTCGGGCTCTACCTGCTGTCCACGATGGACACCGGGACCTCGCGCGTCACCTCCGGTGTGTTCATGGCCATCGTCGGTCTGGGCATGGGATGTCTGATGCAGGTGACCATGCTGGTCGCGCAGAACAGCGTCGACATGGAGGACATGGGCGTGGCGTCCTCGTCCAGCACCCTGTTCCGCACGCTTGGTTCCTCGTTCGGTGTCGCCATCATGGGCGCCCTGTTCAACAACCGGGTCCAGGAGGTCATGGCCGAGCGGGCCGGGGCGATCGGGTCGAAGGTGACCGAGCAGTCCGCACAGCTGGACGCGGCGAGCCTGGCCAAGCTGCCGGAAGCGGCGCGGGAGGCGTACCAGCACGCCGTGTCGGCCGGCACGCACTCGGCGTTCCTGCTCGGGGCCGTTGTCGCGGCGGTCGCGCTGGTGGCGGCGGTGTTCGTGAAGGAGGTCGCGCTGCGGGGGGCAGGGCCGGACGCTGAGGGGTCCTCGGCGCAGCCGCCGGTTGTCGAGCACGTCTGAGCCTGATCCGACATTGAGTTGAACGCCCCCGGATGGTGTCCGCCCCGGGGGCCTGTCGTTTGTCGGTGTGCGTGTGAGCCCGGCCGCCTCGCGGCACGAGGCGCTGAGGACTCCGCCTCCGTAGGCCGCTTCCGGAGCACGTTCGGACCTTGCTCATGTACGGGAGAACTGCGCCCGCCCAGGGGCGCCCTGTTAACTCCTGGCAAGTTTGGGCAAGTTCCTGGCTCGGAGCCCCAGTCGCGGGCAAGCTCTGGCACAGAGATCCTTACCGGCATCCGAGGAGGACATCATGGCCCTGCGCAAGCTCGGCAAGGACCCGGAGAGTCCGAGTGGCGGCTCGCCCACCATCTACCTCGACGAGGAGAAGGAGAGCTACCTCGTGCAGGGGTGGAAGGTGGAGGACGCTGAGCGTCTCGGGCAGATGGACATCCCCGGCCATGAGTCGGTGGTGGAGATCCCTCGGCGCATGGTGCAGTTCTTCCTGGAGGTGAAGAGGGATGACGAGGACCCCGACGTTTGAGGAGCTGTTCCGGGACTGCCAGAGGACGGCTGTCCATCTGGAGATGCGCGACGCCTACATGAAGTCGGACCCGGCCTTCATCGACTGGAAGGCCGGCGTGGTCCTTGACCCCGCCGAGCGCTGGGCCGACTGGCACGCGATCGTCACGGAGGCGACCTCGCGAGGTGTCGAGGTGCGACGCGCCCGCGTCGTCTCGATGCCGGTCAGCGAGTACATCCGTTTCGAGTACGACGTGACGGACGGGCTGAACATCGCGGCCGGCGAGAGTGTGCGGTGGCTCCCGCGGCGCTCCGCGACCGACATCGCGCTTCCGGGCAACGACTTCTGGCTGTTCGACTCCCACCTCGTCCTCGTGAACCACTTCGACGGCGAGGGCGAGAACATGGAGGTCGAGCTCACAGAAGACCCCGAGGTGGCGAAGCTGTGCGAGTCGGCCTTCGAGGCCGTGTGGCAGCGCGCGACGCCCCACGCCGCGTTCGAGCCGGCCTGACAGCGCGAACAGCACGGCCGCACTGAGATGACATCGCCCTCGTCGAGCGTCCAGGAAGCCCGCAAGGCGCTCGGGCAACGCCTCGCCGACATCCGGAAAGCGGCCGGACTCACCAAGCGAGCATTGGCCCAGAGCCTGGGCTGGCATGAGTCGAAGGCTTCGCGCTTCGAGAGCGGCACACGCGCGCCCTCGGAGCGCGACCTTCGCGCGTGGTGTTCCGCGTGCGGTGCGGAAGGCCAAGCGGAGGACCTCATCTCGACTGCCCGCGGAATTGAGGGCATGTATGTCGAGTGGCGCAAGATGGAACGCCATGGCCTCAAGTGGGCGCAGGAATCCGTGGTTCCTCTCTGGGAGCGCACCGAGCGCTTCCGGATTTACTCGCCCTGGCTCATCCCTGGCCCTGTGCAGACGGCCTCGTACATCACCGCGCTTCTGACCTCCATTCGTGACCGCCGAGGGCTCATCGACGATGTGCCGGCGGCCGTGAAGGTGCGCGTGGAGAAGCAGCAGGTCGTCTACGGGAACCACAGGTTCGCGATCCTGCTGGAGGAGAGCGTGCTGCGATACCGCATCGGCGGCACCGACGTGATGGCCGGCCAGCTCGGCTATCTGCTCAGCGTCATGGCGCTGCCGTCGGTGAGCATCGGCATCATCCCCCAGGACGCCGACCGATCGGGTCTGTGGCCGGTCGAGGGATTCTTCTTGTACGACGACGAGATGGTGAACGTCGAACTGGTTTCGGCTCATCTCACCGTCGTCCAGAAACACGAACTTGCCATGTATGCCAAAACGTTCGGCGAACTGGCAGAACTTGCCGTCTACGGCGCTGCAGCGCGGGAAATCATCACCACTGCCATCGAATCTCTAGGGTGAATGCCCGGCAAGTTCCGGCACACTCGTGGAACCCCATCCTCTCCCTTTCCTAGCGTTATAGCCACGGCTGACAACGCGCTCCGGAGGGGCCAGTGATGACAGTGGCAAGTACGGGCAAGACGTTCGAGACGGCCGAGGACATCGAGGGTGACGACGCCCCCATCGACGTAGAGGCAATCTCCTCGCAGACGAACACCGTCCTCGGCCTGCGGATGGACACCACGACCCGCGTGGCGATGGACCAGCAGGTACCGGTCATCGCCGGACACCTGAACCGCCTGCTCCACGTGGACCTGGGCGCCGACGACGACGGCGAGGTGCGCAAACTCCTGTGCGAGGGAACCAAACTGGTCGACCTCACCAGCCGGCCCACCCCCGAGACACCCACCTTCGGGACCTACCTCTACCTCCGCAATCTCGCCCTGCTGACGCGGCGCCTGCTGTGGATCTACTCCCAGCGCAACGGGCTGGGTGCCCCGTGAGCGTCAAGGACGACCAGATCGTGCGGGAGCTCTCCCACTACATCTACGAGCACCCCGCCGACCGGATGGCGCTGATGCCGGTCTACGACGCGGCCCGCGACCACTCACAGCGGCGAGCCTGCACCCACGACCAGCGCTGCCCCCTCGTGACCACCGGCGCGGTCGTCGTCGACGAGCATGATCGCGTCCTGTGCCTGCGGCACGAGGGAGAGTACGCCCTCGCCGAGGCGGAGCCGGAGGAGAGGGACGACTCCCTCAGTGAGGCGGCCCTGCGCCTACTGGCCGAGGAAGTCGGCATCCGAGACGTCTGGACACAGCCCGGCGCCGAGGGCCCCTTCCTGGTCGACGTGACCAGACCGGGCCATCACCGCTACGGGCCCCGTCTCCGGGTCGGCGTCCGCTACCTCTTCCGGGCCCACTCGGGCGCCGTGTTCCCGTCGATGATCGAGAGCGGTGTGGCGGCCTGGGTGCCCCTGACCGACATAGGCATCCCGTCGGTCCGCGCCCGCGTGGAGCACCACCTGATCGGAATCCAATGAGTCCCCGCAACCAACAACTCGCCTACGTGGCAAGCCTCATCGCACTCGGTGGCTCCCTCCTACTCGGCATCTGGAGGGGCTGATGTACGAGCGCAGGACCAAGGAAGCGCCGCCCCTGCCCCCTCCGCCGATCGGAACGATCGGGCACACCCGACCGCCGGGCGATGTCCGCATCGGTGACTTCGTCTACCTCGACGGCGAGTACCAGCGCGTCCGGGACATGAGGTCCGCCGGCACCGCAGCCCACCGCGTACTGATCTTCGCTGGACGAGAGCCCTGGGTCATGCGAGAAGCCCGCACCACCTACCGCCCCATCGACCGCCTCTGACCCCGCCCCGCTCGGGCACCGCACCCTCATCTCACTTCACACGCGAGGAGCTTCGCCATGCGCTTCCGCAAGATCCACGGCGCGGGAAACGACTTCGTCCTGCTTTCCGATTTCGGACCGGACGACGCCAAGGAGTGGCCCAAGGAGGCGGAACGCCTGTGTGCCCGGCGTACCGGCGTGGGTGCGGATGGCCTGGTCATCAGCCGACTGATCAGCCACAGCCCCGCCGTCCTCGACGTCGCCTGCTTCAACGCGGACGGCTCGACCGCGACCATGTGCGGCAACGCTCTGCGGTGCTCCGCCTGGGTCGCTCACCGCGATCACGGCCTCCAGCAGATGCGCCTCCACATGGCCGGCGTGGAACACGAGGCCGTCGTCTCCGACGACTCCGTGTGGGTCACGGCCGAGGTCGGCGCGGTCCACCCACGCCGCTTACAAGCCGTCATCAACGGCAGACCGACCTGGTTCGACAGTGCCCACACCGGCACGGAGCACGTCGTCGCCATCGTGGACGACGTAGACGCCGTCGACACGGTGATGGTCGGGCGCCTCGTGCGTCACCACGCCGACCTCGCCCCGTTGGGGACAAACGTCAACTTCGTTCAGTCCGCTGGCCATCAGGCACTGAAGATTCGTACCTACGAGCGCGGGGTCGAGGACGAAACCCTCTCGTGCGGAAGCGGGGCTGTAGCAGCCGTGGTTGTCGCCACCATGCGCGGCCTGGTCGCTGCCCGCGCTGTCACCGTTCACAACCTCGCCGGCCAACCGCTCACCGTCCGGCCGCACGACGCCCGGCCGACCCGAACCCACTGGGTCGGCGGCCCGGTCACCCATGCCTTCGAAGGGATACTCGCATGACACTCTTCCTCATACCCAACTCGGACGGTGCGCTGCGAAGGGCCGCCAAGGAACTTCGCGAGTGGGGGCAGAGTCACCAGGACCTCCGGGTCGCCCTCATCTACGGGCCCGTGTCCGCTGAGGACAGGCTCTACCACTCGAAGTGCCCGGTCGAGCAGCGATCCGTCACTGCCCTGGGCGCGGCCCTGGAGGAGATTGGGGTCCGGTGGAAGGTGCTGGACCCGTGCGAGCCCGACTTCATCATCGACCTGGCTGGGTACGACGTAGCCCTCTCCAATCTGCACGGCCCTTACGGCGAGGACGGCCGGTTGCAGGGGCTGCTCGACTACCTGCGCGTGCCCTACTGCGGCAGCGGAGTCGGGGCATCCGCGGTGGCCGCCGACAAGATCCTCTGCAAGCGGGTGATGCTGACCCTCGGCGTCCCCACGCCCGGCTGGCACGTCTGGTCCGGCGGCCCAGTGACCTGGAACGGCCACCCCCTGATGGTCAAACCGCCCTTCGGCGGATCCAGCGTGGGCATGAGCCTCGTACGGAATCCGGCAGACCTGCCCGCCGCTCTCACAGATGCCGCCGGCGACGAGGGCTCGGACGTGCTCGTCGAGGAGTACGTGGCGGGCACTCCGTTGACGGTGGGTCTCCTGGAACTGCCGGGTGGGTCGGTCGTCGTCTGCCCGCCACTGGCCACCGAGGCGGCCGAAGCCGACTTCTACGACGCCGAGACGAAGCTCGACGTGGACGCCAGGGGCGCCGTCATCGTGCGCGCTGCCGAGTTGGAGCCCGAGGTGCTGGACCAGGTCACTGGGTACGTCCGGACGGTGTGGGACGGGCTCGGGCTGCGTGGTTCAGCGCGCATCGACTTCATCCTCACTGCGGACGGCGATCCGTTCGTGCTGGAGGTCAACAGCACGCCGGGCATGTCCCGTGACAGCAACTTCGCGGTGGGAGCCGCGATGGTCGGACTCACGCACACGGACGTCGTGTTGGCGATGCTCCACGAGGCCCTGGCCCGTCCGCCATACGATGTCCCCCTGCCCACTCCCGCGTTCGTCGGCACCACACGGGCTCGGGAGGCTGCCGTCTCGCCGTAGGAGCCCGCCGCTGTGCCGCGCGTCCACGAAGTCCCCCTGCGCCGTCAGCTCATCGACCCCGCCGAATGGGACCTGTACGGCGGATGGGCACTCGGGGACAGGATCGAATGGTCCAACCGGGCGTGCGGCCTGGCCTCACTGAGAATGATCCTGCTCGCCTACGGCCGCGAAGCGCCCACGGTCACGGAACTCCTGAAACTCGCGGTCAAGCAGGAGGTGCTGACCCCGCGTGGAGCACTTCACGCAGGGATCGCGAGCCTGGCGACCGACCTCGGAGTCCCCTCGACCGCAGAGCCCGTCCCGGCAGAAGACCTGACAAGGCGGCTAAATGACGCCCCGCTCATCGTGTCCGTGACAGAGCAGTTCCCCGACGACGGCCGCACCGGCGGCCACCTCGTCATCCTGCGCGGCTACGACGACGGCCCCGACCCGACGATCCACTTCCGGGACCCGTCGGCCTGGGGCCAGACACACGACCAAGTCCCCCTCAGCCGCGTATTTGCTTCCTACACCGGCCGCGCGATCACCTTCGCGCCCCTCATCCCCAACGGAGAGTCTTGATGACCGAGGCAGTCGGCGACACGACCGAGGCCGCAGGCGGCCGGCGGATCGCCGTACTCGGAGAAATGCTGGAACTGGGCGACGCTGCCGTCGAGGCCCACCGCGAGGTCGGGCGCATGGCAGCCGAGAACGGCGTCGACCTGGTCGTGGCGGTCGGCGGGGACATGGCCAAGCAACTCGCCCTTGCGGCAGGCGCGGCCGGAGTGCCGGACATCGCGTTGGTTGGTGACAGGGCCACTGCCGCCGCCTACCTCGACTCCATCCTTCGCCCCGGCGATGTTGTACTTGTGAAGGCATCACGGGGTGGCCAGCTCTGGCAGATCGCTCAAGCACTCACCGGGCAGCCCGTCACGGGCCTGTGAGCCGACTCCGACTCGT
>NZ_JBYIVZ010000070.1:0-49829 GCF_057710365.1 Streptomyces sp. bgisy027
GGTGCAGGTGTGAGCGTTTGCCTTTCACGCCTTTTATATCTAGTATCGAATTATCAGGAGATTGACACCTTCCTGGCGCCGAAACACACGAGACCGGAGTGAGCCATGCCCGCGCCCTTTCCCCTTTCCCCCGCCGCCCGGACCGCGCAGCACGCGGCCCGCCGCCGGGACTGAGCGGCCGCCATGACCGGCGAGACCATCGTCACGATCACCGGAAACCTGGTGGCCGACCCGGAGATCCGGTTCACCGGCAAAGGAACACCCGTCGCCCGCTTCCGGGTCGCCTCAACACCCCGGGTCTACGACCGCAGCATCGGCCAGTGGACCGACGGCGAATCCCTGTTCATCACCTGCACGGTGTGGCGGCACGTCGCAGAACACGTCTGTGAGTCGCTGCACAGCGGCATGAGCGTCATCGTCCAGGGCCGCCTGCGCCAGCGGACGTACACCGACGGCGACGGCATCAAGCGAACCACGTTCGACCTGGACGCCGACGACGTCGGGCTGAGCCTGCGTCACCGAATCGCCTACACCGACACCACCCTCCCGCCAGCGCTGGCCTCGCCGCCTGCCGCACCACCCCGGCCGGAACACGCCCCGGCTCATGGTGCGCCGGACCACGGGCGGCGCACCCGGCCGCAGAGGCACCGCGGATGGGCCCCCGTCCGCTGAACGCTCCCGAGCCGCTGCGCACCCGCCCGGCCGACGACACGGAAGGCGCCATGAACGCCGCCCACAACACAGCCCAGCAGCAGACCACCATCCCCAGCAGCGTCGGACACGACTTCGCCGACACCTGGTGCGGCACCGTCACCGCCGACATCGCTCCCCTTCTGAACTGCGCGGAAGTCGACACGCTCGCCGGTCTGCTGCGCACCCTCGGCGCCGAACAGGCCGCCGACGAGTGGATCGACGCCCACGCCGCAGCCGACTGCGACCCCCAGGACAGCCACCACCGGGATCCCGACGACCCCGCATCGATGTCGCCCGACGCATTCCGCTGGCACCCCGGCCTCGAGGACGGCTGACCCGATGGGACACGACCACCCCGCCGCGATGAGCCCATGCATCAACTGCGGGCGGCTCTTCCTGTACGACCCGGAACGCGTGGTGTCGGTCCTGGTCGACCCCGAGACCGGCCGGTATCCCGAACCCTCACGGCGGCACCACGCCGTACGGGTTCCGGCCTGCCACTTCTGCGTCAGGGCCGCCAACGTCGAACGTCGCAAGCGAGGCCTCCCTCTGGGCTACGAGGGTGACACCTACGCCGACCTGGAAGCGCGCCTGGTCCAAGAGGAGCGGTGGCGCTGACCGCTCCTGCCTCGCGCGCCCGGCCGGCAGCCCGGCCGCCCCTCCGTCTTCGAACCGCCGCCCCGCTGGAGGGCATCCATGAGAATCCGCGCCCGGACATCCGACATCGCCTCCGCACTCGCGGACGAGCGCATCCCCTTCCCCCACCTCGACCGGCCCGCCGTCTGCCAGGACGACCCGGCGCTGTTCGCCATCGAGGAGGTCACCGGGCGGCCACAGCGTGAGAGGACGCTCGCCCGGGCCAGACTGGCCTGCTCCCGCTGCCCGGTCGTGCACGACTGCCTGAAGTGGGCACTGGCAAACCCGACCCTCACCAGCCGCGGCGTGTGGGCGGCCACCACTCCCGGCCAGCGCCGCGAACTGCGCAAACGGCTCGTGCACCGCCTCGGTGACGACTGGATCGGTGCCGTGGCCGCCCAGGACCGCCAACGCCTCGAACGGCGCACCCGGCCGCACACCCGGCCGCACACGGCCCGGGAGGAGCGGCTCGCGCGCCTACAACCTGCGCCTCCTCGGGCTCGCCCTCAAGGGCAAGGCGCCCTAGCCGCACCAGCGTTCGGTCCCCGCGCCGGACCCCGCCTGCCTTCCCCTATGCACTCCGGAGGTCTCGATGCCCACGCCCGCGTTCCCGAACTACGTAGCCCCGGTCCATGCCCGGCACGGCTCCTACTCTCCCCGCTACGGCTGGCTCCTCAAGACGCACCTGGCCGTGCGGGACGACTGCCGCGTATTCGCAACGCCCCGCGCGATCGTCGAACTGGGTGCCGGCAGGAGCACGGTGGGCTCCATGCGTTTCTGGTCGTCGGCGTTCAAGCTCACCGACGAGATCCGCCACGGACCGGGCAGGCCCAGCGACGTGGTCGCCACCACCAGGGGCTTGTGGCTGCTCGACGAGGACGGAGCCGACCCCTACCTGGAGGAGGACGGCAGCCTGTTCCTGCTCCACTGGTGGCTGCTGGCTCCGCCCTGCCTGGTGCCCGCCTGGTTCTACGTCTTCTGCCTGTCGCCGTTCTCCCACCTCAAGCCGGAGCTCCTGAACAGCGGGATACAGCGGGCGGCAGCCGCCTCGCACTGGAAGCGATCGCCCGAAGCGGCCACACTCCACCGCGACATCCGGTGCCTGATCCGTATGTACACCCCCGGCAGCATGCACGAACTCCCCCGCACCACACTGGAAGACCTTGCCGACCGCCCCTTCAGCGCCCTGGGCATGATGAGCGCCGCCCCCGACGGCGGTGTCCACCTGAGCCCGTCGGCCGGCGCCCGGGCACCGGCCGCAGTCGTGGCCTACGCCTGCCTGGACTACGCCTCACGGTTCACTCCTGCAGCGGGCAGCGTCTCGCTCGGCCGGCTCCTCCACGACGACGCCGGACCGGGGCGCGTACTGCGGCTCCAGCCGGCCAGCCTCCGACGCGCACTGAAGGCCGTCGCAGCACGGCATCCGGAGCTGCAGGTGACGGACACCGGTGATGGCACCGAGGTCCTCGCTTTCACCCGGCCTCCGCTGGCACTGGCTTGGGATGTCCTCGACGAGAGCTACGGGCACGTGCGCCGGCGCCTTGAGGTCCACCCCGAGCAGGACAGCCGAGGTACGGATAGCGCCCGCCGGGACGAGCAGCTGGCGTTCGACGAACCGCCAGCACCGACCAGCCGCTGACCACCCGGGCCGCCACGCGCAAGCACGCCGGGGCGCCGCGGTTCCCCATCACCACGTTTTTAACTCGGATCGAAACCGGTGTGGCTTTACGCCGCCACATCTCACGGAGCGCCACCATGACCAACCGTCCTGCCGACGGCTCGGACGCACCTGACACACCGCACGGCAGTGCCGTCCTGCACCCCGACCTGATCATCGGCAGGCATCCCGTCCACGGCGTCCTGGCCGACGGGCGCGTCGACGACGGCACGGCCTTCCTGCTGGAACGAGCCGGATTCGTCTACGACGAGGACCTCGGTGTGCACCGGGTGCCCGCTGACACACCCGCCAGCGCCGAACAGGCTTGCGTTCAACGTGCGATGAAGGCACTGGCGGGCCGCCTGTCCGTCGCCTATCTCCCCGGCGCCGCGGCCGCCGAGACGGCCGGAGAGCCGCCCGGGCATCGCCCGCCGCCCTGACGGCGGACGCACCTTCACAGCCCGCCCGCGCGCCTCTCGCCACACCGCTGCCGCCACATGCCGGCCGTGCCCCTTCTGTGCGAATACGGAGACTCCGCATGCCCCTCTTCCTCGAACAGCCCACGTACCCGCGAGGCCCTGACGGCCGAGGCTGGAACCGGCTCAGCCTCAATGCGCACTTCGACCGGCGTCACCAGTGCGGGTTGCAGCCGACGCGGTTTGCCGCGCTGTACGAGGCCTTGACCGGCCGCCAGCAGTGGGGCGGGTTCGGCCGCTGTTTCGTCGGCCACCCCGGCTCCTGCGGGAGCTGTCCCGTGCAGCTGCGTCGTCTCGCACGAGAGGGCGGCATCAACTGGCCCGACCAGACGCCGCTGCTGCTTGCCCGCGTGCGCCCGTGGCCCCTGACACCTGGGGCGCTGTTCGCCGATCCGGCGTCCGGGCGCAGCTCGCTGGAGCTCTCCCCGTGGCGGGGAGGACAGCCGGTGCTCGACGCGGACTGGGTGGAGATCCTGAACACCCCCGGCCTGCTCATCAGCTGGTGCTGGCAGGACGAGCGGGGCGAAGCATTCTGGCTCGTACGCAGTCATCCCACCGCGGACACCGCGATCGTGCACACCGAGAGGATCGGCGCCGGCCTGCGGCATGAGCTGTACGGCGGACCCGGCCTGCCCCGCCTGGCAGTGCTGACCTGCCACGGGTGCTGTGCCCACGAGGACTACCACCTGCGGCACCTGGCCGCTGACCTCGCCCACCGCCCTGGCCGCGCCCCCGCCCTCGGAACGGGCACGGAGACTCCCGGGCGCCTGCCGGGTGTTCCTCTCGTCGATCTCGCGCGCGTCGGCAGCAGCAGCGTGATCCGTCGCGCTCGCTCACGCAGCCACGGCCCGTCCACAGTCCAGATCGGCTGGGACGTGCCGTTCGACGAGACCACGGTGACCGCACTCGCGGCCTACGCCGTGCGCCTTGTCGCCATCTGAGCCCAACTGCCCAGCTTTGAACGCGGCTGCGGCTCCCCGGCTGCCGGCTCCGCACCCACCCCACTCACTGCTGCCTGCTGCACCCCACCCGTGTCCGCGGCCATGCCCGGACACCGGCTCCTGGAGAAGATCGCATGCATTACCCGTCCCAAGTCCTGACGCCGGTCATGCCCGTGAGCGTCGGCCCCGCCGGTCGCCTGACGGATCTGGTGACCGATCACTGCGGGCGCGGCTGCGGCGTCCTCGCCCCGGCCCATCCCACCGCCTCCTCCGGACCCCGCGCCCAGGCACCCGCTCGCCTCGGGATGCTTCTCGCGTCCGCGGCACGTCCGGACGAGAAGTAGGGCCGCGCCGTGCACACTGCTGGCCCGTACACACCATCGCTCCCTGGCCTCAGCGCCGACGAGAACCTGGACACCGTGGTCAACTGGGGTCTCGGCGCCGATTCCACCGCCTACCTCGCGCGGATGCTCACCGACCCGGCCGCATACGGGATCGACCTGGAGCGCACCGCGGTCCTCTACATGGCCACCGGCAGCGAGTGGCCCGAGACCCGGCTCCTGGTCGAGGAGTTCATGCTCCCGCTGCTGCGCGAGCACGGCGTGCGTTTCGTCCAGCTGGCGCGCAACGGCCACCTCAAAGAGGACGGGTTCACGATCCTGGACGATTCCCGTCACCCCGAGCGGCTCTTCACCCGCGGGCCGTGGACATTGTGGGACGACCTGGAGTCCGTCGGCACGGTGCCCCAGCAGGCCGGCACCCGCAAGTGCAGCCTGTGGGCCAAGGGCGCTGTCGGGGACTGGTGGCTCACCATGGTCTTCGGTGGCCGCCCGTTCCGTCAGATCATGGGCTACAACGCCGACGAGGAGGGCCGCCGCTTCGGCGACCAGACCGCGTCGAAGATCCCCGGACGCAGCGGTGAGTTCCCACTCATCGACTGGGGCTGGCACCGGGAACAGTGCGAGGCCTACCTCCTGGACCGATTCGGCGTGCACTGGCCCAAATCGTATTGCACCTTTTGCACGTTCCCGGTGTCGGTGGGCTCGTTGCCGGTCCATCTGGAACGCATGCGCTCGCACCCGGAGATCGCCGGTGAGGTGCTGCGTCTGGAGTACACGGCGATGTCCCTCAACCCGAACGCGATGCTGTACAAGACGCGCACCCTGCTCGAGCACTTCGACCCCGACCGGCCACGGGACCGGGCGTGCCTGGAGGCCTTCGAGCGCGAACTCGACATGCCATGGGCGCTCTATCACGTACGGCGCCTGTTCCTGTTGTCCGACGACGGCAGGAAGCGTCCGGTGATGCGCTCCACCGAACGGGTCGACCTCGGCCGCCCGCGACAGCTGGCACGACGGCTGATCTCCGTCTCCGAACGCCACGGCCTCGACGTAGAGCACGACCCGGTCTACGGGCGCGCCCGCGCCTGGACACGCCGCCGCGCAACGGCCTGGCCGATGGCGGAGGAACTCTTCGCCACCGCCCCCGCCCGCGTGATCGACAAGCAGGACGCCAGTTTCGAGGAGTCGTGGGCGGCGCTGCTCACGGGCTCCGCCCCTCAACTCCCGCTCGACTGAACCATCCTCCCCCCTTCCACCTCTACACGGAGGCCCCACGTGTACGTTCTCCTGTCCATATCTGCTGCCCGTATCGCGTGCCCGGCCCCGCGTGCTGTACCTGGCTACGCCGTCGGGACCTGACGTGCGGGCGGCTATGGAGGCCGGGCTGCTGGGCTGCATGACCACTCCGGCCCAGGGCAACGTGATCCCGGCCGGCGCCCTGTACGCGTGCGACAACGGCAAGTTCGGCAAGGGCTGGCCCGGAGCGGATGCGTGGTTCGCCTGGTTGAAGGCGACCATCGACCGCTATGGCCGCAGCCTTTGCCAGTGGGCGGTCGCTCCCGACGTCCCGATGGACGCCGACGCCACGCTCGCCGAGTCGCTGCCGTGGCTGGAGCGGATCCGCGCCTTGGGCGTCCGGGCCGCGTTCGCCGCGCAGGACGGCAGCGAGCACCGCCTCCTTCCGTGGGACCGCATTGATGTGCTGTTCCTCGCCGGCTCGACCCGGTGGAAGACGTCACCGGCCGCCCACCGCCTGGCTCTTGAAGCCCGCGAGCGCGGCCTTGCCGTCCACATGGGCCGGGTCAACTCGCGCCGGCGGCTACGCCTGGCCCAGGCCTTCGGCTGCACCAGCTGCGACGGCACCTACCTCGCCTTCGGGCCCGACACGAACCTCCCCCGCCTCCTCGCCTGGATGAGCGAACTTCACTCCACTCCCACCCTGTTCGGAGACATCGCATGACGACCTGGCTGCGCCTCATCGGCGCCTCGATCATGGGCATCCTCGATCCCGTCCCCTCCACCGTGCCCTCCCCCATGAGCGAGGAGGAGGCTGCCTGGGTCCGCGAGCGCCTGGACGAAGGGGCTGCGCCGGATCGAGGAGGCCTACCCCCACGGTTTTCACCGCTGGTGCTCCTGCGAGTCCGGGGCCTGCCACCCCTGCGGCTACGGCCATCACGACCAGTGCGTCAGCGTCAGCGGTCCGCGCATCGACGAGCACGCTGGCACCGTGACCGATCGCGGGGGATTCGTTGTCGCCGTGATCCAGTACGCCCCGGAGCAGCGGCCCTGCCGGTGGATCTGCCCCTGCACACACCGAGCGAGCTACGAACCGACCGGCTCAGTCCAGACGCCCGTGGCGCAGCCGGCCCCAGGGAGCGCACCGGCCGCGTCCAAAGCTCCGTCCTCCCCGGCTGGCCAGCTCACCTTGTTCGCGGGCGTCAGCCAGCCGGAGGACGCAGACCATGCAGACCGTGATGCACGATGAGATCCCCGGACCAGGAACCATTGCCGTTCGAGGACCTGGAGGAGCACCCGACAACCTCGCCTTGGTGCCAGCGCTGGCGGGAGCGCAAACACATGTGGCGGCACATCAGCGAGGGCGGCTTCGACGCGCGCCGGTACGAAGTGGACCGGCTCAGCGAAGCGGACGCCGAGGCGTTTGTCCTCCGGCACCACTACGCCGCCTCCTACCCGCAGCTGTCCAGAGGTTCGGCCTGTACGACATCTCGACCGGCGAGCGGCGGCTGTGTGGTGTGGCGGTGTTCGGCGTGCCGGTCAGCAAGGCCGTGCTCACCAAGCCGCTGCCCGAGTTGGAGCCGTACACGGAGTCGCTGGAGTGTTCACGCTTTGTCCTCCTCGACGAGTGCCCGGGAAATTCCGACTCCGACTTCTTCCTCGCGCGCTGCCACACCGAGCTGCTCGCCACAGGCGTGCGCGGCGTGGTGTCCTTCGCCGATCCTGTCCCCCGGCGCACCGCATCCGGCATCTTGATCCATAGAGGGCACTGCGGCTGGATCTATCAGTCAACGAACGGCGTCTACGCAGGTAGGGCAACCGCGCGGACCATCAAGCTGCTGCCCGATGGCTCCGTCTTCCATAGTGGAGTATGCGCGGGTTCCCGTGGGACGACCGACGACCGCGAAGCCGCATCTCAGCAGGTAGACCACCGCATCGGCTCGCCCCGACCTCTGACGTGACATCTCGGCAGTAACTCGCAAAATCTGCGGGTGATCGCTGTAATATGCTTTCTCGTGGCAGATTCCGAAAGTCGCGTGCTGACTCTCGTGCCCCCGGCTCAGGACCCGGCGGTCGTGATAGACCCCGCCGACGTGTCGGTGGAAACCGGGCTCGCGGACGTGGTCACGCTGCAACGGCGGCGCCAGGCCCGGATCTCGGTGCACGACGAGGAGAGCTTTTTCCTCGACACGCTGTCCGAGTACCAGTGGGCGCGCGATGCCGCAGGTCTGGCGCCCACGACGCTGGACGGGCTGATCAAACCGGTGATCGAGGTCTGCGAGTTCTACGGCACCGTTCCGTGGCAGCTGACTTCCCGCGAGGTCGACCGATACTTCGCAGGACCGGGCAAGCGGGCCCAGTCGACCCTGCGCAGCAAGATCAACAAGATCGACGCGTACTTCGCATTCCTGGAGCAGCGCTACGCCGGTGAGATCATGCGCCGCTTCGGTACCTCCGTCGAGTCGCCAATTGACCCGTTCAACCGGCCGCGTCACCGCGGGGACTTCGGGCTGCGCATCCCGCCGTCCCAGAGGGCGATGAAAGACTTCTTCGGCCGTTGGCGCGAGGACCTGCCGAACGCACGGAAGTACGCGGTCGCCTGTCGCGACTACGTGATGACGAAGGTCGCCTACCTCTCAGGCGTCCGGGCAGCGGAGTTGTGCGGGGTGTGTTTGGGTGACATCCACTGGGAGCACGGCCAGTGGGGTCGCTTCGTCGTCCTAGGCAAGGGCGCCCGGGGCTCCGGTCCCCGCCCGAGGGAGGCGTATCTGTTCCAGGAGGGCCGTGCCCTGCTGTGGTGGTATATCGAGGAGATTCGGGGCGAGTTCGGAGACGACGCGGAGCACCCGCGGGCACCGCTGTGGCCCTCGGAGCGCAAGTCGAAGGCGATCGCCGACCTGAACGTGCCGATCGCGCCGGCGATCGTGTCTTCGACGTTCCGCAAGGCGTTGCACACCGCGGCCGCGCACTACCTGACGGGCCCAGTCACCGACCTGTTTCCGCACCTGCTGTGCCATGCCTGCGCGACCCACAACTACGAGCGTGGGATGACACTTTGGGAGGTCCAGAAGGTCCTCGGACACGACTGGGCAACTACGACTCTTCGGTACATGGCGACTGCGCACGCTGACCCGGAGCTCGCGAATCTGGCGGCCAGCTCCCGGGCGGCCCAGCGACTGGTGATGGACAAGGGGAACCTTCGGTGAAATGGAATCTGCGGATGGTGGCCGCCCAGCGGGACCTGTGGCGGCCGACCGAGGTGCTCGCCGCCTTTCAGCAGGTCGGGTTCAACCCGTCGCTGAGCAAGGTGGCCGCACTGTGGAGCGGCACGCCGGTCACGGTGCGCCTCGATGACCTGGACAAGATGTGCGCCGCGCTGAACTGCACGGTCGCTGACCTGCTCCAGGCCGAGCCGCTCGCGGCGGGCCAGGCGGCGCCGGAGTCCGGTCAGCGCGCGGTCGGCGCCGAAGAAGGGCCGGGGGCGGGCCCGGTACGGCCGGTGCCGCGCGGCCGTCGTGGTGCCGGGCCGCGCTCACTCCCGCCGAGTTGAGGGGGCTGTCCGGTGGCGGGGGATCGTGGGGAGGGGCTGGCGCGGAGTTGTCCGGTGTGCCTGGGGTGGCTGGTGGTGCATTGGTATCGGGTGTGTGACGGGTGCCGACCCTGGGCGAGGAAGTACCCCAAGCGCGGGGCCTGCCCGCGGTGCCGGCACGAGGCACACCTAAACACGGACGGGCTGTGCAAGCCGTGCCTCATGGCGATCCGAGTTGAGGAAGACGCCGAGTGGGCCCTGGGTCTGGAGGAGGCGCGGCCGCGGCCGGTCCAACTTACGGTCGGCGGCACGTACGCCGACCGGTCGGCGTCGGCTCGGCCACTACGCCGGCCCACCAAGAATGGTCGGAGTGTGGGGGTTGAATGGTGGACCAAGCTCCGGCAGCAGCGGGCCGCTCCCGTCGGCCCGCCGGTGCTGGAGGCACAGGTACACGGTCAGGTCCCGCTCTTCACCGTGCCCCGGGTGCTGGGCGACGCCACGATCAGCGCGATCGTAGGTCGGCCGGTCGCCGGGTGGGAGCAAGTCCGCCCAGTGATCGAGGCGATGGAGGCCGAGCACGGGTTGACCGCGGGCTGGCGCCGCAAGGTCGCCGAGATGGTCCGCCTCGCCCTGGCCGTGCGCGAGGCCGAGGGTGCCGAGCGGCTCCCCGAGGCCATGCTGCGGGACCTGCCAGCAAACGGGGACGTAGTCCGCCTGATCCTGCTGCGGGCCGGTCTCCTGCACGAGGCGCCCAAGCCCATGCGGTTTTCCGGGAGGAATCAGCCCGCTCGCACCCCATACAGCACAGATCTGGCGCCGCTTCCGCCTCGGGCACCGCGCCAGTGCGCCGACTGCCACGCCTGGATTCCCGCCGGTCGGCGGGCAGGATTCGTCTGTGATCCGTGCCGGCACTGGCGGGAGCGGACGGAGCGGGGCCGGTGCTGCCGCTGTAGTCGCGACGGGCTGGCACTGCGCGACGGCCGCTGCCGCAGCTGCCACCCCTACCGTCTCCTCGACGAAGCCCGTCCCGCCTCCCAGCGGTTCACGCAGCTGGTGATCTCGATGCCGACCGGCAAGGGCGGGCCGTTCGAGGCGTTTTCGGTTGGCGACAGCGAGGTCCCGAACTACGACGAGCGACGACCTGCTCTGCATACGAGCCACGGGCAGATGCTGCTGTTCACGATCCGGCGTGACTGGGCCCCGGTGCTGGCCCGGCTACGGAGCATGCCTCTGGGCGAGCCGCCGCTGACCGCGACCGCTCGCCGCTTGGCCGAGGACTTCACCCGCACTCGGCCGGGGCAGCGGCCGGACTACCGGAAGAACACACGCACGCTCACGATCCTGTTGTACTGGCTCGGCGCCGACACGGCGGTCTCCGAGCGCGACGTCTACGACCTGGCTGGGATCGACGTGAACCTCGCCGCCAAGCCCGGTCTGCCAGTTCCTGCGCGTTCGTGGCCTGCTGGTGGAGGACCCCACCTTGCATCGGGACGCGGATCTGGCGTGGATCAAGTCGGCCCTCACCGCGCTGCCGGAGCCCGTCGCGAGCGAAGTGAGCACCTGGGTTAAGGCCATGCGCGAACAGGGCCCCCGCGAGGGCGAGCCGCGCGGGTACGACGGCATCCGCCGCTACCTCACCAACCTCCAACCCACCCTCGCCTCCTGGACCACGACCGACGGCGTGACCTCACTGAGGGAGATCACCAAGGACCAAGTGGAGGCCGTCGTGGACGGGGTGTCCGGTTACGCCCGCCGAGGGCTGGCCACGGCACTGCGCAGCCTGTTCCGCGCGCTGAAGCGCGAACGTATGATCTTCCGCAACCCCGCCCGGGACCTCCCGGTCGGCGACATCAAGGGCATCCCGAAGTCCATCCCCTCCGACCTCCTGATGGGGCTGCTCGATCAGGCCACGACACCGCTCGGCCGCCTCGTCGTGGCCCTCGCCGCCGTCCACGCGCTGCCCGGCAAGGAGATCCGGACCCTGCACACCACGGGCCTCGATCTCTCCCGCGGCACCCTCGAAGTACGGCGCGGTCTGCTGCGCCACACCCTCTACCTGGAGGAACTCACCCACCAACTCGCCGCCGACTGGACGGTCTACCGCCACCAGCGCTGGCCCGCCTCCTCCAACCCCCATCTGCTGGTCAGCCAGAAGTCCGCGGTCGACCCCGACCATCCGCCCGTCAGCATCGGCTTGCTGAGCGGGGCCCTGCCCCGTGGGCTGACCCTGAGTGGTCTGCGTCAGGACCGCATCCTCAACGAAGCAGCCGAGAGCGCCGATCCCCTCCGGCTGATGCGCCTGTTCGGCATCACCGAGCAGACCGCCATGCGCTATGTCACCGCCGCCCACCCCGAACGCACCGCCAAGCTGCCCCGGTAGCCGGGGGAGCTTCGCCGCGCGGCCTCAGCAACGGTCGCACGCACCGTCTACTCGGCGGGCAGGCCGACGAAGTCTTGCCTTCGGTGTCGAAGGTCTGGGCGCACTGGGGCGAGGCCCTTCACGTCTTCCTCCTACCCCAGGACGAGGTCGCGGAGCTCGCTCTTGATCTTGCTCTGCGGCGTGGCCCCGACCGTGGACTTGACGACCTTTCCGCCCTAGAAGACGAACAATGTCGGGACGGTCTCGCCCTCGTATGCTGGGGAGTCAGATAGTTCTGGTCGATGGTGAGCCTGATGACCTCGATCGTCTCCGCGTGCTGCGCTGAGATCGCCTCCAGGACGGGCATCATCACTTGCACGGGCCGGCCCACTCCGCCCAGAAGGCAACCAGGACTGGCCAGCAACTGCCCTTCCTTTCTCGGCCTCGCAGCCTCCATCTGCTGCTGCAAACGGCTCGTCCGCCTCACCACATTGGACACAGCCCTGGGGCGGAGGCGCCGCGCTCGGCATCGGATCCTGTCTCAGCCAATTCCAGGCCATGTACGCGGGAACCACCGTGCTACCGAGAGGCGTGCTTGTTTCAGACAAACCGTCACGGGACATCACGAAGTGGCGGGCCGCCAGCCGGTCGGAGGGCGTGTCGCGGCGAGGGAAGGGCCATCGTGTCGCAGTGGTGGAAGATCACGGTCATCGTGCTGGCAGCAGTCGGCGTCGTATCCACGCCAGTGGTCTGGCTCCTGAACAACCCTGATAGGGGGCAGCTGACCGGGGCCTCCATCCAGGCGGCCGTTGGCATCGCCGCGCTGCTGTGGGCGTTGTTCCAGTCCCCGGAAAACCACACGGATGACACGGCGGTCAGGACTGGACAGGCCCGAGCAAGCCGTGGAGGAAGAGCCGTCACAGGTGTCAGGCGTCCGAAGGGCCGGGGCGGCGGATCGGCTCGGTCGGGAAACACCGGGGACGCCACCGCCACCGGCGACGGTAGTAGCGCTGTCAGCGGCATCGACTACACCTGACCGATTCGGCCCAGGCACAGGACGGAAAGCCAAGGAGGAACGGTCGCGTGGCCGGAATGCGCAAGCGTCCAGTCGACCACATAGACACCGCCGACACAGAGGCAGCGGTGACCGACACAGGGAACGCTGCGGCTGTATTCGGAGCCACCGCGGTGACCGGCTACCAGGGACCAGCGCCACGTACCGACGGCGTCCCCACCCCTCCCATACGGGTATCAGGTACCGGGGACGCAACAGCATCCGAGGGTGGGCTGGCCAACACCGGCTACATCCACCAGGTGAGCATCAATCAACTGACCGTGGTGCAGCAGAGGGTGCCCCGGGAGCCGGTCCCCTGGCCGCACCAAGTCGGTGTCATCCCTTCCAGGGCGCAGTCCTTCCAGCACCGCGTCGAGGTGAGCCAGCTGCGGACCGTGGTCGAGAGCAGTGGCACCACCGTGCTGGGCCAGGTCTTGACCGGGATGGGCGGGGTAGGCAAAACCCAGCTCGCCGCCGACTACGCCCGCACCGCCTGGCAGGACGGCAGCCTCGACGTTTTGGTTTGGGTCACCGCGAGCGCCCGCTCGCCGATCGTGACTGGCTACGCGCAAGCTGGCGCCGAATTATGCCAGGCCGATCCTGACGACCCCGAACAAGCTGCCCAGGCCTTTCTTGCCTGGCTGACACCGAAGGCTCGAGCCAAGCCGTGCCGGTGGCTGATCGTCCTGGACGACATTGCTGACCCCGACGACCTACGCGGCCTATGGCCGCCTACCAGCCCCCACGGCCGGACTCTGGTCACCACCCGCCGCCGCGACGCCGCCCTGACCGGAGACACCCGCCGCCTGATCGAGGTCGGTCTGTTCAGGGAAAGCGAAGCGCTCGCCTACCTCACCACGTCCCTGGCCGCCCACGGCCGAAAAGAGCCCCCCGGCCAACTCGCCATCCTGGCCAACGAACTTGGAAATCTGCCCCTGGCCCTCGCCCAGGCATCTGCCTACCTCATCGACTCCGGCGAGGACCTGTCCATCTACCGCGCACTACTCGCCGACCGCACAACCACGCTCGCCGACACCGCGCCCGACCACCTCCCCGACGAACAGACTCTCCCCCTCGCCGCAGCCTGGTCCCTCTCCATCGACCGCGCCGACACCCTGCGTCCCACGGGCCTGGCCCGCCCCATGCTCGAAATAGCCGCCCTGCTCGACCCCAACGGCATCCCTCAGCATGTATTGACCAGTCCCCCCGTCCTCACCTGCCTCACCGCACACCGCACCCCAACCGGCCCGCAGATCGCCAAGGAAACGAGCCCGATCTCCCCCGGTGACGCGATGCGCGCCCTGCGGGCCCTGCACCGGCTCAACCTCATCGACCACACATCTGCCACTCCGAACCAGGCCGTCCGTGTTCACCAGCTCATTCAGCGCGCCACTCGTGACACCCTCACTGTTCACCAACGCAATCAGCTCGCGCGTACCGCCGCCGATGCCTTGGTCACCGCCTGGCCCGCCGTTGAGCGCGACACCACCCTTGCCCAGATCCTGCGCGCCAATGCGACTGCACTCGCGCGCTGCGCCGAAGATTCCCTCTACCTACCTGATGTACATTCATTGCTATATCGCGTTGGACTGAGCTTTGGTGAAATCGGACAAACCATCGAGGCCCGCGATCATTACGCTCATCTTGCTGACGCTGCCGAAGCCCGTCTGGGCGCGGAGCATCCCCAAGTCCTAATCGCCCGGCGCGGCCAGGCCTTATGGCGGGCGGAGGCCGGGGACGCGGCAGGTGCTGCGGCGACCTTTGCGCAGCTATTGGGGACTATGACAAAGGTGTTGGGTCCCTATCACCGCGATACGCTCGCCACCCGGAGCTATCTTGCTAACTACCGGGGGATGTCAGGAGATGCGACTAGCGCTGCTACCGCGTACGCAGAGCTGCTACCTGACTTGGTTCGCGTGATGGGCGCAGATCACCCTGACACGCTCACCGCCCGGAGCAGACTCGCTCGATGGAGGGGAGGTGCGGGGGATGCCCCTGGCGCTGCCTCTGCCATGGCAGAACTACTGCCCGATTTGGTCCGTGTGATGGGCGCAGATCACCCCCAAACCCTGTCCAGCCGCGCGATCCTCGCATGGTGGACAGGGGTATCGGGTGATGCAGTCGGTGCGGCTGCTTTGTTCGCCGAGCTGGTGGAAGACAGGATGCGGATACTGGGCCCTGACCACCCTCACACTCTCTCAGACCAGGGGAACCTTGCTCACTGGCGAGGCGAGACAGGAGATGCAGTCGGTGCTGCCACCATGCTCACTGAACTACTTCCCAACCTGATTCGAGTGGTGGGGCCTGATCATCCCGACACACTGGGGATTCGGGGACGTCTAGCTCACTACCAGGGAATGTCAGGCGATGTGTCTACCGCTGTCAGCGGATGCGCCGAGGTACTAGAAGATCAATTACGAGTGCTAGGCCCTGATCACCTCGACACTCTTGCCACACGAGACAACCTCGCTCGCTGGCGAAGCCGAGCGGGAGACGATGGTCCTCCCAGCGGGTAGCGATTGCTCACGAGACACAACAACCACGGCGTTCCGTCAATCTGCCGTGCCGTCGGTGAATCCAGGAGTCATCTGTCAGTGGTACAGCCGACGCCGGCCCAGCCTGACAACGACCACAGCCAGCCTGACGCGGACCGGGTCTGGCAGTGACGCAGTCGATCGATGTTCCGGCGCGCGTTGAAGACCGCCGGGCCCGCGACGCGGCCGACTCGCCGTCGTCTGTGTAGAGCAGCCGCTCTTCGCCGTCGAAGATCTCCACCACGCCCTGGCGCAGGCGGACGCCGCCGGGTTCCGGCTCCTCAATCTCGTCGACCTGGTCTGTCCCCATACTTCATTCTGCGCGCACACGATCAGACACGACCCGAGAACCAGAATCGTTCTCGCATCAGCTAGTAGCCCATTCGTCGGGTACGAGCCGAACCCACCGCGCAATCCTGGGAAATGGCCTGTACCCGTGCGGGTTGCCGGTCCCGACCTTCCGAGAATCCACGAACCTGCGCGCTTCCGACCGGGCGGCTCAGAAGGTCCGCCGCCAGGAGCAGGGCCATGAGTATGCGGAAGCCCAGCTCATCGCGCTCGGAGCACCGGTGCCGCGGGCAGGATTCAACGGGGCTGCCTGGCTCCGGGAAGCCCTGGTGGCGGTCGGCGCCCGCAACGTCCGCCACCGCGGCGCACACCGATACGTCTTCCGGCTCGGCCGCTCACGGCGAGAGCGGGAGCAGGTCAAGCTCGGTCTCCCCGCTCGCCAGCCGTATCCCAAAAGGCCAGATCCCGAGCCCGCGCCGATCTGACAAGCCCTCCATGAGGGCCCGGGTGCCCGTGGTCGGCTCCCTCCCCTCGAGGTCGTCCGTCTGGGCACTTGGCTCAGGCTCTCTGATCTCCTCGGACCACGTTCGGTCGGCTCGCTGCCTTGGCGCCTCTCAGCGGCTGGTGAAGTTTCTGGAGCCGACGGCTTGCCAACCATCCTCACATGTATCTAGTATCGAACTATTGACAGAGGATGCCGGCCTCCTCGCAGCGGCACAGCGAGGGCACACCCCGAAAGGAGACCACCATCATGCAGGCTGACGGCACCCGCCAGATGCCCACCCCGGCCGCTGACGCCGGCATCCGCCCGCTGTCCGCTGTCCGCGCCTCCAGCTCGCGCGGCTCTTCAACCCTCACAACGCCTTCCTGGAGGAAGACGATGACCGGCACCGACGAGAACGAACTCCTGGACGCCAAGCAGATCCACGAGGAGTTCGGCCTCAGTCCCTCACGCCTGAGCGAGCTGTACCGGGACCGCGAGGTGACAAAGTGCCCCGAGCCGGACGAGGTCAAGGGCCGGCAGCGCCGGTGGAAGCGCGGCACCATCCGCCCCTTCCTGGTGAGCTACCGCAAGGCCAAGACGGCACAGCCCTCCGTGCGGCACACCCTGCTCACCGGCCCCCGCGACCGGCTGATGTCGACGTCGGACGTGTCCAAAGCACTCGGCCACAAGCGGACCGTGACCCTGCACGGCTGGCTGCAGAACCGGCCCGGGTACTTCCCCGAGCCCGACGTCGTGGAGACCACCGAAGGGGGCCGGCTTCGCCGCTTCTGGCACCTGGGCACCGTCCTTGACTGGATCGACCAGCGTCCCGGCCCCGGCAACACCCAGAGCAAGGCCCGCACGCAGGCGGCCGCACCGGTCGAGGACGGAGAGCCGGAGGAACTGCTCGACACCAAGCAGGCCGCGCCGATGCTCGGCTACAGCAGTCACCTGGAGCTCAACCGGGCCATCGCCCGCGGCATCCTGCCCGAGCTCGCGAGGCCGGACGAGGTCGTCCGCAGCGAGCGGGGCCTCACCAGCAACCGGTACAAGCGCCGGCGCGTCGTCGCTCTCGCGCGAGCCCGTCAGCAAGCCCCCACCAGTTCCGAGCTCTCCAAGCTCCGCCTGGAGGCCGCCGCTCAGGCCCTGCGCGAGGCAGCCGCCCCTGCCGCCGTCACCGTGGAGGTCCTCGCCGAGGCTCACCCCGGCCACGGCAGCGCCACCGCCTGGAAGAAGGCGATCGACGAGTCCCTCCGAGCTATTCAGGAGGGCTGACCGCAATGAGCGCAGGTGGCGGTCACCGGCCGCTATCCTGACGAAGTACGGCACCCGGCTGTGGGTTTCCTTCGTGTGACCCCGGCGGGCCGGGTGTGCCGGCCGATGGCCGGGGGAGGCTGTCAACCTCCCACCGGGATCCTCGGATCCCGGACCGGCCATCGCTCATCGCCCTTGCGGCCCATCCCCGATCGCACCGTTCCGATCCGTGCGCCCCCCGAATCGGCGCCCCTCGCGGCTGCCGCCCACCGGACGCAATCCCCATCGGTTGAGTGCCGGAGCACCCGCGTACCCCCTTCGCCATCCCTGTGGTCGGCCCGACCATGACCCGACCACGGCCGCCGTGTCCGCATCGTGACCGTGGTCGGGGCCTCATGGTCTGCGATCTGGTCGGGACCAGCCGGTTTCCTCGAGGCCACGTCACAGCGGCGCCATGAGCCCCGCAGCCGAAGGGATACCCGTGACCTTTTCCCCGACCGAGCCCCCAGTGCCGTACCGGCCCGTCCCCGACGAGCCGCTGCCCCATCAACTGCTGTGCGCGCTCGCCCAGCACCGTATGGCCACCACCGGCCAGCTCCACGACCTGCTGCGGCCGAACGCCGCCCGCCAGACCGTCTCCGCCCCACTGAACAAGCTGAGGCGCAACAACCTCGTCGACTTCACCGTGCTTCCCCGCTCCAACCGCTCCCGCGCCTGGTACCTCACAGGTGAGGGGGCCCGGCTGACTCGGGACTTCCCCGCGCTGCGGGGCCGACCGCCGTATCCGGTCACCTCGGCGACGGCCGCCTCACTCAAGACGCCGCACACACTCACCGTGGTCCGCTGCCACCTGGCCTTCGTCGCCGACGCTCGCCGCCGCGGCGACGAGCACGGCCACCTGGACTGGACGCCGGAGGTGTCCCACCCACTCGGGGACGGGGAAAAGGTCATCGCGGACGCGGTGATGCACTACACCCTCATCCAGGGGGATCAGCGCACGAAACTACGAGCGTTCGTCGAGGTGGACCGGACCACCATGAGCAGCGAGCGCCTGGCCGCGAAGCTGATCGACTACGCCCGGCTGTACCAGTACGAGATTCAGCCTGTCGGTCGCCGCCGGCCGACGACGACCGGCCCGGCGTGGCTGCGCTGGTACCCCGTTTACCCTCGCCTGCTGTTCATCCTCACCGGGGCGTCGCGCACCCGGCTGGGCAACCGGATCAGCGACCTGCAAGCGATGGTCGCCCAGCACCCGCTCGTTGCGGCCTTCGCCCGCGAAGTCCCCCTCGGCGCCTGCATGCTGGATGATCTCGAAGACCACGGCCCAGCCGGGGCGGTGTGGGCGCCACTGACCGGCGGTGCCCTGCGCTCTTGGACCGTCCTGTGACCCCCGCCGGCAGCAATGCTGCCGAGATACCGGACAACCAGGACCCCCACACGGCAGGACCAGAGCGCCCAGCGAGCACCCCCGTGATCGTCGCTCCTGACGTGCCGGCCAGACACCGGGCCATCCTGGCCGTGGGCAACCCCTGGTACACCGACCACGGAAGGGACATGGAGGTTGGCCTGGCGTTCGCAGGCGGTGCCTTCATGCTCGCGATGCCCTTGGGGGTAGCCAGCTATTGCCTGGCTCACCGGGTCGCCGATGTCCGGTGGTGGGGAATGCTCCTTCTCCCCCACGTCGCGTACGCGGGCGGAGCTCTGCTCGCCGGTGCAGGGACAGCAGTTCTGCTCAAGTGGGCTGTGCTGTACGGCCCACCGCTTGTTGGCCAGGCTCTGTCACGCCGGGCGTACATGCGTCTGGCTGTCCGGTACGCCGGGCGCTTCATCACCGTCGGCGACTTGGATGAGCGCTGCCGCTCCCTGGCCCGGCGCGCCCAGCGTGCCGTTCAGATCGTTCTCAGTGATTCCGCGCGCCATCGTGTGGAGGCCATCGCTGAGGATGAAGGCCGCCTCCGGGGCGCCTTGTGGAAGATTGCACGGGATCTTAAGGATCTCAGCGAACTCGTCGCTCCCGCCGACATAGCAGGCTCCGACCCGGATCCGGATGAGGAGCTAGTCGTACGGGCTTTCGCCGCCGTCACTTCGCGTGTGGAAGCCCTCGAAGCGGAGGCCGCGGCGCCGGACCACCGTGGTCGTGCCGATGCGGAGATACATCAAACCGAGCAGGCTCGGGCGGTTGGGCCTTCGGAAGCCGCACATCACGCTGTTCTGCGGCATGAGGCTCTGCTGGACCTCGTCGCTCGCGCCGAGGGGCTCGACGGCGTTGAACACAACCCGTGACGGCTTGCCTGAAGAGCGTGTTTTTGAACCCGGAGCGTGGGGGCGCGGTGGTCGCCGGGGCTCGACCTCAAGGAGGCGCTACGTCGCCGCAGCGCGTCCAGAGCGGACCGCCCGGCCGCCCCGCTGACCCTCCGATTAATCCCAGTCGGACGGCGACTGCTCGACCTTGCCGCCGGTGTGCGACAGCTGCACGTAGTCCTCGGCGCCGGAGGGCAGGGCAGAAACGCAAGCCGTTGACCAGCCGTTGACCAGGAAGGGCGCGGGGTGTGCCGGTGCGTCAGAATGGCAGCCGCGCTGGCTCGTGCCCTTCATCGATTCGGCGAGGCGCCGCTCCGAGAACCAGGTTCTCCATGGCGTGAGGCATATTGCCGAAGCTGGCAACCCAGGTCTCGACGAGGTAGATCCCGCCCACTTCATCGATGCCCAGGAAGAACCGGCCGTGGTCCAGCTCGCCGAGCGGGTAAAGACGGCGCCCGACCGCTTTGCTCCACTCCGCGAATCGATCGTCTTCGCCCCAGGCCAGCGCGGGGTCCAACTCGAACGGCGTGCGTGCACAGCTGATCCCCGGTCCGCTGACGTTGACAGTCAGACCACCGAACTCTTGCAGGAAGGCTTCCGCAGCGTCGTGCATGGCAAGGCCGACTGATTCGAACATGGCTCGCCAGCTGGCCGTGTCTACTCTCCGTCCAGGCGTCCATCCCGAAGCCTCCAACACCTCATCTACCTCTGGCGACCAGCTACGCACCTGTCGGCCCCGATTCCTCGGCTATGGGTGAGCAGTGATCATCTCAGAGATGGAAGGCCCACAGTGATGGGGGGCGACAAGGCCGAACAGACCAGGGCGGCCGGGCCGGGCACGCTGGCGGTCGCCGCGGTGAGAAGCGGCTCTGGTCCAATTTCTGTGACGCGTGACTGTGGGTCGATCGCTCAGATAGCGAAGAGGGCTTCCTCTTGTGGAGGGACCGGGGGGTCAAGGACGTCGCGAAGGCGGGTGATGTCGTGGTGCCACTTCGAGCCGTTCGCAGCGTCGTTCCACAGTTCGGCGAGTTCAGACCTCTCGGAGACCACTTGGTCCAGAGCGTCGACGGCGAGCGTTCGAAGGTCTGCAGGGAATTCTGGCAGCGGTTCTGACGGGCCGTAGTTCGAGCATGTCAGTTCGCCGTCAGGGTGCTGAGCAGCGACCAGGGCGGCTGCGGCCACTGCTCGCTCGCCGACAGAGGTATCCAGGGAGTCCGTAGGGTCAGCGGCGCGTTTGAGCGCGCCGCGGATCATGGCTTCGCGTTCCTCCAGTGCTGCCTCGTCCAGGTCACCTCCGAAGTCGGCGGCGGTGTCGTTATCGAAGGGGCCGACGTCCCAGGTGCCCATTTCTCTCCTCGCTTGGCAGTCGGGAGATCGTCGCACTGGCCACCGACAGTGAGGCAGGTCCCGAGCGGGCCGCCCCACCACCTCCTCGGCGGTGTGGCCGGTCAGCCGTCGGCCGGCGATCACCGCGTCGAGGTCGCGTTCGAGGTGCTGGGCGAATCGATCGAGCAGGGAGGGCATCACTGTGGCCTGCCGCCGGCCAATCGATGATGCCCACGAGTCGCCCTACCGCTGTTGGAACGGGGGAAGTAGGCCGTCTCCCGGCCAAAGGTCCTGTTCGGTTACGAGTGAGGCGAGGAACCTATCGACCTCGGCGAGGACGGCTGCGCGTTCCTTCGGGCCGTAGGTGAGACCTCGGTCGGCTGCGGTCTCGAGAGTGCGCACGTGGCTGTTCGGGCCGGTGCAGATGAGGGCTCGGGCGAGTTCGGGGAGGCCGAGGCTCAGGGCGTCGCATCGTCCGGTCCGCACGAGACGTACGAGATCGGTGGTGACCTTCTCCCAGTCCCCGACGTACGGCCATTCGGCGCCGCCGCCTAGTTCGTGGGTGAGGGTGGCCAGCGGGATGATCTCGCCCGGCTCGCGTCCCTGGGTGAGGCGGTTGTGGATCTGTATGCCGTCGGGCTGCTGCACCTGAGGGTGGAGCAGGGAGGCGGCCGCGACCAGGGTGGTGTTGATCTCCTGGGTGCCTTCGGCGGGGTAGTACGGCTCGTGCGCGAAGAGGAGGTAGACATCCGTGGTGCGGGCTGAGTCGCCGGACGGTGCTTGAGTCATGGGTTGGTGTCCCTTCCGTGGTGAAGGCTCCGCTGCGGGCTGGGGTGTTGGGTGAGCAGCCGGTTCGAAGCCGGGCGGGAGCGGGCCCAACGGGCCGCCGGAGCGGTGGTTCGCCTGGCCGGACGACGTGGCGTGGGTGCGATCGAGGGCCTGGGCGACTTGGTCGACGAGCTGAACCATCAGCCGCTCCTGGTCGATGAGGCGTGCTGAGACCCGGCGGGTGTTCTCGGACTGGAGCAGGTCGGCGGCGTCCCAGAGCAGCTGGTGGCCGATCTCGGCCGAGCGCCGCAGTTCATAGCGGTCGCTGCCGGCGGCCGCTTCGAAGAGGTAGGTGTGCAGACCGGCCAAGCGCTGGAGGTACTGGCAGGCAGCGTCGTCCTCGACCCAGCGGACGTGCTCAACGGCCCGGGTGTCGAGCCAGTCGGGCAGGTACTCGGCGAGCAGGGGAGCGAGCAGCATCGCCGTCAGCACAAGGTCGGCGGGAACGGCGCGGTTCAGTGCGTACAGGGCGGCCAAGAGGCTGATGGCCGCCACGATGACCGCGGAGAGCCGTAAGGATGCGGGGCTGCCGGCTGCGAGAGGGATGCGGTGGGCGGGAGGCCTGATCAGCCAGCGCACCGTCAGCCGCTGCATCATCGTCGCGCCCGGGGTGAGCACACCGATCTGTACCGGCTGTTCGGGCTGGGTGCCGTTGTCGGGCAAGGTCCAGGCCAGCCAGCCCCACCCGGTGCGCTCATACACGGGCACGGCCTCGCACGTGCCGGTGCAGGCGGTATCGCGGCAGACGTGACCGGTTCGCAACGCGCGGCATCGTTCCTTCTCCCACCGTTGCGAATCGCGGGCGAAGGGGCGCAGGCGCTGGAGGGGTTCCGTCCGCGGTGGTGTGTGAGGGCTGTCCGTCATGTGGTGCTCGCTTCCAGTGGGTCGGTCAGGGCAGCAGTGCAGGTGGCGCAGCGGCCGTCACCGCCGGGACGGGCGCGGCGGGGAGTCGGCCCGGAGCAGGTGCGGCACAGCGGCCAGTCGAGGCAGGCCGGGCACAGGTCCTCGCCGGGTGCGGTGCCGGGCCGGCCGCAGCCCGCGCATTCGACGAGCGCCCGGTAGGTGATCGCCTCCGAGACCGTGCGGGTGGCGGCGAATTGGGTGGTGGGCGGCGCGGTCCACGAGGCATCGCGCGGGCCGGCGTCGTCGACGGGGGCACCTGGAGGTGGGTAGAGCTGGGCGGAGCGCAGTCGGGCGGCGACGATCGCGTCGACGGAGGTGCGGATCCGGCTCGGGAGCGGGCGGCTGGTGATGACGTGGCGCAGCTGCTCGGAGCTCCAGCCGGCGTCGAGCATCGCGGTCATGACCCGGCCCTGGTCTTTGAGGGCCTTTTCCTGCAGCAGCAGTTCGGGGTAGGCCGCTCCGATCGACAGCAGCAGCCGGGTGCCCGGGTCGAGATCCTGTCGTGCCGAGGCGCCTGCCGCCTGTCGCAGCGGGGCCGTGCGTTCGCCGCTCGCGCACGGAGGGACGGGGCTGGTGTTCTGGTTGTTCTTCTTCTTTCTGTTGTTGTTCTTAGGGGGCGGTCAGCCGATGTCGGGTCATCCACTGGTGGGAAACCCGACATCGGTTGCGACCTGCTGCTTTGCAGGCTGGGCAGGTCGGTGATGAAGTACGCGGCTGCTCCGAGAGTTCCGTCGGCGCGGCGCTCGCGTTCCCGGAGGAGGAAGCCGTACTTCTCCAGTTCTTTCAGCCCGCTCTTCACGGCTACTTCGCCATCGCGGCCGCGGCGCGACAGCTCGGCGACGGTCATCCGCCAGCCGTCCCGGTGTGTGCTGAGAAGCCCGAACAAGCCCTTCGCTTTGAACGTCAGGCCGTCTTCGCGGAAGAAGTGGTTGGCGATTTGGGTGAACTGGTCGCCGCCCATCACCCCGCGGCGGATCCCCGCCCCGAAGTCGCGCCCCGCAGCTGTCGTGGGGGCAGAGGCGAACGTCGTGGTGGCTTCCTGAGCCGGTCGCCGGTCGCCGGTCGCGGGCTGGTCGGTGATGGAGTAGATGATCTGCGCGAGCGTGCCGGTCTCATGGCGGAGTTGTTCGCGGACCAGGTATCCGTACGTCTGCAGTTCGCTCAGGCCCGCACGTACGGCGTCCCGTCCGTCAGGTCCGGCTCGTACGAGGTCAGCGACTGTCACGTGCCAGCCGGTCCGGTGCGTGCTGATGCAGCCGAACAAGCCCTTGGCTTTGAACGTGAGCCTGGAATCGCGGAAGAGGCTGTTGGCGATTTGAGTGAACTGGTCGCCGCCCATCACCCCGCGGCGGATCCCCGCCCCGAAGGGGCTCATCGTGATCCCGCGCGCACCCTGAATCTGCGGCGGGCGCAGGTTCGGGGAGCGGGGTCGTCGAGTGAGGAAGCCTGGGTGAAATCCATGCAGGCAGCTCACCCGTCACCCCCGACCAGCAGGACGGCCACAACCCCCGACCATCGATCACGATCCGGCAACATGCGTACCGGGCTGGCCTGGTCGGGTCCGTGGTCGGCCCGACCACGGTCAGTCCGCTGAGGCGCGCGCCCTGTCAGGCATCGGCGCCATCGAGGGAGCCCTACGACACTGGCGACGACGTAGACGCACGGTGGGTCGTCGACTTGCGCGGCTAGCCGCCGACCCCGCCAACCTCCTGCTCGTCATCCCGGACCGGGACGACACCCCCTTGTGATCCGACACAGCACTTGGAGAAGCAGTGAGTAACCACCAGCAGGGCACCCCCGGCTCGGAGGCGACCGGCGCAGCGGGCGGCGGGCGTCCCGGGCAGCCCGCGCAAGAGGCTCGGGACACTGCCTCGGAGCGGAGGGCCTGCGCGAAGAGGGCCGGCCTGGCCGCGATCGGCGGAGCGTCCTCCGGAACGGCCCGTGTGGTGGCTGCCTCGATCCGCGAAGCACTCCTGGGCGGCTCCGCACCGGACTGAGGCCGAACGCTTCACCAGCCCGCCTACGAGCGGGCCCGCAGTCCGCGGTAGAAGCTGTCTCTTCCCGCTGTGCAGTCGGTGCGCACCCCCGACTGCGCAGCCGCGGGCTGGCTGTTGCGCAGGCGCTGCGCATCGGCTCGTAGATCGTGCGCAGTCGACTTGCGCGTCTAACTGCGCAGCCCTTGACCCAGCCGAACGGGGCAAGGCGACGCCCCAGCGATCGGGCTGCGCATTCACCGCCTGGCGGTGCGCCGCCTCCAGGAGTGTGAGATCTGGTGGCTGCCGCTCGCGGGCTTCCTCCTGCCTGGTTCCTGCCACCTCGGCTGACCCGCCTTGTGATCGCCGGGATCGGAATGGGACTCCCCAGGGTGCGAAATGTCGTGGTCGGGTCTGTGGTCGGGGCGACCACAGACCCGACCACGGGTTTTGTGGCCTCTTCGTGACCGTGGTCGGGCCTTCATGGTCGCTGGTCAGGTCGGGGGCGCCGGATTGCCTCGGGTCAGATGAACAGCTCGCTCTGACCAGGGAGTTCGAACATGCCTCCTGCCAAGCATGCACCCACGGAACACGCTGCTCCCCCGACCGCCGCGGGGGCCCGGCTGCAACGAATGCGGCGCCGGGTCCGCCTGGGCCACCTCGGCGTGTGGGGCGCGGTAGCGGCCGGCCCCATTGCGCTGGCCGTCGCCGTGGCCACGCCCTCCACCGTGGTCCGCGCCGCCCCCGCCACGACGTCGACCGCGGTGACGCCGGCCGTGCCGGCCAGCCCCGCCGGGTACGCCACCGTCTTCCTCCAGGCATGGCTGCGCAGCCGCTCGGAGGCCGAGGACACTGCGCAGGCCCGGCTTGCGCAGTCCCTGGCTCCCGGTGTCGAGCTGCCCGACACCTCCGATGCGCAGCCCGAGCCCGTGTCGGTCGTGGCGGTGCGCACTGCGCAGCAGGCCGACACGGCCTGGTCGGTGACGCTGGCTGCGCAGTACGCCGACGGACAGTTGCGCTACTACGCAGTGCCGGTGATCGCCGACTCGGACGGCGCCTCGTTCACGGCTTCAGCGGCTCCCGCGGTCGTAGCCGGTCCGGCGCCCGCCACGACGGCGCCCTCGCCGTACACGGTGACCGTCCCCGCGGACGGCGCCGTGTCGTCCGCTGCGGGCGAGTTCCTGGCCGCCTATCTGACGGGGGCAGGTGAGGTCGACCGCTACCTCGCCCCGGGGGTGCGCCTGTCGCCGGTCGTTCCCGCCCCATACACGTCCCTCGAGGCACGGCAGGTGTCCGCCATTGAGGAGGCGGCGACCACGGAGAAGGTTCCCGCCGACGGAACGAAGGTCCGCGTCCTGGCGCAGATGGAGGCCCGCGACCACGCGGGGACGTGGCCGCTGGCGTACGAGTTGACGCTGAAAGCCCGCTCGGGCCGCTGGGAAGTCACGGAGCTGCACTCCGGCCGGACCCCGTCGGAAGGGGCCCGGCGATGACCGAAGTAATGCTCGCCGGAAAGCTCGACGACTTCGGCAACTCATGGATCGCCATGTTCGAGAACTGGGGAGAGAAAGGCCTCCAGGCCGTCCTGACCGTCCTCGTCGTCGTGATCATGATCCAGAAGTTCAGCCTCAAGGCCGGGATCGGCGCACTGATCCTCCTGGTGATCGCATTGGGGCTGTACAACTCGCGCAACGACCTGGCCGATTTGTTCGAGGACGAAGTCAAGAACCCGGCCAAGGCCGGACCCGCTGTTCCCGGCGTGGTGCAGTCCGAACTCCCCGCCTCCCGTGACCACTCGACCGGCGTAGGAGGCTGGCTGTGAGCGCCGCCACCGGCGTGCGGGCAGGCCGCTTCTACACCGCTGCCCGGCGCCACCCCTGGGTTCTGGGAAAGGTCGCCGACTGGCGTATCCCACTCGGGCCGTTCACGCCCGCGCAGATCATCCTTGCCGTCGCCGGCGGGTTCCTGCTGATCAAGACGATCCCGTGGTGGTCGTGGATGGGGCCCGTGCCGATCGCCGGATGGCTGCTGGGGATTTGGGGCGTGCGTCGTCCGAGGATCAAGGGGCGTGCCCCGCTCCAGGCAGCCCTGGGCTGGCTGCTGCTGTGCTGGCAGCCACACGGCGGCCGGATCGGCGGGCGGGCCGCCCGTGACCGCGCCGCCCAACCCCTGGTCGGTGGGTTCGTCCTGGAAGGGGCGAGCCAGGCGCCGCCGCTCTCGCCTGTGCAGCGGCGTTCACGGGCCCAGGAACCGGCACGGTCGCGGCTGGCGGGGCGTGCTGCGGATGCCCGCCTGGAACCGATGGGGCCGGTGTCGGGTGTGCAGCAGCTCCTCGCGCGCGCCGGGCAGGGGGGTGTGCGGTGAGGGTGCCGATTCGGCATGTGGCCGGGCATCTGGTGTGGTCGACGCACGGCAGCGTGTGGGCCGTCTACCGGTTGCACCCGGGGCCCGACGCCCAGGGCCACCGTGAGGAGAACGTGCAGGGCACCTATGTGCCCGCTGCTGTTCGGGAGGAGCAACTCGCCAAGGTCACGCATCTGGTGCGGTCCCTGTCCGGGGCACCCAGGCTGTTCGGCCTGTGTGCGCGGCTCGATCCAGGCGAGATCGCGCTGCGCATGATCGAGGGACTCGACCCCGCCGACACGCCGCCCGGCCAGGTCCATCCGTGGGTGGAGAACGTGGAGGCGACGCTGGATCTGCTGGACGGGCAGGAGATGCACCGCCGCACCCTGTGGCTGGCGGTCCCGCTGCACAGCGACGGTGCCGGGCTGCAGCTGTCGACTCAGCTCGGTGCGGTGTGGTCGGAGATGGCCCCGGCGCTGGGCATGCGTCCTTCGCCGGTGACACGGCGGGAAGTCTCCTCGTACCAGGAGCAGGCCTTGCGAGTGGAGGCAGCGCTCACCGGCGGCATCGCGCTACGCCCGGCCCGTCCGGCGGAAATCGTCTGGATGATCCAGCACGCTCTGCACCGAGGTCAGGACGAGCCGCTGCTGGCCGAGGCCGAAAGCAGCGGGCTGTTCGGCGGGCAGGTCCGCGAGGGGGTGCTGCACTCCCCCAGCTACGCCGATCTCGGTCAGGCCCGCCTCCAGGAAGGCGGCATCGATCCGGACCTCGACGACACCCGCGACCTCAAGAGCACCGCCGAAGTGACTCGGTCGGGGCGCAGGGCCTGGTGGCGGCTGACGACTGCCTCGCCTCTGCGCCGGCGGTGGCTGCAGATCGAATCCGATGCGGGCACCGGCTACCAGGCGCAGCTGGCGCTCGCGGAATGCCCGCCCGCCGTCAACGCGGATGCCGCCGACCTGTTCGCCCAGTTGGAGACGCTCGACTTCCCCGTCGACTACACCGTCGACCTCACGCTGGTGCCGTCCGAGAAGGCGCGGGACCAGGTGAGGCGCAAGAAGAACGAACTCGTCGACCAGGCCGACCAGTACGACGCCCGCCCCACCGGGATGCCCGCCTCCCTCACCGAGGCCGCCCGCGACCTGGGCGAGCTGGACGCTCGTCTGTCGCGCACCTCGGCCGAGGTCGAGGTGCAGTCGGTGACGGTGCTGACCGTGTGGGGGCCGACCGCCGCGATCTGCGACGCCCGCGCCCGGGCCCTGGCGGCGCTGCTCGGCGGCGCCGACTACCGGGCCGTGCGCCCGGCCGGCCTCCAGGAGGCGCTATTCCTGCTCGGCCTGCCGGGCACCGCCCGGCCGGGTGTGGCACGCGAGTTCACCCAGTACCAGGTATCGGAGGACTGGGCGCTGGCCGGCGCCTTCACAGCACCGGAGGTCGGCGATCCCAACGGGATGTTCCTCGGAATCGACCTGGACTGCGGCACCACACGACCCGTCATGGTCAACGTCGCGGACGCGCCCAAGGTCGACGCGTCGGCGTCGATGGGGATCGTCGGAGACCTCGGGGCCGGGAAGAGCGTTCTGCAGAAGCTGATCTGCGAGGCGGTGTGGGCGCGCGGTGGTGCCGCGATCTGCATCGACCGGACTCCCGTGCGCGAGTGGGCCGCCTTCGCCCGCTCCGCAGCCGCGGGCCGCTGCCAGATCATCGACGCCGCCCGCGCCCAGACCTCCATCGACCCCCTGCGCATGTTCGCCGGGCCCGAGGGCCGCCACTACGCCCTGTCCTACCTGACCTTGCAGCTCGGCATCGGGCCGATGACCACGAACGGCGAGGTCCTCCACCATGCCGTCGAGCAGGCCGCTGCCGGCGAGGACCCGTCGATGCACCGGGTGCTTCAGGTCCTGGACGAGATGGCGGCCGGCGAGCCCGGCAAGCGCCAGGACGCGGCAGCCACTCTCGCAGGGCTCCTGCGGGTCGTGGCCACCAACTCGTTGGCCCGGATGGTGTTCGACCCCGCGCTGCCGCCCATCCGGCTGGACGCCTCCAGCACGTCCGACATGATCGTGATCACGACGGCGGGCCTGACGCTGCCGCCGAAGGCGGCATTCGGCAACCCTGAGATCCTGCACCAGCAGCCGCTGGAGGCCCTGATCGGCCGCGCGGTGCTTTACCTGATCGCGGCGATCGCGCGGCAGACCGCGTTCGAGGACCCGACGCGTTTCACCGCGGTGGTCGCGGACGAGCTGTACTGGCTCACCTCGTCCGCCGAGGGCACCGCGCTGGTCCACGAGATCCTCCACGACGGCCGCAAGCACGGCGCGGGGCTGCTCGCCGCTTCCCACGATGCCCGCGAACTCGGCCCCGACCGCGGCCTGATGGCCTACCGGGCGCTCGCCCGCACAGCCGACCGCGAGCGCGCACGCCGCGGCCTGGAGTTCCTCGGCCTGGACCCGAACGATGACGCGCTGGTCCGGCTTGTCACCACCGGGCTGTCCCCTGTCGGGCGACGCGGCCGCGAGGGGGAATTCCTGCTGGCCTGCCCGCGGCAGAACACGGGCCGGATCAAGGCCGTCATCCCCCGCATCCCACGCATCACCCACTCCATCACGACCACACCAGGCCGCCCTTCGGATGGGAGAACGGCGCCCGCCGCCACTGCGCAGGAGAGGGACCACCGGAAGGAAGACGTCCTATGACCCCGAAACTCTTCTCAGCCGGCTCCCGGCGCATCGCCACCCGGGCTGGCGTACTGGCCGTTGCTGCCGCCGTGCTCGCCCTGGTGGTGGGGATGGGTTGGCCGCAGTCGTGGCGGCCGGGCACCGGGCACGTCACCGCCGCCGACGCCCGCGTGCGTCCTGCTGGCCAGGATCCGTGCGAGTTGATCGTGGGCCCGGCCAAGGAGTACTGCGAGCGCGGCACCAGATCCGTCAAGAACTCGTCTGCGGACGAGGCGCCCCACGGCGGCTCTGGCACGGCATGGATGCTGATTCCGCCTGCGGTAGGACTGACTGCGCTCCTTGTGTGGCGGCGCCGGCCCGCCGGGCAGGGACGGCGCTGAATGTGGCGCCCAGACCGCGGCACGCTCCGCTCTGCCGGAATCGTCGTCCTGCTCACCTGCGTGTTCGTCCTGGTGAACAGCCAGGTCGTGTATGCGGCCGGCAGCAGCAGCGAGACCGGAGACCTGCTCGCCCCGCTGAACATCACCTCCTCCGAGGGCGTACCCGTCAACCGCTACGAGTTGAACGCCGAGGGCGGCTCCATCTTCAGCTTCAAGACCCAGTCCCTCGCCTTCACCCTGTCCGGCCTGTTCACCCTCATCCGGCTGCTGGTCGGGCTGGCCGGCTGGGGTATCGAGGTGGCCTTCAGGTTCCCGCTGCTGAAAATCCTCCTCGCACCGGCGCAGAAGGTCTCCGACGCCTACAACCATGTCGTCGTCGACGCCCTCGGCCTCAAGGGCCTCTTGCTCAGCTGGTCGTTCGTCTTCATCGGAATCATGATCGTGCGGGGACGTGTCGGGCGCGGTCTGGGTGAGATGTTCCTGACCTTGCTGATCGCGGCATTCGCGGCGTCCGCGTTCGTCCGCCCCGACTACCTCCTCACCCAGGACGGTCCGCTGGGGCAGACGCAGGAGGTGGCGGCTGCGGTCGCCAAGGAGAGCGTCAACTCCTACAACTGGGGTGGCGAGCTCGCCACCCTCGGCCCATGCGACGGCATGGCCGGCAACGCCGAGATCAAATGCCTTGAGCATGAGGCCGAGCGGCCTGTCTCCTCCACAGACGTCGCACGACCTCTGCAGGACTCGATCACCAACGCGTTGATCGTCAAGCCGTACATGCTGCTGCAGTACGGGCACGTCCTCGACCCCGGCAGGCCGGCCGACCGCAAGGCCTACGCCGTCCATCTGAAGTGGCTGATCGGTGGCTACAAGGCGAAACCACCGTCCGAAGCGGCGGAAGAGGCGTGCAGCAATGTCTCGGGGCCGGCCAGGAAGTACTGCATCAAGAGCCAGAAGGAGGGCCAGCAGGCAATCCCGGACGGTGGCGGACTACCCGCCCTGACTCCTGGCGGGGAGTTGCTGAACGCCGCCCGCCCGGTGATCACCGAGGAGGACCAGGAGTTCGCCGCGTTCCTCGCCGACATGAAGAAGGCTGGCGACGTCGGCAAGGCGTGCGCTGAATATGCGGAGAAGCCGACGTGGTGGCGGGTCGGCGGCGCCTTCCTGCTGCTGATCGCCGCGTTGTTCATCTGCGGCATGCTGCTGTCGTCCGCGATCGTGCTGCTCGGCACCCAAGGGATCTGTGCGGCTGCGGCAGCGGCCGGTGGTGTCGCGTTCATCGCGGGCATGCTGCCCGGGCCCGCCCGGCAGTCGGTGTGGAAGTGGCTCTCGATTTGGGGGATAGCCCTTCTCGCCGTGGTCGGAGTCTGCGCGTTCATCCCGTTCTTCGGGATCGCCGTCGACGCCACCCTCACCAACGGCCCGGACCTGATGGTCGAACGGATCCTCCTCATCGACGTCCTCGCCATCGCCGGCGCGGCCGGACACCGCCGCATGCTGACCGGCATCACCTCGTTCGGCCGGCGCATGGCCATGCGGATGCGGTACGCCAAGGTCGGCGGCACCCACATGCCCGGCGACACCTCCGAGCTCGGCGCCGCCCTCGCCATGAACTCCCCCGCCTCCTTCGGCAGCTACGGCGGCGGGCTGCGCGCCCTCACCGGCGCAGGGGGCGGCCGGTTCGGGATCCTGGGCACCCGGCAACGGCTGATGGGCGCCCTCTCCTCGCTCGTCGACGGGGCGGGCATGCCAATCGACACCGGCCGGATCCTCGGCGATGCCACCGCCGAAGCCGGACGCGGCCTGGCCCCGCTCACCGCAGGCGCTGCCGTAGCGGGCCTCGGTGTACGGCTTGGTGGGAAGGGCGCGCACTGGCTGCTGGTCGGCCGCCGGCCGGACAGGGAACAGTTGGCGAAGTGGCGCAAGGCCACCGCCGACGATGACCCGAACGGGGATGGCCCCTGGGCCGGTGGTGGCGGGTCGGGTGGTGGGGGGCCGCGTCGGCCCGGAGGCCCGCCGGACCGGTACCGCGACGAGGACGGCCAGGTTGTGGACACACGCACCGGCCAGGTTCTGCACGACCAACACGCCGACCGGACCCTGCTGTCGACCCGCGCGCACAACCGGCTGGTCCGTTTCCGCGGCTACCGCCTCCTGCACCGCGGCGGCCGGGCTGCTTACGGAACAACGATGGGGCTGCCCGCGAATGCCAGCCGGGCCCGGGCGGCAGGCTCCCGCTACGCGCAGGACGCCCGCCAGCAGGTCCGGGTGTGGGGCAACACCCTCCGCGAAGACGGCCGCGCCTGGACTGCCACCGGACGCCAGATATCCCGTGTCCTGCGGGAGCGCACGGACGGCAGCAGCGGGGACGGCTCGGTGATCAGCCGACGGCTGCCTACCAGAACATCCGCGGCTCCACAGTCGACTGGCTCCTCCAGCGCCCTCGGTGGGTCAAGGCCGGATGCACCGCGAACCGCGTCAGCGGGCACCCCGCCGCCATCGCCAGCACGGCTCGCCGGCGGTGCGTCCGGCGTTCCGGCCGAACCAGCACCGGACGGGTCCGGCTCAGCTCTTCCTGGCGGCAGCCGGGTCAGCAGCAGCGCCCGCGATGAGGCACGAGCCATGTTCCAGAGGATCACGGACGGGACAGCGCCCGAGGCTGAACGCCGTCCGGACCAGCGACGGGAAGGGCCCGGAAGCCGTGACGAGTTCGACGAACGGATTCGTCGCCAAACCGGGGAGTCCGACGAGGACTCGGACTGGCTGAGGTCGAACGAGCCTGAGAACGGTGAGGACCAGTGAGGTCTCGCCGACGCCGTCTGATGCGGTGGGGGTGCGTGATCGCGGGGCTGCTGTTCGCTGCCGTGTGCTGTGCCGCACCGGTGGGAAACGCGATCAGCGCGTACGTTGCCATGAAGTCCGGCGCAGGCACCGCCGAGGGCGGAACCGAGGGCGGCAGCACGGCGGATATCCCGCCGCGCATGCTGACCGCGTACAAGAAGGCCGTCCAGCAGGTGGGCAAGCATGCCCCGAAGTGCCGGGGCATGCGCTGGCCGATCCTCGCCGGGATCGCCAAGGTCGAGTCCAACCACGCCGTCGGCCGGAACATCAGCGCTCGCGGTGACATCCGGCCGAAGATCTACGGAGTGCTCCTCAACGGCTCAGGAGCCGGCGGAAACACGAGTGTCTTCCCGGACACCGACGGTGGCAAGTGGGACGGCACCGCTCAGGCCGAACGCGCCGTGGGCCCCTTCCAGTTCCTGCCCTCCACCTGGGACAGCGTCGGCAAGGACGCGAACGGCGACAAGCAGGCCGACCCGCACAACGCCGACGACGCCGCGCTCGGCGCAGCCCTCTACCTGTGCGGCAACGGCCGCGATCTCGCGAAGCGGTCACAGCTCAAGTCCGCAGTCTTCCAGTACAACCGCTCGAACGCGTACGTGTCGAACGTGCTGGGGTGGATCGACCAGTACACGGCGGCCGCCAAAGATCCCGACCTGAAGGACGTGTCCGGGAAGGTCCGCACCGTCCTCGAGGCGGCGCTGTCGCAGCGGGGGGTGCCGTACTCGTGGGGCGGGGGCAACGCTGCCGGGAAGTCGTACGGGATCTGCTGCTCCCCCGGCGGCAAGAGCGGCGCGGCCATCAAGGGCTTCGACTGCTCCGGCCTGACCCTGTACGCGTACGCCAAGGCTGGCATACGACTGCCGCGCACTGCGGCGGCGCAGGCCGGCATCGGCCAGCGGATCCCCGCACGTCTGGGAACCAGCGCTCTCAAGCCGGGCGACCTCGTCTTCTACGCCACCGCTCCGGGCCGTGATTCCACGATCTACCACGTCGGGATCTACGTAGGCCGCGGCCAGATGGTCAACGCCGCCCGCCCGGGCACCGTGATCCGCCTGGACGCCGTCAGCGCCATGCCGGGCTTCGCGGGCGGAGCTCGGCTGTTGTGACCACCGCCCCACGCTCCCCGCATCTGCTGCTGCTCTGCACTCTCGTGCTCGCCGCCGCGGGCGTCGCCCTGCTCTTCCTGCCGGTCAGTCGCCCGTCACCACCGTCACCTGCACCGACCGGCGCTTCGCCACCGGCCGCGGCGCCGGCCACAGTCCAGCCGACGACAGGCACGACGCCTTCTGTGCCAGCTGCCTCCTCCGCAGGCGCGGGCCTCGAGTCCGCGATGCCGCCGCACGGCGACGGCCCCACCGGCGACCGCAGCATCCAGCAGGGCCTGGAGCATGCCTGGCCCGCCGACCTCTCCCCCGGCGACCAGCAGGAGTTGCTGCGCGCCGGCCGATCCGTGCTGCGTGCGGACGCCACAGGGATCGGCCGAAACCAGTGGCCCACGGTGTTCCCGGACGTGGGCGAGAACCAGGCGGTGGCCCCCGCTTTCGCCACCGCCCGCTTCCGGATTCAGGCCGCGGTCGCCCGCCGCGAAGGAAACAGCCCAGACCGGGCGGTCGTGCACCTGGTGTGGGCGGGAGCCGACCGGGGCGGCACCTACACCGACGGCCGCATCACAGACCTGCTTTTCACCCGCACCGTAAGAAGGGGAATCACCACATGGGATCCGCAGCCCCCGCCGTGACTGGCCTGGCCCTTGAGAGAGCATCCGGGCACGTACTCGATTTGATCACCGGGGTTCTTGAGGCCGTCGACTGGTTCTACGACCACTGGTACGTGCTCGCCGCCGCTATCGCGGTGCCGTGGGGGGTGAGCGCGCTGCTGGTCCGTCATCTTGCCGAGCGGGCCTGCGCCCAGCGGATGGCTCTGGAGCTCACCTCCACCCGGTACTTCGACCCCAGTCTGGAGGAGATCTTCCGGCGGGGAGTGCAGTTGGCGCGGGCATCGACGAGCCAGCCGTGGTGGGCACCCCGCAGAGCAAAAGCTGTACAGATCAGGCTCCGCGCGGACGGCTCCAGCCCGTTGCGCTACCGCGTCGAGGGCCCCGCCGGAGGTGAGCGGCTGCTGTCCATCACCCCGTTCGGGCCAAACGTCGCGGTCACCCGAGCCCGTCCGATCAGGGACAAGCCGCGGGAGCACACCGTGCGGGCCGAATTCGTGCTGCGCGGCAGGCCAACAGCTCCCCTGCGCGATGTCCCGCTGGAGCCGGACCCGCTACAGCCCCTGGTCGACGCCGTGTCCGACCTGCGCGCCGAGCTGGGGGACCTCGCCGAGATCCGTCTCGACATCCAGCGGGCCCCGAAGTGGGTGCTGCGCGCTCGCCGCCTTGAGCTCATGGGTGCCGCACGACGCCGGGAACGGCGGGAGACCCAGCGCGCGGCACGCTGGGTGCGGCAGGACGCCATGGGGCTCGAGGATTCGTTGGGCTGGCATCTGCAATCGCTGGTCACGGGCACGGGGAAGGACGGGTCAGGTGGGCGGCGGCTGGTGATGCCGCCCGTGCCGCGCCGGGTGGACGCGGATATCGCGCTTGGCAAGCTCGCAGACGATGACCACCTCGTACGGGTGCAACTGCTCGTGATGTGTGCGTCCAACGTCGAGGGCCGTGCCCAGGCCCGCCTCGCACAACTCCAGGCGGCGTTCGATGTCTTCGGCGGCCGCTCCCGGTGGGCGATGCGCGGGTTTCGGCTGGGGCCGTGGCGGTTCGGTGCGGACCAGTGGCCCACCCAGCGCAGCTTCGAGCGGCGCTGGCAGCTGGGACAGTGCCAGCCGCCGCGTGCGAACTGGATGAGGCTGGAGGAGCTGACCGGATTACTGAAGCCGCCTACCGCTCACTGCCGGCTTCCGCTGCTCGCGGGTGACTTGCCGAGCTTCGCGTTCCGGGATCCTGAGCTGCTGCTCCAGGGCATCTACCGGGCGCCGGACGGACGCCGACGTCTGGTCGCGACGTACACGTCGGAGACGTTGTTCGAGTGCGCGGTGGGCAAGGCCGGCGGTGGGAAGACCGAGCGTGCCCTGGCTCAGGCGATCGGCTGGGCACACGCCGGCGGGGGGCTCATGTTCGTCGATCCGCACCGGGACTCCTGGCCCCGCGCCGCGACGTTCCTGGCCCACGATCACCTGATGCAGAAGATCGCACTGATCGACCTCAACACCGCAGGGCCCGATCCGGTGCTGAGTTCGTGGAATCCGCTCGCCATGCATCACGGTCAGGCACCGCACGATGTCGTCGAGGCGGTCACCGACGCATTCGCCTCCATCCTTGGCTGGGATGATGCCGCAGCTCCACGGGCGCTGACCATCCTCACGTCGTCGCTGGCGGTGCTGGTGGCGATCAATCAGGCCGCATGCCAGGCCGGCCGCCGCGAGGACCAGGCCACTCTCTTTCATGTGCGGTCCCTGATTTCCGACCCGAATTTCCGGGGTGCGGCGCTGGCTGCCGTGGCGGACCGCTTGGACGCGGACACCCGGGCCTGGTGGCGGACTGTCTTCCCCACTTTCCCCCCGGATGCGTTCGGTGTCGTCCTCAACCCGCTCGCCCGACTGGCCGCCAACCCCGTCACCCGTGCCTTCCTCGGGCAGCCGGTCGGGGTCTACAACAGCCGGGCCGCCATGGACGACGGACTGATCGTGTGGGTATGCCCGGCCGGGAACGGGCCCACCGACCGGCTGCTGACTGCGCTCATCGCTCGGGACCTCCTGCGGGCGGTGCGCTCCCGCCGGGACACACCTGAGGAGCAACGGCGCCCGTTCCGCCTGTACTTCGATGAACTGATCACGCTGACAGGCGCCGCCCCGGAGACCATCGCGTCCATGTTTGAGGACTTCCGCAAATACCGGGTCACTGTGCACGGAATGACTCAACTCCTCGGGCGCCTGCCGGCGCCGGTGCGCATGTCCCTGACCCAGAACGCGTCCACGCTGGCTTCCACGACGGGCTCCAAGACCGCTATCGAGCCGATCACCGCCGAATGGGGGGACAAGCCGTCTGCAGGGGAAGTTGCCCTGCTCGAGCGGTTTGAGCACTACATCTCACTCACGGTCGACGGCCGCCGTGTCGGTCCAGTGCGGCTGACCGGCCCGCATCTGGATGAAGTATTCGCCGACTTCGCCCGTCCTGGCAGCGTGGCGGCACTGGAACGCGCCGCTCGCACCATGGCGGGGGCACGACCCCTCGGCGAACTCTCCGGCACTGCGGCCATCCAACAGGGCCGCATCAGTGACTTTCTCGTGCAGCACATGCCCGCTGCCGCTGCCGAGACGGGTCAGAGCAACCCGCAGCGATACCAGTAGCCCTCGCGGCACCCATGCCGTCGTGTCTACAGAACCGAACTGGACTGCATGCAATGCGTCATGAGCCGTGTCGGACAAGGACCTCGCCTCGGCTGCCGACATGGCGCTGGTCCGCCACCAGATGCGTCGTATGGCCCGCAGTCAAAGCCCTCCAGCTGGCACCCGTCCGGCATACGCACCGGCAACGGACCTATTGTGAACAGCGTCGTGCCCTGCGTGGACGCCGTCAACGCGATGTCCGGCTATGCGGGAGGGGCACGGCTGCTGTGACGCCTACCTCGCGCTCACCACGTCTGCTGCTGCTCAGCACGGTCCTGTTCGCCCTCGCTGGCGTCGTGCTGCTGAGCCTCCCGCAAGGGCAGGACTCACCGGTCCCAGCGACGACGGCGCCTGCGGCTACGGATCAGCCGACTGCGGCCTTGGGCCCGGGCGCCGGCAAGGGTCCCGCTGGCGTGGAGCCCTCCGCCACACCCACCGGATCACCCTCCGCCAGCCCTTCCCCCCTGCCCCCGCACGGCGACGGCGCGGCCGGGGACCGAGCCGTCCAGGCATCACTGGAGGCGGCCTGGCCCGCGGACCTACCGCCCACCGACGAGCGCACGTTGCTCACCGCTGGGCGCGCTCTGCTGCGCGCGGACGCCACCGGGATCGGCCGGGCGCAGTAGCCGAGCGTCTTCCCCAGCTCGGGCCAGGCGGTGGCCCCGGCGTTCGCCGTCGCCCGCTTCCGGATTCAGGCCGCAATCGCCCGCCGAGACGGCAGCCCGGACAAGGCCGTGGTTCATCTGGTGTGGGCCGGCCAGGACCGCGGCGGCACCTACACCGACCTGCGCATCACCGACTTGTCCTTCACCCGCATCATCACGAAGGGAGCAGTTACGTGGATACCGCAGCCCCGTACCTGACCGCTCAGACCGCCACATCGGTGCCGGGCCAGGTATTCGACCTGGTCCTGGGCATCGTCACCGCCGTCGGCTGGGTGATCACCCACTGGTGGGTGGTGGCCGTGGCTGTCGTCGCTGTCTGGGCCGCGGGCGAGGCCGTGGTGCGTCGCCTGGCCCGTAAGGCGTCGGCCAATCGGATGGCGCTGGAGCTGGTCCCGTCGCGGCACTTCGATCCCGGTCTGGAGGAGATCTTCCGCCGTGGCGTGCAGCTCGCCCGCGCGTCGACGAGCATGCCGTGGTGGGCGCCGCGCCGGGCGAAGAGTGTGCAGATCAGGATGCGCGCCGACGGCTCCAGCCCGCTGACGTACCGGGTGGAAGGCCCCGCCGGCGGCGAACGTCTGCTGTCGATCACGCCGTTCGGTCCGGACGTCACCGTCACCCGGGGCCGTCTGCTGGTGGACAAGTCCCGTGAGCATGTGGTGCGGGCGGAGTTCGTGCTGCGCGGCAAGCCGACCGCACCGCTTCGGGACGTGCCGCTGGACCCGGATCCGTTGCAGCCGTTGATCGATGCCGTCTCCGATCTGCGCGCCGAGCTGGGCGACCTTGCCGAGATCCGGCTCGACATCCAACGCGCCCCGAAGTGGTCGCTGCGGGCACGCCGTGTCCAGCTGATGGGCTACGCGCGACGCCGGGAGCGGCGCGAGGCGCAGCGGGCAGCCCGGTGGGTGCGGCAGGACGCCACCGGCATTGAGGACTCGCTCGTCTCGCACTTTCAGCAGCTGCTCTCGGGCAAGCAGGGCGGCGGGGGCGGGCGGCGGCTGGTCATGCCGCCGGTGCCGCGCCGGGTGGACCCGGCCGAGGCGCTGGGCAAGCTGGCCGACGATGACCACCTGGTGCGGGTGCAGCTGCTGGTGGCGTGCGCGTCGAACACCGCAGGCCGCGCCGAGGCCCGGCTCGGCCAACTCCAGGCCGCGTTGGATGTGTTCGGCGGCGGGTCGCGATGGGCGATGCGGGGCTTCCTGCTGGGGCCGTGGCGCTTCGGGGCGGACCGGTGGCCCAGCCGCCGCGGGCGAACTGGGTCCGCCTGGACGAGTTGGTCGGCCTGCTCAAGCCGCCCACCGTCCACTGCCGCCTGCCGCTGCTCGCCTCAGATCTGCCGACCTTCGAACACGGAGATCGCTCCCTGTTGTTGCAGGGGATCTACCGGGGGCCGGACGGACGCCGGCGCCTGGTCGCCACCCACGCCGCCGAGACACTGTTCGAGGTCGGGGTGGGCCGTGCGGGTGGTGGGAAGACGGAGCGCGCCCTGGCGCAAGCGATCGGCTGGGCCCACGCAGGCGGCGGGCTCATGTTCCTCGACCCACACCGCGACTCGTGGCCGCGCGCGGTGCCGTTCCTCGCCCACGACTACCTGATGCAGCGCATCGCGCTGATCGACCTCAACGCGGGCGGGCCCCATCCGCAGATCAGTTCCTGGAATCCGATCGGCATGCACCAGGGCCAGATCGCACACGAGGTCGTCGAGGCGACTGCCGACGCATACGCATCCGTGCTCGGCTGGGACGACGCAACCGCTCCCCGGGCACTGACCATCCTGACCACCGCCCTGACGGTACTGGTGGCCGTGAACGAGGCAGCGTGCCAGGCCGGGCGGCCGGAGGACCAGGCCACGGTGTTTCATGTGCGGTCCCTGCTCACCGATCCCGTCTTCCGCGCCGCAGCCCTCACCGCCATCGACGGGCGCCTGGACGAAGAGACCCGCTCGTGGTGGCGCACCGTGTTCCCCACCCTGCCCACCGACGCGTTCGCCGTCGTCCTCAACCCGATCGCCCGCCTCGCCGCGAACCCGGTGACCCGCGCGTTCCTCGGACAAGGGGCCGGCGTCTACAACATCCGCGCCGCGATGGACTCGCGGATGATCGTGTGGGTGTGCCCGGGCGGCAACGGGCCCACCGACCGGCTGGTCACCGCGCTGCTGGCCCGGGACCTGCTGCGGGCCGTGCGCTCACGCCGCGACACCCCGGAAAGCCAGCGGGTGCCGTTCCGCCCGTACTTCGACGAGCTGATCACCCTCACCGGCGCCGCACCCGAGACCATCGCGTCGATGTTCGAGGACTTCCGCAAATACCGCGTCCACGTCCACGGCATGACCCAGCTACTGGCCCGACTCCCCATCCCAGTACGGCTGTCACTGGTACAGAACGCCTCCACCCTGGCCTCCACCGCGGGCTCGCAGTCCGCGGTGGCACCGATCACCGCGGAGTGGGGAGACCGGCCCGCCCCGGACGTCGTCGCCGCGCTGGACCGGTTCGAGCACTACATATCGCTGACCGTCGACGGCCGCCGCATCGGGCCCGTCCGCATCACCGGCCCCCACCTGGACGACGTCTTCGCCGACTACGCCCGCCCGAACAGAGCCGGGTCACTGGTGCGCGCCGCGCAGACGACCGCACAGGCGACGCCGCTGGACGAGCTCACGGACCGCGCCGAGCACCAACTCGCCCGCGTGAGCAACTTCCTCACCGAGCACGCCTCCACCGCCGCACCCGTCCGACTGAAGAAGGCATACAAGTGACCACCACCCACAAGGCCGCACCCTCTGGGCCTCCGCCAAGTCCCGCCGAGCCGCTGCCTCACCAGCTCCTGGCCGCGCTCGGCCAGCACCGGATGGCAACGACCCATCAGCTTCACCAACTGCTGCGGCCCGGCGCCGCCCGGCAGACCCTCTCCGGGCCGCTCAACAAGCTGCGCCACGACGGCCTGGTCGACTACACCGTGCTGCCGGCGTCCAAGCGGACCCGCGCCTGGTACCTGACCAGCGAGGGGGCACGGCTGACGCGGGACTTCCCCGCACTGCGGGGACGGCCGCCCTACCCGATCACCTCGGCAACGGCAGCCTCGCTCAAGACACCGCACACCCTGACCTCGGTCCGCACCCACCTCGCGTTCGTCACCGACGCCCGCCGCCGCGGCGACGAACACGGCCACCTGGACTGGACACCAGAGGTCTCCCACCCCCTCAGCGACGGCAAACGCCTCATCACCGACGCGGTCATGCACTACACCCTCACCGAAACCGCCGAGCGGACGAAACTGCGCGCCTTCGTCGAGATCGACCGGGCCACCATGAGCAGCGAACGCCTCGCCTCCAAACTGATCGACTATGCGCGGCTGTGGTCATACGAGCCGCAGCCCGTCGGCCGACCCCGCTCACGCCAGCCCACCGCATCCGGCCCGGTGTGGCTGCGCTGGTATCCCGTATTCCCCCGGGTGCTGATCGTGCTCACCGGGGCCACCCGCAACGTCCTGGACAACCGGATCAACGACCTGCAAGCCATGGTCGCGGAACACCCTCACGTGGAAGCCCTGGCCCGGCAGGTGCCGTTGGGTGCGGCCATCCTGGAGGACCTCGAGGCCATGGGACCTACCACTGGCGTCTGGGAACCCCTGGTCGGTGGTGAGTCACGGCCGTGGACGGAGCTGTGAACCGCCGGTCCCGCACGCGTCGTCAGTCGCCGTTGTAGAGCCTGTCCAGTCCGATCAGTTGGATGCCGTGGTCCTGTTCGGCGAGGCCTCGGAGTTCATCGGTGAAGCCGGCTCCGCTGAAGCAGAGCAGCCGCGTGTGCTGGGCTTGCACGCCGTCGCGGGCCTGCAGCAGGTCCCGGATGTGTTGCAGGCGCCGCAGGTGCCCCAGACCCATGGTGTCGTTCCACTTGGCCTCTGCGATGGCCAGGAGCACCTCGCGGCCCTCGTCGTCACGTCCGAACACAGCGGCGTCGAGCTCATGGCTGGTCCTGGCCGCCGGGTCGGGAACGGTGCCCGACTCCACGCGGGTGCGACGGCCGCCCAGCGTGTTCTGGGTTGCGTACCAGCGGATCCAGGTGCGGCAGACCTGTTCGAAGTGCGGGCCCACGACCTTGCTGCGGAACGTCGCCTGCGACCGCTCCCACACCAGCGGGGCCTGCCCGGGACGCTCCAGGTCGCTCCATTCGGGACGCATCAGGGCGTGGTAGAAGGTCAGGATCGGTTCATTGATGCGGTAGGCGGAGCGCTTGCCGTGGAACGCATCCGGCTCCCGGGTGATCATCCCCGTGTCCTCCAGCACGGTCAGTGCATGCCCCAGGTCGGTGGACTTGCGCTCCAGGAAACCGGCGATGCCTCCGCGCGTGTGATTGCCCTGGGCGATGGCGGCCAGCACGCCGTGGTACAAGGCGGTGTCCCGCAGATCCGGTTCCTCCGCCAGCAGGAACCGGGCTTCGCGGAACAACGGGCGCCCCGGATTGAGTACATTGCGCAGCACCCAGGGCCCGAAGTCCGCCAGATCCGCTGGCGCATCCCCCAGCACGAACTCGCGCCCATACGCCGGAGTCCCCCCCAGCACCGAATTGACCAGCAGCGCCAGGCGCGGATCAGCGATCCCCCAGAACTGCGCGGCCAGCCGGAAATCCAACGTGGGCACGACCAGTTCCAGGCTGGCCCGCCCGCGCAGCGGGGCGGTCCCCGACAGCAGGCTCCCCATGAACGACAACGCCGAACCGCACAGCAGCAGCCGCACCGGACCCCCCTCGTGCCGGGCTTGTGGCCCCAACGCCCGCTGCAACAGCGAGGGCAACTCGGGCGACGCCTTGGCCAGGAACGGAAACTCATCCAGCACCACTACCAGCGGCTCCGCCCCGGGAGCGGCCAGGCCCATCATGACCTCCACCGCCTCCTCCCAGCGCGCGAACCGATAGGGCACCCGCTGCCCCTCATATCGCGCCAACGCCACCCCGAACTGGCGCAACGACTCCGCCTCGGTCGCCTCACTCGCCGAAAAGAAGAAGCCCCCTCCCACACGGCACAACCCGTCCAGCAAGAACGTCTTGCCCTGGCGCCGCCGCCCGGAGACCACCCCGAGCGTCGCCTCCGGCCCCTCATAGGAGGCAAACCGCACCAGCTCCGACCACTCGAAATCGCGATCGAACATCCCCGCCGGCTTGTCCATCACCACACCCCCCGCACCAATAAGCACTACACCTATTATACCCCTCCTTATCATAGATTTCAGCCGACGGCATGGACGTGTCGGCACGCCACCACTGGATCAGACACCCGGCATTCCAGCTCGATCGAGCGAGTCACGATCACATCACCTGGCAAGATTTGCCCCCGTACCGAGGAGACGGCACCCCTGGCCCGCGGTCTGACCCGCACGGCGTGCATCACATGGGGCCTTCCCGATGAGGTGTCGCAGTCCGCGGCCCTCGCGATGGCCGAATTGTTCGCCAACGCGGTGCGGCACGCGTGCGGTCCGTCCGTCCGGGTCATCGTCGACCGGCCCAGTGACACGTACGTCCATCTCGCTGTCATCCATCGCGCACCCGTGTGCCTCCGCAACTGCGCACCCCGGAGAGGGAAGAGCAGAAGGGGCGCGGGCTGGTCATCGTCGAATCCCTGAGCGAGCGATGGGGTTACGACCGGCTCGGCCCCGCCGCCCGCCCGTGGGGCAAGCGCTGCTGGGCAGAGCTGAAGATGGCCCCGTGATGCCGCTCAACGGCTTAGATCGGGCGCTGAAGGAGTCGGCCTCGCCGCCACGTCGGCGAAGGAGAACCCGGATCGGCTGGCGGCAGGTTGCCGCGCAGGTTCTCTTCGTCGCCACGGTCACAGCCTTCGTGCTCGCTCTGCTCGCCTACGGCGTCGCCGACTGGTGATCTCCGTGGCCGGGCGGTGCGTCCCCTTCCCACCCCGCCACCGGCCCAGCTCCGTCCTTCCGTGCTCATTCCTGTGCCCTCGCATACGGCGAGGCGAGCACCTCTTCCTCGCTGGAGGCGCGCACATGCCGCACGTCCTGCCCGAACCGGGATCTCTGTTCGAGCTCTCCGCCGACCGGATACGCCACGCGGCAGCCGAGCAGTGGCCCGGCCTGGTAATCAGACCTGGCCGCGCGTCCGGCCTCCTCGGGTGCGCCAGGGTCTCGCCCGGCCAGGGCAACGGCCAGACGCGTATCCGTGCGGGCCGTGGTCCAGACGGCTGCCATGTCCAGCCGCAGGCTCGTCGCCGCGTCGGTGACCGCTGGCCGTTGCGCAGTGCCGCGATGAGCTGGGTGGTGGCTTTCACGGTGAGGGCGGTTCTGGTCATGCGCGCACCCTACGGACGGGTGAGGCGGTCCAGACATATGCCCGGCCCCCTCGTGGCGTCGGGGGAGCGCCGTGAGGGGGCCGGGACCGGCGGGAGGCCCTTCCCACCGGCAGGTGGCTGCCCATGCCTTTGATCGGCACGGCACGGGCAGCGGGGCTAGACCGCTTCAGTCGGCGGTGATGGTGCGAGTGGTTTGCCGTCGATGCCGGTCACGGGCTGGCCGGTGAGTTGCTGGGCGATCTGCCAGAGCATGCCGCCGCGGGATGCCTTGATCAGGACGACGTCACCGGGCTGGAGTACCTGTTCCAGGAGGGCGGCGGCGGTGTCGTTGTCGGCGACGAGCGCAAGGTCAGGGACGCCCGCCGCGCCGGCGGACAGGGCAAGCTGTTTGGCCATGCCGCCGCCGACGGCAACGACAAGGTCCACGCCGTGGTCGGCGGCCATGCGGCCCACGTCCCGGTGGGCTTGTAGGGCGTCGTCGCCGAGTTCGAGCATTTCACCGAGGACGGCGATGCGCCGCCCGTTGGGTGCTGTCGTGTCGCTCATCCCAGGATCACGCCCCGACCGGCGTAGAAGCGTTCCAGTCGGGGCCAGGGGACGGGTGCGTACTCCTGGCTGGTGCCGGGGAGTCCGGACGGGTTGTGGATCATGACGTTGTCCTCGCTGGTTCCCACGGCCAGGACCAAGTGCCCACCGCGGGAGAGTGGTTCGGTGGTTTCGGGGTGCCGGATCGTCTTGTGGACGGAGATCATCACGAGACGTCCAGCCGTGAGGTGCCGGGGGATCTCCGCGGCGGGCAGGTCCCTGGCCGGGATGGCGGGGATGCTCCACCGGTGGGTGACGTGGTTGGCGAACGGGGCGTAGATCAGCCCTTGGACGTTGTCGCCGTCGCGGACGTAGGCGCCCGCCTCGACGAGGTCCCGCACGAGTGGGACCGAGGGCGGTACGGGGTGGCCGAGGTGGTCCAGGGTCATGCGCAGGCAGGCCACACCGCACATGCGGGGTGCCCAGAACTCGTACTCTTGGGCAGTGTTGGCGCCGGACTTGGGCCACAGTGGGTCGTCGGCGGCGCTCCTGGTTCCGGTGATGAACTCCGGGACCAGGGCGGCCGATTCCCATTGGGAGTAGTACGGCACGGGGTGTTTGATCATGGGTGCGGTCATGTCCCAGCAGTCTTCCTTACGGCAGGTACGGCGGTTTGGTGTACGCGGTCCGCACGATGTGCTGGACGAGTGCCGGGTAGGGGATTGAGGCCGCTCGGGCCATGGTCGCGAGGTTTCCGCGCTCGGACAGTCCCGGCAGCGTGTTGACCTCCAGGCAGGTGACCCGGCCTCCGGCTCCCGCGAGGAAGTCGACGCGCAGGACACCGTGCGCGCCGATCATGTGGAAGATCCGGCGCGCGGTGTACTGCATGATCTCGGTCACCGGGGCGGGCAGGATGGACGGGCAGTGCTCGGTGCGCTGGGCGGGGTCGTGCTTCGCCTCGTAGTCGTAGAACTCCCGGTCGGTCTCCACATCGTGCACGGGCAGCGTCGTGACGCGGCCCTCGATCTCGATCAGTCCGACCGTGCAGGGGATGCCCCGCACGTACTCCTCGACCATGTATTCCGCGTAGTCCGCCCGTGCGGCCTCGATCATTCGCCTGAGCTCGGTCTCGTCGCGGGCGATCCCAGCGGCGAGGCTGCCGCCGCCCGAGGACGGCTTGACGAACACGGGGTAGCCGAGGGAGTGGCGCACTACGGACAGCGTGGCGGACGTCGACAACGACGAGTTGATGACTGTCCAGCTCGGCGTGTCGACCCGCTCGCGCGCGAGCATCGCCTTGAACGTCGGTTTGTGCATGCCGATCGCTGAGGCCATCACCCCCGACCCGGTGTAGGGGATGCCGAAGGTGTCGAGTGCGCCTTGGATCTTGCCGTCCTCCCCGCCGAGCCCGTGGAGGGCCAGAAGGGCGACGTCACTGCGGCCCGATAGTGCGGACAGCGGTACTTGGGCGGGGTCGATCAGTTCGGCCGTCAGACCGGCCTCAACGAGCGCTTTGGCGGCGTGCTCGCCTGAGGCGAGCGATCCGGGCCGCTCCGGGGAGTCTCCCCCGCACAGGACACCGATCCGTATGGTGGCGATGTCCGGGACTGTCACGCTCACACGTCCTCCAGGATTGTCGGGTGGTGCACGGAGCCGAGAGGCCCGGCCGGGGCGGGTGAAGCAACGGGGCGCCCCGGCCGGGGGTCTGGGGTGGGCGCCCGCCCGGGAGACCGAGGGGCGGGCGCCCCGCAGGGCTTGTCCCTACGGGTCTCAGGGGGCGTCTACGTCCGGCTCTTCGTGCCGGAGTGCGCGGATGTGGGCGCGGACGGCCACGCCGATGGCGTCCGGGGGCGTGACGCTGTCGCCGATGCTGCGCATGATCTGCTGCCGCCACTCGCCCGGCAGGTGGGCCAGGGCCTTGCGCATGCCCTGCACGAGCTGGCCCACGACGGTAGGCGGCTTCTCCTGGGAGGCGGCGCGCTGTTCGGCCTCGGTCAGGACCGCTTCCAGCTTGCTCCCGGCGCGCGGGTCCGGCAGCGGCGGGATGTAGTCGGGCAGTGCGGCCAGCATCCTGGTGGTGGTCGCATCGGGCGGAGTCAGCTGCTCCAGCACGCTGGCCTGCTCGTCCTCGCTGAGCCGTGAGTAGACGGCGAGGTTGACGGCGGCCCGCTGCACGGCGTAGTCGCGGTGGGTGTTGTCGGTCCGGCGGGTGGGGTCGGCGATGCCGAGGAAGTACCGGGCTTCGCTGACGATCGGGGCGAGTCGGGCGGCGCCGTCGTGCTCCAATGCCCGCTTGCCGAGCTGCTCGACCCGTTCGCAGGCGATGCGCAGTGCGTACAGGTCGGCGCGGTCGAGCGGGGTCAGCGTCGGCCACTGGTCGAGCAGTGCGCGCCGTAGGTGGATGGGCACGGCGAACGCGGCGTCGAGCACGTCGGCGGCGGGGTGCTGGTGCCACTCCTCCAAGAGCTTCACGGCGGTGCCGGCGTCGCGGGTCGGGGTGTCAGTACCGGTGATCAACGCAGTCTCCAGTGAATGGGTGGGAAGGGTGCGGCGCCCCGGGCCTGGCCAGGGGGAGTCAGGCCGGGGGCGCCGCGGAGCAGAACCGCGACGGGGGCACGGTCCTGCCGGTCTAGGGGCGCGTCGGGAAGGGGAGGACCTGGCATCGTGAGAGCTGCCTGATGTTGATCAGGTTGACGCTGGCGTACCGGCACAGGCCTGCGGTCAGGGTCGTGCGTCCCCATGAGGGACCGCCCATGACTCCTGCTCGGGTGGGGAGTTGGGAGGACCGGACCGGTTCGGGGGCCTGGGCGGCAATCACGCTCACCGTGGCCCGGCGGCCCTGGATCATCGCTGTGACGGCCACGTACGGGGCGGGCGCCGACTTCAGCAGGGCGTCGACGTAGTCGGCCGCGAGCTCGGCGAGCATGTCGGCCAGGCACGGGGAGACTCCCCATGCCTCGTAGGTGTCGGCGACACACCCATAGGCCCGGTCCTGCACGTCTGGCGTGGCGGACCATGTCCACCGGATGGCCTCGCCGGCGCACGGCTCGTCCTCGATGTGGGCGCGCTTCACGGCGGGATCACGTGTGGCTGCGGGGTACATCGTTGTCCTCGGGGTGGGGGGAATTGGTGCCGTCCTGGGTGGGGCTGTGGTCGGCGGATGGGCCCTGGGCCGACGCCCGGCGGGCGGGGAGGTTCAGGCACGCCCACGCCCTGGTGCCGGTGCTGGTCGCAGTGACCTGGTAGCGGGCGGCGAGGGCCTCGACGAGGTGGAGCCCGCGGCCGTCCTCGGCGTCGTCGCCCGCCGTACGCGGCCTGATCGGGCCACGCAGGCGGGGTGATCCGGCGGCGCGGCCCTGCTCGTCGACCACCACCCACACGTGGGCGGGCGACAGGAGGACCGTGACGACCACCTCGGCCCCGGCGCCGTGGATGACGGCGTTCGTCGTCAACTCGCTGACGATCAGCAGGAGGGCATCACGGACCTCGTGCGGCACACGCCACGTCCGGCACGTGCCGTCGACGTGCGAGCGAGCTGCTGCCGGCGTGGTGCGCGCGCGGCCCGGCAGGGTCCGGGATTCACACAAGCGCTGCTCGTACCGGGGCTCTGGGAGGCGGAGGGCCGTGCCGTGCGCGGGGACCGGTCGGAGGATGGGCAGCGGCGTCCAGTCGACGGCGCAGACTACGGGCGATGGGCGTGCGGTCACAGGCGGAATCCCTCCCTGACGTGCAGCGGCGCGGTACGGCTGAGGGCCGTACGGACGGCGTCGGCGAGTGCGTGGCCGTCAGTGACGTCGGGGACCTGGGGGTCATGCGGCATCGGCGGGTAGAGCCACGTACGGCCCTCGACCTGGAGCCCGTCGCGAGCGTGGATCGAGGGGGCCGGCCACCGCACGACGGCACCCGAGACACACCGCGTGGTGGGCAGCGTCGGCCAGGTGACGGCAGTGCCCTGGGGCACGGCGAGCTCAACGCAGGCACGGGGCACGGTCAGCAGCACCGGGCCGCACGGCACGGCCCGCTCGCGGAGGACGGCGAGCGTCTCCCCCCACGTCCTCGACGCGATACGGACCACGTCGACGCCCGTTATCCGTACCGGCAGGGTCCTGCGGACCGACCACGCGGCCCGCAGCGACGTCCCGGCAGGGATGCCCGGCCGCCAGGTCTCCAACTGGTCCAGCCAGCACCGGCATTCGTCCCCGGCGCTCACCAGGTGCCCCCGGTCCGCGCATGATCCGGGCACACGCGGACGGGGTAGCCAAGCCGCCCCGCTCCGCCCGGCCCGGATCGCACGTGGGCCATGCCGCCGGGGCGCAACCCGTCCCGGCGGCCGCACCGTGCGCAGGCAAGTCCGTGTAGTCGGCGCTGCTGCTCTTGGGTCATCCGCAGGGGGCCCAGCGGTGCGGCGCGTACGTCCTCGGCCGTGGGCACGAAATGCCCGCGGTGCCTGGTGGCCTGTACGAACGGCACGGTGGCTCCGATCAGCCTGGGGCGGCCACTGATCGACTTACAGCGATGCGGCTGCTACCCGACGTATTCAACAACCCCTAGAGTGAAGCCATGCGCACTTGCCGCGCAAGTGCGCAGCACTTTTTGCGCAGGTACGCACGTGCATTTGGAATATGCAGCAGGGAGGTTGGCCCGTGTGTGCAGCACAACGGCCGGATGAGGCAGACTGTGCGCAGGAGCCTGCGCAAGTTGCGCAGACACTGCGCAGGCGAAAGGGGCGGTGGCGAATGGCACAGACGGCAGCCAGCAGACGTCAGCTGGGCGCCGAGCTGGCCCGCTTGCGCAGGTCGCGCGGCCTTCGAGCGGCAGAGGTGGCCAAGCACCTCGGGTGCAGCGAGACCCGTATCAGCCGCATTGAGACCGGCAGTGGCCGCACGCGCCTGCGCGACGACGAA
>NZ_JBYIVZ010000071.1:0-48735 GCF_057710365.1 Streptomyces sp. bgisy027
GTGGGACGGCCTGTGGGGCCGTATCCAATCGGTCCCGGGCCCGTCGCTGCGACTGCGGCCCGCTGGGCCATCCCGGTCGGAGCACCGGGCTGTCCGACGCTGCCGTACGGTGTGGTGCGACGCCGGAGGGGGCGAACCGAACGGGCGGCTCGCGGGACGGCCGTGGCCGGGTCCGCGGTCCGCTCAGGGTTGGACCCGCGGAATCATGGAGGATGGTGGAAGATCAAGCAGCCTGTGAGTCCTCGGGCTCTGCGTTCCCCACCCCGGCGGTCCTCGCACGCGCGGGCCCGGTGTCCGCTGCGGCCTCCTGGCCCCGCCTGCTGTCACGATGGTGGGAATCACGCGCCCCCGCCACCAGGGACCAGGTGTTCGCGTGCATCGTCACGGTGCTGTCGTTCGTGGCGCCACTGTCGCGGATCGGGGCGCAGTTCGGTGCTCTTCCCGCTCGGGACGCGTCCGTCGCGAGTGTCCTGCTGACCCTGGGGCAGGCCCTCCCGCTCGCGGTGCGCACCCGGTGGCCGGCCCTCTGCCTCGCGGTGGCGGGAACCTCGTTCGCACTCCACGAGTCCCTCGGTTGCCCGCCGACCTTCGCCAGCCTCGGCCTGTATGTCGCGCTGTACTCGGTGGGGGCTCACCAGGAACGTCTGAGGCGGGTCGTTCCACTGGCGGCGACGGGCGGATACGTGGTCCTCTGCGTCGTCCTGCGCGCGTTGGGATCACCCAACGGTTTGACCGACTATCTGGTTTACTACCTGGCTCTGGCGGCGATGTGGGCCCTGGGCGTCCAGGTCCGCGAGCGGCGCAGGCACGAGGCTGAGCGTCGGCTCCTGTCCGCCCGGGCGGCCGTCGCCGCGGAACGCAGCCGCATGGCCCGGGAGTTGCACGACGTGGTGACCCACCATGTGACCGCGATGGTGGTGCAGGCCGGCGCGGCCCAGTACGTCGCCGAGTCGCCGGACCGTGTGGGCGAGGCCCTCGTCGCCATCAACGGCACCGGCCGCCGCGCGCTGGCCGAACTCCGTCTCCTGCTCGGCGTGCTGGAGGCGACCGGCGATTCGGCGTCCTGGACACCGATGCCGGGCCGGGTGCCCGACCTGGTGGAGCAGACACGAGCGAGCGGCCAGCCGATCGAACTGGTCGAGGACGGAGCGCCGCCGGACATGGCTGCAGCGGCCCACCTGACGGTGTATCGCGTCGTGCAGGAATCCTTGACGAACGCCGTGAAGCACGCCGCGGGCAGACGAACGCTGGTACGGCTCGCGCACACTCCCGGCTGGACGGAGGTCGAGGTCACCACGGCCTCGACGGCCGACGGCGCGGCCGAGTCCGCCGCCGTGTGCGACAGCGGCCCGCACGTCCCGGGAGGCCGGGGCCTGACCGGGCTGCGGGAACGTGTGGAGATGCTGGGCGGGGAGTTCGCGGCAGGGCGCCGCTCCGACGGCGGTTTCCGCGTGCACGCGCGTATCCCCACGGGTGGTGCCGCGTGAGTGTTCCACCCTCCTCGATCCGGGTGCTGGTCTGTGAGGACCAGGCCCTCGTACGCGCCGGCTTCGTCACGATCCTGTCCGCGCAGCCCGACATGGAGGTCGTGGGGGAGGTCGTGGACGGCAGAGCGGCGATCCGGAGCACGGAGGAACTGAAGCCTGACGTCGTCGTGATGGACATCCGCATGCCCCTGCTCGACGGAATCGAGGCCACTCGCCACCTGGCCGGTCCCGATTCCTTCAGTCCCGCGAAGATCCTGGTCGTCACCACCTTCAACGTCGACGAGTACGTGTACGAGGCCCTCCGCGCCGGTGCCAGCGGCTTCATGCTGAAGGACGCCGCACCGCACGAACTGGTCAACGCGGTACGCACTGTTGCCCGCGGGGAGTCCCTCCTGGCCCCCGCTGTCACCCGTGCCCTGATCGGCCGCTTCGCCGAACGGGTACGTCCCTCCGCCCTCTCCGCGTCCCCCGAACGCGACCGCCTCAAGGTCCTCGCCCCCCGCGAGTACGAGGTCCTTCTTCTCATCAGCGAGGGGCTGTCCAACGCCGAGATAGCCGCCGAACTGGTCATCAGCCCCGAGACCGTGAAGACCTACGTCTCCCGCATCCTCGCCAAACTGAACCTCCGCGACCGCGTCCAGGCGGTGGTTCTGGCACACCGGGCAGGGGTGACGGGGCGTGGTGACCGAGCCTGACGGTCCGGTTCGACGGGTGCGAGACCGCCGAGGCCTGTCCTCGACGGGCGTTGTCCCCCGAGCGAGCTACACGAGGTGTCCACTCAGGGGTGAAGCGCGGCACCGGCGGCCGCCTGTTGACTCCGTGACTGTCAACGCAGCGGTCGGGCAGACGATCCGACCGTGCCGAACAGCAGGAGGCCGCCTACATGAGGATGATGCTCAGGTCCGGGAAGTCCGATGTTCCCGGTGCCCGCCGTTTCGCCACGGCCCTGGCCGTGGCGACGCTGGCCGGAACCGGGCTGGCAGCATGCGACGGACACGCAGCGGACACGCCGCGGGCCCAGGCCGCCGGGCAGAGGGCGGAGCGCACCGGGATCGACTGGGGCACCTGCCCGGAGCCGGCCGAGGGAACGATCCGAGATCCTCGTCTGACCTGCGGGATGCTGAAGGTCCCGTTGAATTACGGGGATCCAAACGGCACGAAGATCGAGGTGGCGGTCTCGCGCCTGGCCACCGCCGCACCCGGGAAGCGGCACGGCGTCCTGCTGCTGAATCCTGGCGGGCCGGCCCTGGGCGGTCTCTACATGCCCGCAACGATGGCGGCCACGCTGCCGAAGTCCGTGCTGGACCGCTACGACCTGATCGGCTTCGACCCGCGCGGCGTCGACCACAGTACGCCGCAGAGCTGCGGTCTGAAGGACAGCAGTGTGTCCGGGCTCTTCCCCTATCCCGCCGCGGACGGCTCGATCACCAGGAACGTGGCCCGCGCCAGGGCCGACGCCAGGACGTGCGCCGACACCGCGGGCGACCGGCTGCGGTACTTCAACACCGCCAACACGGCCCGCGACATGGATCGCGTTCGCCAGGCGCTCGGGGAGCGGAAGATCTCCTACTGGGGTCAGTCCTACGGCACCTACCTCGGAGCCGTGTACAGGTCCCTGTTCCCGGACCGGACCGACCGGGTGGTTCTGGAAGGCAACGTCGACCCCACCAATGTGTGGGCCGACGAAGTGGCGGACCGCTGGGGCAAGGGCATGGCCGAGCGGTTCCCCGACGCGGCTGCTGTCGCTGCGGCACAGGACAGCACCCTCGGGCTGGGCGACAGCGTCAAGGAGGTCACCCAGAGGTACCTCGCCCTCGCCGAGCGGCTCGACCGTGAGCCCGTCCCGGTGTCTGGCATGTCGCTGTCGTTGGACGGAGCGCTGCTGCGGACCGTCACCTACGGCATGCTTCAGCACAACAACACGCTTGCACCGCTGGCCCGTTTCTGGAAAGCCGCTGCTGACCTGGCCGACGGCGGCGCCACTGACGCGGACCAGACGGTTCTCGAACAGACCCTCGCCGACACCCCGCCGACGCCGGGTGTCCCCGAGGACAACCAGGCCACCATGTTCCTGGCTCTCCTGTGCGGCGACGCCGAATGGCCCCATGACACCGACGGCTACGCCACGCGCACCGCTGCCGACCGCGAGGCGTGGCCTCTTACCGCCGGGATGCCGGCCAACATCTGGGCGTGTGCTTTCTGGAAGGAGCCGGTAGAGCAGCCCGTGACCGTGACTGACGAAGGCCCGCGCAACACCTTGATCCTCCAGAACCGCAGGGACAACGCCACGCCGTGGGAGGGCGGCACAGGGCTGCACAAGGCCCTCGGCGGCAGTTCCGCCTTCGTCGGTGTGGACAACGGCGGGCACTACGTCTACGACGAAGGCTCTGCCTGCGCCGACAAGGCGACCGTCGGCTTCCTGACCACCGGCCGCCTGCCGAGCAGGACCGTCTACTGCACCGACGTCAAGCCGAACGAGTGAGGGGTGACGCGAGCGCCTCTCACAAGATCACGGCGACCCGGGGTGCCGTCGGCCACGCACCCCCGACGTCCGATGATGTGAGGTCGCCGGTCGTGCATCCATCCGAAGCCGACCGCGCTCGGGGCGTGCACAGGCGAGCCGGTCCAGGGTCTTCGGGTCGTGCGTGCCGGAGCCGCCCGATCGTGGTGGTGAGCAGTGCCTGAGGTCGTGGAAGCGAGTCCTGTCTGTTCAACGATGCTCAAGATGCCCATGTGGGCGGTGGGTTGAGGGGCATGGTGCGTGCCGACGGATTCTGACGCATGTCTGCGGGGTCTGGGTGTTCGTGCTGGTCAGGCGGGTGGCTTGTCTTCTCTAGCGGATCACTCTCACGGGCGTGCGATAGGTTGCCTCGGTGCAACTTGCTGTGGCGTCAAGAGGTCAGACGCGGAGCAGGTCGGTCGAGATGCTCCAGAGGCGCTTGGCGGTTGCGGGGTTGAGCGCCCATTCCTTGACACCGTGCGGGTGCTGCGCGAGGTCGGCGTCGTTCGGCACGGCGTAGGCCTCTTGTGCATCGTCCAGGTAGTGGCCGCCGGAATGGGCGAACTCGGGGGCGACGGCCGCGACGATGCTGGTTGCGGCCCCCTGCTCAACCGTTTTGTATGTGAAGACTCCGGCGGCCTCGGCCGCGTCGAGCGATGCCTTCTGTTCCGGCGTGAAGTTCCGCTGCAGTCCCGTTGCGATACCGCCGGGATTCACCGCGTTGGCGACGATACCGTCGGACGCCCATAGGAGGGTCGCTTCGACGGCGAAGAGGGAATTCGCCGTTTTCGACTGCGCGTAGGCGATCTGCGCGTCGTAGCTGCGGCGTTCGAAGTGGAGGTCGTCGAAGTCGATGCCGGACCGCATGTGCGCCGTCGAACTGACGGAGACGATCCGTGCTCCGTCGCGGTCGGCCGCTCCCCGGGCCAGGGCGTGGTGAAGACCGGTGGCCAGCGCGAAGTGGCCGAGATGGTTCGTCGCGAATTGCAGCTCCCAGCCCTCCTGCGTCCGTTCGAGGCCACCGGTGACCACGCCGGCGTTGTTGATCAGCAGGTGAAGCGGGCCGTCCCACGCCTCGACGAACCGTGTGACGGAGGCCCTGTCGGCCAGGTCGAGCCGGACGACGCGGGGCTGGATCCCTCCGGTCGACTCTCCGATCGTCTTGGCGACGGCGTCACCCGCGGTTGTGTTCCGGACGGCGAGCGTCACTTCCGCCCCGGCAGCGGTCAGCGCACGAGCCGTCTCGATCCCGAGTCCGGAGGAAGCTCCCGTCACGATCGCGCGGACGCCGGTGAGGTCGATGTCCCGCAGCGCTTCGTCCGCGGTGTTGGAGGAGGTGAAGGGTGTGCGGATGAGTTTGCCAGTGACCATGGCGGCAACTATACGTACTAGACTCAATTTGTATAGTTCGTTTCTCGCTCATATGCTCGCCTCATGAGTAGTCCCGAAGCCGGCCACCCGCCGTCGACAGTCGCTGATACCGACCGTCGAACCATGGTTCTGGAGTCCGCCATGGCCACGTTCGCGCGATTCGGTTACCGGAAGACCTCGATGGAGGAGGTGGCGCGGGCGGCGCATATCTCCCGGCCCGGGCTCTACTTCCTCTTTTCCTCGAAGGAGACTCTGTTCCGTGCCGCGGTCACCCAGGCCTTGGATCGCGACATCACCGCGGTCGAGCAGGTCCTGGCCGACAGCGTCCGCCCCCTTACGGAGCGCCTCCTCGAAGCGTTCGACCAGTGGGCGGGCCGCTACATCGGCCCGTTGGCGCGCGATGTCGCGACAGTTGTTGAGGACAATCCCGACATCCTCGGAGAGATCGTCGAGACCACGCCGCGACGTTTCGAGGAACTGATCACAGACGCGATCGCCGTCGAGTCAGGACGAGAGGCGGCCCTCCCTGTCGCACAGACGATGATCAGCGCATCGATCGGCCTCAAGCACCAGGCCGCATCCCGGGAGTTCTACCTCGAACGGCTGGCGGTCGCTATCAGTCTCTTGGTGCGCTGAAAACGCTCCCGGCCTCCATTGCCTCGAGGTTTCGTGACGGCCCGGCGACGGAGTCGGGGGGACCGTTTTCATGCCGTGGGCGAAGGGTGTGCAGGCCCAGGGCCCGAATGTCGCCCCGGGCTGGCGCCGGGTTCCACTGCTCCGAGTGTTGGGCTGCTGTCGTAGGGACGGGGAATCCGTTGGTCATCCCGGGTTCGGCAGGAGTGCGAGCCGTTCGGGAGCTGTGGTGATGTGGCTGGTCCAGGGCCAGTGCCGGGCCAGGCGGAGGATCCGCCGACGGCCGGTGGTCACGAGTTGTCCTGCCATGGCGACAAGACGGAGCCGCAGTCGGCGGGGTCCCAGAGCCTGGCCTTGCCGGTCAGTGCGAGCATCGGCACCCAGGCCAGCAGGTCCAGTGCGATCTGCACGATCTCCAGCCAGATCCGGTTCTGGGCGGTGCGGTGCAAAGGGAGATTCCGCAGGCCGGTGGCCCGGGCGCGGATGCGGTCCTCGGCCCGGGCCCGCAGCCGGTGGCGGAGCTCGAGCCCGGCGATCGGTCGGCCGCAGATGTTGGTGGCGAAACAGGTCAGCCGCATGCCGTCCGCGTCCGTGAATCTCAACTGAGCTCCAGGGTGCGGCCGTTCCTTCCGAACGATGAGCCGCATGCCCTTCGGCCAGCCGTCCAGGACATCGCCGGTGAATTCGGCGACCCAGACGCCGTCACAGATCTCGCCCTCGGCCTCGACGGCGGGCGTCCAGGCCGAGGCCGGAACCTTCAAGGGTCTGACGTCCACGCCGGTACTTCTTCGGCAGTTGAGACAGGTCCAGTTGGGTGGCGGTGATGTGGCCGGCGGCCGTGTTCGAGCCCGCCTTCCCCGGCCTGAGCAGGGCTGCCACCGGCTCACCGGTGCCGCCCGGTCCGTGGTCGACGAACCCCCATCAGCGGATGGCGACCGTAGGCTCTCTTCCGCGTCGGTGCGATCGGGGTCCGCGGCATCCACGAGCAGATCGTGCATGCCTTCGGGCAGACCCCCGCCGACCTCGGATCCCGGCTGACCGTCCAGACCGGCAGGGCCCTGCTGTCCGAACGGGAGGAACGCGGACGCACCCCCGTCCTGGTCGGCGACGAAGCCCACCTGATGTCCTACGAACAGCTGGAATCCATAGGGATGCTGACGAATCAGGGCATGGACCAGGACTCCCCGCTGTCCTGCCTGCTGGTCGGCCAGCCCACCCTGAGACGGACGATGAAACTTGCCGTTCTGGCGGCCTTGGAGCAGCGGACCGCCCTGCGTTACACGATGCCGGGCATGCCCCCGAAGGAGACGATCAGCTACGTCGCCCACCATCTGAAGATCGCCGGACGGCCTGACCGGCTGTTCACCGAGGACGCCCTCGCCCTGATCCACACCACCTCGCGCGGCTACCCGCGGGCCGTCAACAACCTGTCCCTGCAGGCCCTGGCCGCCGCGTGCGCCACCGGCAAGAACCTCGTCGACGAGGCCGCCGCCCGCGCCCCCGTGAGCGAGGTGGTCGGCGACTGAGGGCCGGTTCCTGCTCCCCGGTCAACCACAGGACGACACAGGCTGCAGGACCGTGACGTCACTGAGCGCCATGGTGACGGTCCGACCGCCCGCCTTCAGGGTCAAGAACCCGTAGTCGCTGTCGCTCAGAGGCCCGCAGACAGTGCCGGCCTTGGTACTCACGCGGACAAGACTCCGCGTCACGCTGCCCGTGTTGTCAACCTCATCCGCCTTCACGGGCCACCAGGAAGCGGCTGCCGACAGAGCGAGCAGTGCGACGGCTGTGAAGGTCAGGGCGATTCCGGTGCGCAGGGCACGGCTGATTCGCTGAGGGGCGACCGGGCGGGCCGCGATCCGGTACAGGGGCCAGGCAGCGAAGCCGACGAGGAAGACCGCGCAGCAGGCGACGGCCAGGGCGCTCAGCGCCAGCACCCCGGCCGCTACCTGGATGCTCCACGGGACCCCCGCCGGGCCGCTGTCCTTGAGTACCCCGCACAGGCCGACAAAACCCAGAACGGCCAGTTGGACGCCCTGCCAGCCCTTGGCGGTCGTCCGCAGGCCATCTGGGGCAGGTGCCTGTCCGTGCCCGGCGTCGCTCGTCATGGCTTCGGCCTCCTTCCAGCGTGTCCATCCTCGCAGGTACGCCTACCAGGTCACGGAACTCGGCTCGGCGCGGACGTTCCATTCACCCGCCCGCCGCACCAACAGCGCCTTCGCAGTCCTCGGTGTCGCCGCCCCGCCGAATCGGTGAACCACCGGCAACCGGCACCTTGCCGAGGGAAACGACACCTCACCTCGCCGACGACCGGCCGACGGGGACACCACTGCCGTGTGGCTGCTGGGCAGCCTGCCTTACGACCGTGGCAACGAGAACGAGGCCGCCGAACTGTTTCAGCAGGCCGCCGTAGAGGGGCACCAGGAGGCGGAGTTCAGTCTGGGTGTCCTGTTTGCCCGGCGCGGTGCGTACGAGGAGGCTAGAGTTTGGCTTTAGCAGGTGGCTGAGGCCGAGCAGCGGCAGGACGACGCCGGGGACGTCAATGCCCTGTTCAACCTGGGCGTGGTGCTGCGAGTACGGGGCGGACTCGAAGAGGCCGAGGGCGTCTTCCGCCGCTCGCCGCTCGCTGGCCGAAGGCGAAACGGACGCGGCGGAACAGTTGGCACAGTTGCTGACCGTACGCGGTGAACAAGGCGAGGCTGCCGATCTCCGTCGTCGGCATCCAAGGGCGTAACGTGATCAGTCCTATCGCCGCCCGCTGGCGCTGAGCGCTGATTAGCTCCCCAACGGGGCGCGGGCGTGCTGACTGCGCTTCCGCGCGTGAGCAACCTCCCGAACAACTGTCGGCCAACCCCGCCCTGCGCTTGCCGAATACCTCCTCCATGCTGGTCGGGCGGCATGTTGATACTCGTGGAGGGTGCCGCCGAGCCGCGCTCGCCGTGGTATGGGTCAGCTGGAGCGCCAAGAAGTCATTCCTGAAGGGGCAGGTGGGGCGGCTGCCGGGGCCGTGCTGTCGCTGAGGGTCATCTGCGCTTGTCCTCACCCGTCATCGCCAGCCGGTTCAGGGGCCCGTCGGTCAGAGTGGCGTGCTGGTCGGTCACAACGGGCAGCCCGGCCATCGCCTCCGGCCCGACGAGCCCTGTTTGGGCGAGGACCGCGGCCTGGTCCCAGTAGATGTGCTCGCTCGCGATCAGGGCGCCGTCGAAGGAGACGACGGCGAGGACGGCGACCGTGACACGCCGGCCGGTCGGTGCCACCCCCGGAAGGATCCAGGGCACGGGGGTGGCATGGGTGAAGGAGACGAGCATCTCGTCGACGATGCGGTTGGGCCCGGTGGTGCGGGTGAGTGTCGTGGGACTGAAGTCCGGGGGGTTGTGGCCGATGAACCAGCGCCGGTAGAAGTCGCGGACGGCCTGCTGGCCGCGGGCGCCCATCGCGGTGGGCACATGGAGGACCTGGGCATTGTGCGTCATCGTGGCCATGGTCGCGTCGACGTCGAGCGTGACGAACTCGCTGTTCATATGGAGATCCCAGACACGCTCCAGCTCGGCGGGCGAGGTGTTCGCTCCGGCGGTCATCCGGTACCTCCAGCGAAGAGTGCGAGTGCCCGGTCCTCGGCGGGCGCGGCGGGCCGGAGGGCGCATCGCCGTGCGCCGCCTCAAATGATCCTTCACCAGCCCGCACCGGCGCTGGCCGAGGCGCGCCGTGCACTCGGCCGACCGACGAGGAGATTGTCGATGCCCTCGCAGCGCTGCAGCTGCACGGCCTGGCCATGGACCTGGGGGCGCGAAGTGGTCCGTCGGCCTCGGCCGGCTATCCCTGTAGCGAAGCCAACGCGCACAAACTCGGGCCTTACCTACCAGGCCGCGATGTCCCCGACCCGATCGGCCAGGGAGAGTCCGCGTTCAACTGTGCCGTGCCCATTGAGGCGGGCACGGCGTTGCACACCGACCGCCGCCTATAGCCGCAGGCTGGTCAGTTGGATGCGGCGGACAGGATCACGTCCACGAGCCGGTCCGCCGCATCGGGCCTGCCGTGCGCCCGGGCCCGCTGCGTCATCTCTGCCCGCCGTGCGGGATCGGCGAGGAGCGGGCCCACTGCGTCTCGCAGCTGGTCGGCAGTGACGTCACCGAGCAGAGCCACAGCAGCCCCGGCCTCCTCCAAGTGACGGGCGTTGTGCGCCTGCTCGTTCCCCGCGGAGGAGGCGAGCGGGATGAACACGGCCGGTTTGCCCAGCGCGGTGAGTTCGGCCAGGGTCCCGGCCCCGCTCCTGGACACGACAACGTCCGCGAGCGCCAGGACGTCGGGCAGCTCCGGACCCACGAACCCGGCGAGGCGGTACCGGCCGGCCGACTCAGCCGGCAGGGCCGCCGCATGCTGCCGCAGCTCCCCGACGTTGTCCGGGCCGCACTGATGGATCACGTTCGCCCGCTGCAGCAGCCAGGGCAGGGCATCCCGTACGACGCCGTTGATCTGCTGAGACCCCTGCGCGCCACCCGTGACGTAGACGGTCGGCAGGCGACGGTCGAAACCGTGAAGTCCCAGAGCCTGCACCGCCTTGTCCGCGTGACCGGCCAGCACTTCGGGCCGGATCGGGTTGCCGGTGACCACCGAGGCGCCACGTACGTCTTGCGGCAGGAGAGGCACCGTCGACTCGGACGACACCGCGATCCGCGTCGCCGAACCGGCCAGTTTCCGGTTGGCCAGGCCGAGGCGCACCGTCTGCTCGTGCAGCACCAAGGGCACCCGGCACATCCGCGCGGCCAGGCCCGCGGGGACGGCGACGTAGCCGCCGGTGGCGAGGACCACGTCCGGCCGGAAGTCCGCGACCACCTTGCGTGCCGGGGCCACGCCGAGCGGCACCCGGGCCATGTCCCGCATGTTCGCCGCCGACATCATCTTCAGGGGGTTGGCCGAGCGGCGGATCTTCCCCGTGGCCACCGTGGCGAAAGCGATGCCTTCGCCCGGTGCGACACGTGCTTCCAGGCCTTCGGCGGTGCCGATCCACAGCACATCGAGGGCCCTGCCCTCGGTCGCCAGCCGATTCTGCAATGTCCGGACCGCGGTGAGCGCCGGGTACGTGTGCCCGCCGGTGCCACCGCCCGTGACAATCAGCCGTAGGGGAGGAACGTTTGAAGTCGAGCCACCAAGGGAGAAGTCAGCCACGCAGCGAGAGTTGCGCGACCTTCATGCCTGTCTGGGACGACGCTCATTGGCAGTGGATGTGGCAATGTGGAGTGGCTTGGTCCGTCGCTCATTCCCCCGTCGTGACGGTCCAAGCGCCTGCGCAGTTCGAGGAGTTCCCGAATACGGTGTGCGGCGTGAGGGGATCCAGGCACGAGACTCTGCCGTGCAAGTGGTGCGAGGCGCCGGTTGTACAGCTGGAGAGCCGCTGGCGCAGGCGGCGTTATTGCAGCAGGTCGTGCCGCCGCAGCTACCGGGGCATGAGCGCGTTCATCAGGTTTCTGGACGGTCTGTAGGCCAGGCGGACCGCTGTTGGCCCGATAGCAACACGGCACGCCGCATCTGCGCACGGCGGGCGCGGAATCAGGGCACCGTGGGTCGGCATTCTCAGGCCGGCTCAGGCGGGTCGACGGCGAACTCGTAGGCCACTTCCCACCGGACGTCGGGAACGGTGATGTCGGCGGTTTCCACCGCGCGTCCGTCACCGTCGTAGTACGTCCGCTCGATGACCAGGACCTGGTCGCCGATGCTGATGCCGAGCAGGTTGGCCTGCGCCTGGGGGGGGGCTCTGGCCGGCCTTCGCACTTCGACGGCTGTGGCGATGCCGATGCCGAAGAACCGCATGCGCTCGACGACTCCTTGGCCGGCGAGCGGTCCCATCTCGGGCAGCACGATCGGCGTGTCACCGGTGATCGCCATCGGTTCCCAGCTGACTGAGAGCTGGGCGGGCCGGCCGTTCGCGAGGAACTCGTACGCGGTACGGATGCACGGGTCGCCCTCGTCGATTCCGAGGCACCGGGCGATGTCGGCCGGGGCCGCCTTCGTCCGGCTGATGAGTCAGACGTGCCATCACCCATGCGGTCCTGGCGTCCATCCCGTCGCCGAAGTCGGCGGCCAGGCGTAGAGACCGCTACGTCGTGCGCGGTGCGAGCACTTATCGTGCCAGCGGGAAGCGGACCTGGTGGGCTCTCGCAGACGTTCTGGCTGCTCCGCCGGGCTGGTTCCTCAAGATCGCGGTCGTGAGAGTTCGAGTCGGCCACGACCATGAGTCTGGTGAGAGGCGGATCGGCCCGGAGGTGCTCGGCCCAAAGATCACCGAAAGGGGCGTCGGTGACGCCGCCCTTGACAGCCGGCCGACCGTGGGCGGCTCAGGTGAGGGCCGTGGCTTGCGGCGTGCAGGATCACGCTTTCCTCGGAAGGCGTGAGCAGGATGCCGCGACTCTGATGGCGGGTCTGTCAGAAGAGCGGCTTTGGCGCGTGGTCGGTGGTGACGTCGAGTAGCCGGACTTGTTCACGTTCTTGTGGTGGATGTGAACTCCCTTGTATGGACCGTGTGTTGGGTGCCTTCGGTGTTGGTCGTCGAGGACGTGGTGGACGGCGGTGACGCCGTGGTGGTCCCGGCCCGGACGCGGGATGTGGCGGCGCGGTGTCCGGTGTGCGGACCGCCGACGGCGAAGGTGCACGGTCATCAGCGCCGAACGGTGGGGGAGGTGCTGGTCGATGGCCGCGAGGTCGTCGTCCATCTGTGCGGACGTCGGCCGGCCTGTCCGGTCCTGGGCTGTCGGCGGTAGCCCCTCCGCGAGCAGCTTCCCGGACTGCTGGAGCACGATCAGCGCCGCACGGAGCGGCTTGCCTGGCAGATGTCCCAGGTGGCGCGGGAATTATGAGGCCGGGTGCCCACGCGGCTGGCCGGCCCGCTGGCCGCGCCCGTTTCCCGCCGTACCGCGCTGCGTCAGCTTCGGCGCGTGCCGCTGTCCCGCAGAAGGCCATCCCGCGGGTGATCGTCGTGGAAAGCTTCGTCTTGTGCCGCCACGTAGGCGCAGTCGTGATCTCGCTCCGGAGCGTGAACTGCGCGTTCGAGCCTGCTTCCTCAGCGAGCTGACCTGCATGACGCGCTGATGGACAGCGGACATTACGGTGGCGTGGGGATGCGGCGAGGCCGGTCTGCGCCATGCTGCGTGGCGATAGGCGACCGAGGTCGCAGCTTGGCCGGTGAACTCTTGTTTGGCGCCTTGTCACCCGTCATCGGTGTTGCTGGGAGACACCGATGACGGCGTGGGCACGTCGAGGGCCGGGGTGGTGTAGGTGCCTGTGACTGTGTTGTCGGCGTCGTATGCCACACCCTGGAAGCCGGTGTCCGGCGGGCTTGTCACGTGTCGGACGCGCAGGACGATCCCGTCCGGATCGACGATGTCCACGGCGGTCCCGTCCGGGTCGGTGACCGGGCCGCGTGGGTCGAGCCCGAGCCTGGCGAACCGTCCGGCCAGCTTTTCCACCGTCTCCCGCGAGGGCGCTTTCAGCACCAGGGGGCGGCTACCGTGCAGGTCTCGAACCCCGGGCACGGTCGACAGGTCCTGCAGGACGATGACGAAGTCCGCATCCTGGTCGTGCAGGACGACTCCCCACACTGTGCCGTCGACTGTGAACTCGCGGATGAACCTCAGATCGAGCACCTCGCAGTACCAGCGCGCACTGCGCGTGAGGTCGCGGACCATGACGGTCGCCGCGACGATGCCTGTGACTCCTACGCCCATGGGCTGCCTCCTGTTCCCTTCCGCTGATCGCGCTGCTGTGGGCCCGGATCACCGCAGCCCCGTGCCCTCGCCTTCCAATGGACTCCCGGTGTGGGGATCCCCGCAACCGGTCCATCGCTTCGCCGGCGCGGTCGGCTGGGCGCCGCCCGCGGCACCGGCGTGAACGGCCCGGCCGTCACCGCCAGATGACGTGCCGGGGACCGGTGCTCCCGTCATACATCACCGCTGGGCGGGCCTATCAGCGGTGGTGAACAACGGTGTCTGATGGGAGCAGTCCGGAACGGGGCCGGGTGCGGACGCCGATTGGGCGTCGAGGAGCCGGCCCCGGGTCCCGGCTGTCAGAGGTGCTGCGGCGGTCCGAGCAGTGGGGTGCGCACGGGGGCGGCGAGCCCGATGAACACGACCACCTCGTGGCCGCCGGGGTTGGTCTGCAACGGCACCGTCCTCCAATTGTTGACCAGCCAGACGTTGCCGGAGGGGTCGATCTGGACAGCCGTGTTGCGTTCCAGCCCATCGCTTGTGTACCCGGTGCCGGCCGGTGAGATCGGCTCGCCCGTGTGGAGTCCGGGCGGGCAGGCGGTCGGGCGGGCACCGCACAGGTTGGCCAGGCGGTGGCCGCCGAAGTTCGCCACCCAGACGGTGTCGTTGCCGTCGACGGCGATGCCCCAGGGCAGGAACAGCCCGTCGTTGACGAACGGCTTGGCGGGAGTGGTGCCGTCGGGACGGACCATGGTGACGGAGGCGTCGACGTGCCGGGTGACGATGTCCTCGATGGCCTCGGCGACCATGGCGGGCGTGGTGCCCTCGCAGGGTGCGACCACCGCGCCGCCGTTGGCGACCCACACGTTGCCCAGGCTGTCGGAGGCGACACCCATGGGGCGCTTGATCCCGCCGCCGGTGATCGAACGCAGGGGTGTGCCCTGCGGGGACAGCAGCATGACGCTGTCGCTTCCGTTGCCGGTCACCCAGGCGCGTCCCCGAATGTCCACCGTGATACCGAACGGCTTGATCAGACTGTCGCCGCGGGGCGCGATGTTCCGGGCCCTTCGAGGGTTCCCGTCCGGGATCCGGGTCACGCTTCTGCCACCGCAGTTGGCGACCCAGATGTTGCCCTGACGGTCCGACACGATGCCCTGCGGCTGGACGATGTCGCCCTGCCGCCAGCCCTGGGGAGGGGAGAGGGGCAGTCCGTCGGCGGTGAACTGCGAGACGCTGCGATACAGGCGGCTGGCGTCCAGGGGACAACCGGTGCCCTGAAAGCCGAAGTTGGCCGCCCAGACATGGCCCTTGGGGTCCACGGCGGTGCCGAATCCCACGCCGTAGAGTCCCCCGCCACGGTACGGGGAGCCGGGGACGTCGTGGCCGGTCGGAGTCAGCCGGGACAGGATGCGGGAACCGCAGACGGACTGCCGGGGATCGGGGTTGTACACGTAGTTGTTACCGATCCAGGCGGTGCCTTGCGCGTCGAAGGCGACGTTGCCCGGTCCGTCCAGTTCGCGGCCGTTGCCCACATAGCGCAGGGCGAGGGTCCAGGCGTCGGGTGCCGTCGTCAGTCTGGGCCGGTAGGTGCTGCGGCCGTCGGCCAGCGCGAAGAGTTCGGTGACGTGGTTGCCGGGCAACCGGGCGATGTCCGCAACGGCCTGGAAGGTCTCTCGGGGTGCGGGTGCCCCGGGATGTCCTGCCAGGTCGAAGAGGCTGCGGCAGGTCTGTCCGGCGGTGCAGCCGGACAGGATGTCGGCCAGCGTGTTGAAGGCGCGCAGAGTGGACGTCTGGTTGCCGTTCGGGGCGGTGGCGAGTGTCCTGGCCGCCCTGCCGCTGGTGATGTCGGCCAGGTTGTGGGAGACGGCCGCGGCGTTCTGCAGCCCGGGGCTGCGCCCAGCCACCTCCCCTTGGCGGGTGAACTGCGCCATCGCGAATCCCGCCGCGACCGTGGTGCGCTCATTGAGCACCACTTTGCCGGTACGGCGGCCGGTGCCGAGCATCGCGACCAGCCGGACCGGCCGCACGCGGTGCACGGTGCGGGGGTGCCCGGGGCCGGCCGGTCCCGTCTCCGCGGCCAGGTAGAGCACGACGTCGGGGTCGGTCGGGGCCCGGTACGAAAGCCGGAAACGACCGTCGGTGTCGGTGTGTGTGCGGGCCAGCGGCCGGGCACGGGCGCCGAGGCGGTCCCCGGCCTGGAACAGCGTCACCTCGGCGGCTGCGATGGGCCGGCTGCCGCTGCGCACGGTGCCGTGCTGAATCGGCGTGCCGTGTCCGGGTGATGATCCGCCCGTGGTCTCCGGATACGAAGCCCCCACGACGAGGGAGGACAGAAGAGCGGTGACTAGAGCAGCTGTGCGACGACGCACGAGAACTCCATATCTCGGGCAGGAACAGGGTGCCGCCGGGGCGTTCCGTCGGCGGATTTCGGTGGCTTGGCTGGAGGGCTCACGGTTTCAGTGACGTGGCGCGGACGCGCCCCAGCCGCCGTCGCACGGCGCTGTCATCACCCCTTCAGGTGACCGAGGCGGGACCGGACGGCCCTGGTGGCGACACGCGGGGGCGACCGGCGAGCGCGGTCGAGGCGGCTGCGAAAGCCCCGATCACCGTTCCGGGGAGCTGACGGCGGTGCGCCGAGCGGTGATGGCGGCGCGCGGTGGGAGCCGGAGTGCCGGACGAGGCACGACCGTTGTGCCCCGGCGGACGGTATGGACGGCCCGGCCCGGCGCGGCGCTGAGCCGCCGACTACTCCGGCGTCGATGCGCCGGCCGGGCGTGTCGTCCACCACGGGGATACCGTTCGGGACTGTCCTTTCCGCCGGTCGAGCAGAGACTCCATTGGCGGGAGGTCACCGGGGCTGCGGACGTGGACGTACATCGTCTGGGACGTCGCGTCGACGCTCGTGACGGACGTGCCCGGCACGTCGGCAGGCCGACTGCTGTGCTGCGTCCTTGGTCCGGTCGGTCCGCGTGTGGAGCAGGAGCGTAACCACGGTGTTGGCCGCCAGCGGAACGAACACGGCGGCGAACAGCAGGATCATGGCCGCATATGCCCTTCGGGCGGGCCGTCCGGCTGCCTTGTCGGCCTGCACTGCGCAGCCGAGCGAGGCGAAGACCACCATGCCCCCGAGAACCGGGGCGAAGAGGTTCGACGCGAACAGCTTCAGCGCGCCCGGCGTCAGTCACTGCGACAGCTGCCCCAGGCATACTCCGGCCACGAGCAAGGGCGGGAGGAGGGAAAGGGCGATCGTGCTGCCCGGCAGCACAGCGGCCACGTCCCGGCGGGCCAGTGCCACCGCACCGGCGAAGCCGGTCGCCAGGGCCGTGATCAGGTCCATCAGGCCCGGCGACGTCCGTGACGAGCTCTGGCTGTTGGACGGCGGGTCGTAGTCACCGGGGAGGGCCACCGGCGTGGCCATCCCGATCGCGGTCACCAGCAAGCACGCGAGGAGGACGACCTCGACCGATCCGGTGCGGCGGGCGGCGCCGCACCGATCCCAGGGCGATGCCTATGACGGGTGTGGACAGCGGCGCGATGATCACCGCGCCGATCATGGTGGCCGTCGAGTCCGTGAGTAGTCCGCCGACAGCGATGTTGCGAGCGCAAGAGCTGCATCATGCTCCGGGAGTAGTCAAGCGATTACGTAGAGGGCAGGGAATCGATGGAAGTAGCGCTGCTGCCAGTCCTGTTGTCTGGGTGTCCAGGCGTGCGTAAGCGTCAGGGTTCGCGAGAACCTTCTGCGCCGCGGCGCAGGGCGGCCAGCGGTCTCTTCGACTCGCGGTCTCTCCGGGGAGCTACACGTCGTCTGCCGGGTGCAGCGCGTCCGCGTACAGCGCGAACAGGCGCAGGTCCGCGGTGCGGCCGGCTGGTCCGGGGGTGCGCAGGCGACTCCAGCAGTCGGCGGTCAGGCGGCGGGCGCGGCGGCCGGGCCAGGTCGGGGGCAGGAGTTCGGGAGGCAGGAGGGGGTCGGGAGCCATCGCCGTTGTGAAGCGGGCGGCGAGTTCCACGGTGATGGTCAGTCGTTCCGGGTCCGAGGGCTGTGGCCCGTGGGCAAGCCGGTCGAGGCGGGTCTCGGCGAAGGCCGCGAGGCGGGTGTGCCGGGCCGCGATGTCCTCCAGCGGCCACAGGGTGGCGGCCAGCTCCCGTGGTTCGGTGGTGTCGCCGATGCGCAGGTCGGTGGTGGTCAGGCAGGTGAGCGTGTCGAGGACGCCGAGGCGGGCGGCGAAGGCCCGGACGAGCTCGGCGACGGGGTTGGCGGTGACGTACAGGCCGCTCTGGACCGGCGCCGCGCCGAGATGGAGGAGGTGCTCGCGCAGGGCGTCGCGGGCGGTGCGGAGGGCTTCGGGGACGGCGAAGGCGTACAGGTGCCACGTGCCGTCCCATGGGGCGAGCCCGGCATCCTGACGGTAGGCGTGGCGGACGTAGGCGGCATCCGGCGCCAGGGACCCGGTGACGTCGGCGACGGCGCGCAGCGTGGCCTTGCGGCCGCGGCCCTCCTGGATGAAGCGGCCCTCGCCGACGAGGCGTCTGACGCACAGTCTGACCTGCTGGTCGGTCATGCCCAGCAGTGCGGCGACGGTGTAGAGCTGGTCGGCGTCGACGGTGCCGTCGGCACGGACAAGGGCGTGCACGAGCAGCCGGGTGGGGATCTCCGTCGCGCCGGCCGGATCGCCCGCAGGCGAGGCGGGGTTGAGCGCGTTCACGGCGCACTCCCCGCTTCCGGCGCGTCCGCCGCGGTGACCTCGCGGTGCATGGTGGTGACCGCGCCGAAGCCCATGAGGCCGCGCAAGCAGGGGGTCCGCTCGGTGCGGACGGCGGTGAAGCCGTGCCGTTCGTACAGCGCCCTGGCGCGGGTGTTGACGTCGATGACGTCCAGGCGGACCCGTCGGCAGCCGTGGTCCGCCGCCACGGACGCGATCTCCTTCAACAGCCGGCTGCCGACACCGGTCCCGCGGTGCGCCGCGTCCACGGCGATGCCGTCCATGACGAGTTCGCCCTCGGCGGGGGTGCGTTCGAGCAGGGCGAGGACCGCGAGGCGGGGCAGGCCCCGGAACAGGCCGTAGGTCTTCAGTACGTCCTTCACGCCGCCGCCGGTCAGGGCGCGGCCGCCGAGCCGGTACCCGGCCACGCCGACCACCCGTCCGCCGGCGAGTGCGACGAGGCCCCGGTCATGGTGGAGGTGTGTGGCGATGAACCGGCGCCCTGTCTCCGGCGGGCCGAGCGCGGGGGCCAGCTTGCGCCCGAACGCCTCCCAGTAGAGCTCTGCCACCCGTGCTTCATCACCTCCGGACACTGCCCGGCGCACCACCGTCTGGTCGCTCTTGGCCGTCGGCCCGCCTTGTGCCGTCTCCATGCCGCTCCTCCCGTCGCTCGATCACTGTGCAGGATCGCTTTGCCTGTTCACCTACAGTACGTTCATTTTAGCAACGAGCGTTTGATGTATGAGCAATTTGAAGAGTGAGGCCTGTTCGTGAGAGTTCGAATGCCCAGGCGGCGCGGATGGCGCTGGGTGGTGTGGACGCTGGTGGGCGCCCTGGTGGTGACGGCCTCACTGGCCGGAGCGGCGGTATGGCAGAACACCTATGCGCTGCGGGAGGAGACGGTGTCACTGCGACACGAGGGGACGCTGCTCAGGGGCGTGCTCGCCCTGCCCGACAGAGGTGAGGGGCCGTTCGGCCTGGTCGTCTTCGTCCACGGCGACGGACCGGTGGACGCCACGAACGAGACGTTCTACCGGCCGATGTGGGAGTCCTTCGCCAGGGCGGGGTACGCCTCGCTGTCCTTCAGCAAGCCCGGCACGGGCGGTTCGGAGGGTGACTGGCTGGAGCAGAGCATGGGGGACCGGGCGGCAGAGACGCGGGCTGCCGTGGCCTGGGCGCGGGGCCGGACGGACATCGACGGACGGCGCATCGGCCTGTGGGGAGCGAGCCAAGCCGGCTGGGTGCTGCCCAAGGTCGCCGCGCGCGATCCGCGCCTGCAGTTCGTCATCGCGGTCTCCCCGGCGGTCAACTGGCTGCGCCAGGGCCGGTACAACCTGCTCGCCGAGCTGGACCGCGACGGCGCGACCTCCGAGCGGCGGGAAGCGGCGCTGCGCCGCCGGGAGGCCACCCTGCGCCTGCTGGAGCGGGGCGCGTCCTTCGCCGAGTACCGGGACGCGGTCGGCGACGTGGACGGGATGACGTCCGCGCGGTGGTCGTTCATCGCCAGGAACTACCGGTCGGACGCGACCGCGGACCTCAGGGCGATGCGCGGCACGCCCGTCCTGCTGGTGCTGGCCGGACACGACACCAACGTGGATGTCGCCGAGACCGAGGCCGCCTACCGCAAAGTCATACCGGCCCCGTTCTTGAAGATCGCGCGATACCCCGAAGCCACCCACTCCCTGGTGGACCACGATGTGGCGAGGTTCCGATGGCGACTGACCCTGACCGCGGTGCTCACACCCCGGAAGCTGTACGCCGACGGATTCCTCGACGGCCAGGCCGCCTACGTCACGCACCTGGGCATCCGGAAGGGGACGGCATGAGCAGCGCGACTGACACGCCATCATGCGGAATCGTTTGTCAAGATCCACTCCCAATACGGTGAGCCTTTAGCGTGCGCAGCATGGTGAGGTGTGGGTTGGTGCAGTAGCCGTGTGCCAGGCTTGGGGGCCGGCCCACGGCGGTCGCGGCGTAGGCGCTGTGACGGTGAGCAGGAATCCCCGCCACGGCCTGTCGGGGGCGACATCACCGACCAGTGGGCGCGCTGGATGTCCCGTCGAGAACGAGGGCAGCCCGGTGCTCCACCGCCGTCGGGCGCATGCCTCACCTGGGCATCACACAACGTGCCGTGGCCGAGCCGGGGCCGGCCGCACTGCAACCGGCCGACGCTCGGCGAGCGTCCAACAGGGCGTCCCCGGCGGGCGGCGCTCCCCGGCAGGAGCCCCGCCGACCGGGCTTGGGTTCTAGAGGTGGTCGCAACACCAGACCCTGAGGGGTGTTGCATTGACCAGGTCGCGGCGGACCGGCGGTTTCTAGCGGTTGTTGCAACGCCTTGGTAGTGGTGCGCGCCTGCTGTGGCGTTTCGGCTTCACTTCCCGTCGGGGTCGGCGGGAAGTGAAGCTTCTTCGTGTGTGGGGTCTTCGGTGGGAGTGCGGAAGCGGCCCATGCTCGCCATGATCAGAACGGCTCCGGCCGGTGCCGCAAGCCCGTAGGCCAGTGGGAAGCTGTCTTTCACCAGGTTGAACAGGATGAGCAGACCGGCGAGGCCGGCGATCAACACGGGACGTCGGAAGACGTGCCGCGCGATGAACTTCAGGCGCCCGATTCCACGGGCGCGCGTGAGTCGTTCCCATTCTGACGCAGGCATGCCATCACCTTAGGCCCGGCAAGCACAGCGGGTGCCGGTTCAGAGGAGTTGACGCAGGCGCTCGGCCGGGGTTTCGCAGCCGAGTGTTTTGCGTGGGCGGCCAACCCGATCACGACACCACTGACGCCAATACAAGTCGGAGAGTACCGCCGCGGCAGTCGGTTCGTGTTCTCGTTCGAACCGCGCTGCCATGGGCTGGCCGGATCGCAGAAGTAGATGGGGATGTCCATGGCGGTGGTGAACTCGTGGTGTCGGCCCCTCTCGCGTCCTTGGTCCCCGGTCAGTGAGCGTGTGCGATGGGCCGGCAGGTCCCTCATCATGGCCTCCACCAGCGCGTCGCGGACGCGTTCGGTGCCGCGGCCATTGGGTTCGTGCCGTTGCGCAACCGCTTGCCGGTCGGCCGGTTGACGCCGACGATCCGGCACGCCTCCGGGCCGCTTACACCTTGATCCATGAGCCGGAATTACTCCCGCTCACGGACCAGCTTCCTGCGTCCCTGCGTCGAGCGGCGGTTGCGGATCTCGAAAGCCATCGCGTCCCCGGATGTCGGGTGTTGCGAGGACCGATAGGACCCAAGCCCGCAGGGCCGCCCAGCTGCTGGCAACGTACTCGCCCGGCTGGGGCTGATCCCTGCGGCCCCGCTCTCCGGCGGGCTGGCCGCGCTCGCACAGGCCAATTCAGGGCGCGGTCGCGTGCCAGGCCGAGGCCGATCGCCGGGCTTCGGCACACGCCACCGAGGCCGACCGAAGCAAGGCCCTGCTCAAGGCCGCCACGGCCTCTTCTCCTTCATTGCCGACGCCTTCCTCACGGCCCTCATGGCTGACCCTGTCCGGACCGGGGGAGACCGCCCCCGAGGTCTGGCGCACCGCCTCGACGCCGGCGCCGTTCGACGTCATCGCCTGATCGCTGTGGCCGTAACTTCTCCACCCCGCTGCGCGCGTCCACACCGATCATCACGGATCTGCTTGCTTCCCGTCCGGCGCAACGCCGTCCTGCCCGGCGCCGCGCGTACCGGTCACGGCAGCAGCCGGCCCCGACCGGACCACCGACCACGAAGGCCCGACCACGGTCACGAAGCGACAACACCTCCGTGGACCAGGCCCACATCCCCGGCGACAACCCATCCGACAACCGCCCGCACCCAATCCTGCGCCTGTCCGCCAACCAGCAGGTCACCACGCTGGTCCGGGCGTGGTCGGCAGGCCGACATCCCCTCTGCGCAGCAGCGCCCGCCAACGCACTGCCGGATGAGACGATGAGCGACGCCCAGGTGGCGGACGTACACCAGGGATGGGGAGGGCGAGTGGGTGGGGACGGGAACCACGGGCTGGCGGACTCCATTTGGTCCGTGGCAGATCTCCTGAGGGGCCACCTCAGGGGGAGCGAGTACGGCAGAGTAATCCTGCCCTTCACAGTGTTGCGTCGGATGGACTGTCTTCGCCAGCAGGGGACAACACCTACGCCGAGCAAGGACAGCGCCCCGCGGCGCCAGGTCAGCCCCGGTCACTCAGTTGTTGAGGGGCTCGGTGGGCTGCTGCAGGGTGTTGACGATGGCACAACGCAGGATGCCGAGGCGTCTCTTGCCGATGAGTCAAGAGCCCGATCGACTACGAACGTGACTACCGAGCCACCCTCGCCGAGGGACTGGCCGCATAGATCGTCTCCACGCTGCGAGGGGATTGACAGTCGTACATGTGCGTGATGCTTGGTATGGGTTTGGTCTGTCGGTTGCAGCGGTTGGGTTGGCTGTCGATGTCGTCGAAGGTGTTCCGGCGACGCTCTGCTGTGCCGGCGCAGCACGCCGAAGCGCAGAACGAAGCGATGCCGTAGCTGACGGGACGGCAGAATAGGGTCGGAAAGTCACCCGTCAATGAGTCCGTTGTGCAAGGCCGCTCGGGGGAGATCGATGACGACACACCATGGCCTGGACGGTGAGGCACTGGAGCGGCTGCGCATCCTGACCGAGCAGAATGTCGTGGGCATCTGGGCTGGCGAGGCTTTCTGCGGGACCGGGTTCTTGGTGACGCCTGACACCGCCCTCACGTGTGCGCACGTGGTGGCCGGACGCGAGGAGGGCAGCGTGACGGCGACGGTCGGGGGACGCACCGTCGCGATCGAGGTCATGCGTCTTATGCCCGAGGCGAAGGGTGGAGGAAGCACCTACGGCTTTCCGGATCTCGCCGAGGTGCGGCTGAGCGAGCCCGCACACGATGTGCAGGGGGTCTGGCTTGGTAGTGCGGGTCCAACGCAGGCGGCGTCTGTGTCCATCCACGGATTCAGCGGGCACACGTTGGAACCGGGCGTCCAGCCCGACACTCTGCACCTCACGGTGGCTGGTCGGAGCGGGCGCTTCGTGCGGCTTCAGTGGGACCAGGTGGTCCAGGGATTCAGCGGCAGTCCGGTGCTCGATACGACGACGGGGCGTGTGTGCGGGGTGCTCAAGGCGTCACGCCACGAGAAGGCAATGTCGGGGGGATGGCTGATTCCCGTCGACGCCGTGGAGGAATTCTCGCCGGGGCTGCTGGAACGTAACCATGCCGCGCACCGGCCCGGGACGGTCTGGTTCGATCTCGCCCGCAACCGCAGGGGACGGCAGGCAGACCTCTTCGGTCCCGAGCCCGGCGGTCCGATTTCGAGGAACACGCCAGCGCAGATGCTGGCACGCGGAGCAATGCCGTTCGTGGACCGCCCAGAGCTCAGCGAGCTCCGGAACTGGTGCTATGAACCCGACGATCAGTTGCTGCGCCTGTTGTACGCGCCGGGCGGTTCGGGCAAGACCCGCCTGGCCGCCGAACTGTGCCACCGACTGCGGCACATGGGCTGGATCGCCGGATTCGCAGACAGGGAGTTGCTCGGCAACCCTCTGTGCCGACCCCAGTGGCTGGAAGGCCTCACCGCCGCGCTCGGCGCAGGTTTCCCATGCTTGGTGGTGTTCGACTATGCCCAAGCACGGCTCGACGACATCAGCGCTCTCATGGCGCGTGTCCGCCGGCACCGACCTGATGGCATCACCCTGCGTGTGCTGCTGCTGGCACGTTCCGAGGAGCCGTTGTGGCGTGCGCTGAAGGAGGAGTTCGAAGCATGCTACATCGAGGACTGGGCTTTGAGGGGCGCGAGCTCACAGAGGCTGCCCAACACGCTGAGCGCCAAAGATCCCGGCACCCTGGTCACCGAGGCGTTCGGGGAGTTCGCGCGCCTGCTGGAATGCCCGCGGGTGTTCATGCCGCCGTCTCTGGCGCGCCGGGCCGGCCAGCAGGACTCGATTCTGGGAATGCTTGCGGCTGCCCTCGACGCCGTCCTTACCCTGCGCCAGGGCGAGGAGTGGAAGGAAAGTGACGATCCGCTGGCACGGATCTGTCAGCATGAGATCACGGGGTGGTACACGCTGCTGGAGGACCGTCTCGGGGCGGGCGGTGTTCTGGCGGGGCGTACCGGACGGCTGATGGCGGAAGGCCTCTTGCCGGTGCCGACCCTGGCCCAGCGGCGAGACGGGGGTGAGCTGACCGCGTTGCTGACGTCCGTGCGCAGCACTGCCTTCCCCGGGCAGCCGCCTGTCAACGCCCCCGCGGTGCATTCCTGCTTTCGCGCGCTGTATCCCGCAACGGAAGACGACCACGTCGCGGCCCTTGAGCCTGACCGGCTGGGCGAGATCCTGGTGCGGCGCGTGCTGGCGGAGCCTGAGAGTTCAGGTGACGTCGTCGCCTACCTCGGGGCTGTTCTGGATGTATCTACGCTTCGGAACAAGCGGCAGCGGACCAGGGCCGTTTTGGAGACACTCGACGTCCTGGCTCGGGCCCGTGGCTGCACGACCGTGGGCCGGGTGACGGACCATCCTGCCCACGCGGTCATCGACCGGGCGCTTGCGCAGGTCGTGCGCGACAATCCCCGAATCCTGGTGCCGGCCCTCGTCACCGTCGGTGCCCGCGTGCCGCACGCCGAGCCCTTGGTGGACCTGATCCAACCAGTGCTGGAGACCTGCGAGACCGACTTGCTCTGCCTTGTCGAACCCCGTCTTCCCGGCTATCCGTCCGGCCTTTCCGCCCTCTCGGCGCTCGTGCTCCAGCGGCTTCTCCAATTGCCTGACGCGGAAAGCGACGACGCCAGTCGGCACGTCCGTCTGAGGCGTCTGCGCAGGTACAGCCTGCGGCTGGAGGAGAGCGGACGCCGGGAGGATGCCGTGCGGGCAGCCGACGAGGCGGTTCTGCTCAGCCGCGATCTTGTCCGCAGGTCCGCGCTGTATCGGTCCGACTACGCCGCGGCGTTGCACAACCTGAGCCTGCTGCGGCACCGGTCCGGGCAGACGGAGTCGGCGTTGGAACTCAGCGTCGAGGCTGTGTCCCTGTACCGGCAGCTCATCTGGAGCAATCCCGATATGCGGCATCGCACCCTCATGGACATGGCGGGTGCGCTGAGCATGCTGGCCTTGCTGCGCCTTGGAGATGCACAGGTCAACGGGGCGGCCCGTGATGCCGCCGAGGGCGTCATGCGGTGCGAACAGGTGCCTGAAGGAGCTCGTGATGACGAGGTGTACCTCGCCTGCCTGGAAACCCTGGCCGAGTGCCGCCATCGCATAGGCAAGACCGAGGAGGCGCTCACCGCCAGCATGCAGGCGGTCGAGCGGTTGGAGGAGCTGCTCAGGCTCCGGCCTGGCCGCTATCTCGCCCGGCTGCCCGAGACACTGCAGCGCCATGGCTTCGGGCTGATCCGGGCCGGGCGTTTCAGCGAGGCCTACCAGGCGCTGAGCCGGGCGGCGACGGAGCGCGCGGTGCTACCGTTGCGTGCCTCGCCGCGACTGCGTGAGCATCAGGCGCTGGTGCTTCAGGTGCTGCTCCAACTCAGTGACGAACTCGACGAATTCAGACACGAACGCTCATCATGGGTGCAGATGAAGACTGTGCTGGACGGTCGCACGAGCTGAGAGGGGTCCGGCGCCGATGGACAACGAAGCGTCTGCCCACGCCGAACCTCCACCCATCCTGCGGCAGCGGGCAGTGGAGGTCTTCCGCAACCGCTTCGGCGCGCTGTTCAACGATGACGTGCTCTCGCCGTCGGGCAAACAGGGCCGCTATTTGCGCTGGCAGTGGTCCCACAGCGGAGTGGTGATCGTCCCTATGGGGCCAGACGGCCTCGCGTTCGTTCCCACGTACCGCTACCCGATCGGCGAGGTCTCCCTGGAATTCCCCCGGGGCGGTTGCGAAGCGGATGAGGATCCAGCAGTGGCGGCCGTACGGGAACTACGGGAGGAGACCGGCTTCGACTGCGCCCCGTCCGCGCTGCGCCCGCTGGGCGTCATTCACGCTGAGACAGGCCTGATCGAATCGGACGTGCACGTTTTCGCCGCCGAAGTCCACCCCACTGGATCGGCAGGCGCCCCGTCGGCCGCCGAGCCGGAGGCCATGGAGTCGGTGGCCGAGCCGGTCTGGGCCTCGCGTACGGAGGTGGTGAAGTGGCTGCAGAGCGGCAGCGTCACCTGTGGCGTGACGCTGGCTGCCCTGGCGCTTGCTATCGCAGATGGCTGCGGCACCAGCTCCGGGTCGCCGATGTGAGCCGCATTCGGCTCAGCCGACATACGCACCCGTGATTACGCGCTGCCGCATCTGCCGTGGTTCGAGTTCTCCGATGTCGGCAGCGCCGCCTGCAGCTGGCATACTCCGGTCGACGACCTGCAGGTCGAGGTAGTCCTCGTCCCCGTCGGCCGCCGGCACATCGAGTCCGGCGCCGAGTGCGCCGGTCAGCGCGTCCTGGGAGATGGCGAAGCGCATCAAGTTATGGTTGCCGTCCAGGACCGCCCGCGCGCGTTCATCGGTATCGCGGAAGGCACGGACGAAGGCCTCCTGCATCCGCGTGCTGAACTCGGCCATGGCCTCCACCAGCTGGGACAGGTCTGGTTGGCTGCCTCGACGCAGCAAGCCCAGTTGGCGAACGAGGACGCTGCGGGACGGCTGCTCGGTGGCCTCCAGGAACACCTCGACCGGCAGTCTGCCCAGCAAGAAACCGTCGAGAATGCCGGCGGATAGCGTGGTGCGCTCCAGGACCGTGCGGGCGGCAGTGGTGGCGGGTAGTTCGACGCTGCGCGGGGCAGCGGTCCCGGCTCCCAGCACATGGGGGAGTGCCTGGCGGTACGACTCGCCCGCGGCACGGTCCACGGTGGCCAGGGCGAGCAGGACTTCCGTGCTTCCCGACGAGCCGGTCCGGAAGGACTCCTCCCAATCTCTGATGGTTTTGAAGTACAACGGCTCCTGCCCCCTCACGAACTCCAGCGCGGCTTCAACCGTTGCGCGCGTCTCTCCCGTGGCGTTTTGCGTCTGCTCCTCCAGCAGCCGGATCACTCCAGACTTGAAGGCAGCCGATACGGCGTCAAGGCGGTAGGTGACCGTGTGCGCATGCGTCATGCGGTCCAGCAGCTCCGCGTATGCGGCACTGGGCACGTGTTCGACTTGCCGCAGCTTTTGAGCATCCCGGACGGCCGTCAGTGTCTGCCCGTCCCGGCACGCGACCCGGATGCGGCCGCTGTCCAGGAGCGGCGCGAGATCCGATCTTACGGCGTGGCCGACGGCTTCCTGAGAGGACACCAGAGCACGGAAGAGGGGCGTGTTGAGCGACTGCGAATCGCCAACGAGCAGAGTGTCGGACAGTAGAACGTGGAATAGCACACGTGCCCGGAGATCCTCGGCGCTTGCGATAGGGGACTGCCGATGGATCTCGACGTCGGAGAGGTAAACCCTCTCTGACGACAACCGGGCATGCTGGTCGACCATGACCACTCCCCTCCGTAACTGTTAGGTGATTGTAGGTGACAGGTCGCCGGACGTCCTGGAAACGGGCATCCTTTCCCAGGAGAGTTGACGAGCTAACAGAAGGAGGGCACGTGTCCGATGCGGTCCAGGCAGTCATGCCGGACGGAACCTCGATATGGGTGCGCGTCAACGACGAAGACGAGGGGCCCCGGGACACCGGCTTCGGTGACCGCCTATCACGGCAGCTCGGCGATCTCCCCCAGACCCTGGAGACCGTCACGCGCAGTGTCAGGTCCGGACTGCGGCGCGCAGCTCCGGACGAAGTGACGCTCGAATTCGGCATCGAAATCGCAGCCAAGAGCGGCCAGCTGGTGAGCGTCGTGACGGAGGCCGGAGGCAAGGCTACGCTCAAGGTGACAGTTACCTGGCGCAAAGGGGAGACCGCAGTGAGCGCCGTCAGGGAAACACCCCGCGAGGATCCCGAGGAGGATCCCGAATAACAGGCCTGCTGCTCGTGCCGTGCGGTACGCCGATGGCTGCTCTGCGCCCGGCGTACCGTCGACGCCCTGCTGCACCGTCTCCGATGAGAAGAACGGTCCGGTGTCGCAGCCGCCAGCAAGGTGGCGCTGTCGCGGACCATGCCGCGCAGCTGCCCCTCTGCAACCCCGTGCAGAACCGGAGCTGATGGTGTCCTCAGCTGATCTTTCCCGGCTGTTCCTGGAGCGGCTGCACGCCTTCGTCGCCGATGCTCGAGCTATTGTGGATCTGCGCGGTGGGGGTGACCCAGGGGCCTTTGCATGATCGAAGTCTGTCCGGATTCATCCAGTGAGGCCGAGGGCGGCCAGGGGCCTTCGCCAGTCGCGGACGGTGTGACGTAGGGCGGCGGCGATGTTGGTGTGGCCGTCTTGACGGTGGACGCCGATGGCGAGGTTGCGCAGGCCGGCCATGATGCGCGGAAGACAGCCGACATGGATCTTGGAGTCGTCCTCGCGGAACGTGCGGTCGCGGACGTGGTGCAGAAAATTTTCGATCTTCCGCCCCCTGCCCGAACCGGGATGTCCCCTCCAAGGGCGGGCCAGCACGGCACTCCGGACGAAACGTGATCATGCAACGGCCCCTGGGGGGTGACCGGTCGGAGATCGCCGACCGGATCACGGCGGAGGACCTGATCGCGGTGCAGGCCCTGTCGGTCACCGTTCCGGCGCCTATTGCGCTGGACATTTTGGAGGGCCGCCTCCGCACGCAGTTGTCTGGTCTGCTGAGCGCCATTCCCAGGGACATCGAGATGGTCGACACCGAAGCGGACGTCTTGGCTGAGGGCTCGCCGGCGGACCGGGCCCGGCACCTCCTCTGCGCCCGGTACGGAATTGACTCGGTGATCGCCGGGAAGCTCTTGGCTCGTAAGCGTCCGCGGCTGTTGCCGGTCTACGACCCGGTGGTGCGGTGCGCTCTGGGCCGCCCGCGCTCCTCGTTCTGGCTGGCGCTGCGTGCCGCGCTGCGCGCGGACGACCGTTCCCTGCACCGTCAGTTGCTGGCGCTGCGCCAGGTTGCGGGGCTGCCGGAGACGGTGAGTGCGCTGCGGGTATGCGACGTGGCGGTGTGGATGGGCACCGTGCCGAGGGTCACGCCTGTCCTCGCTGACTTCGGCAGCGATGTTGCCCCTCCGACGTTCTGGCGTGTGAGGGTGACGGACTTTACCTACCGTCACCTGAGTGTGAGGGACGCTCGCGTGGAGTGGTCCGCGGGGCCGGGGGAGGGGTGTGGACTCGGGGCCCGTTCCAAGACCGGCACGTCGCCGACCTCGAAGCCCGCATCATCAACCCGGGATCAGCGACGTGATCCACTCGCGTTGAACGCGGCTTCGGGGAACAATGAGGCGGCCTCGTTGTTCCCCGAAGCCGGCACGGCCCTGTTCGGAGCGGTCGCCAACGGAGTGCTGGCCGCGCGGCTCGGCGGCGCTGGCGACGCCACCGACTCGGGCACTTCCGACGAACACCTGCGCGCCGACGGTCGCCGACGCGGTCCACCTGGGCGCGTCCTGCACGACAGGACTCGCCTTCCTGGTCCTGTTGTTCCTTCTGCCTATTTTTCGAATTTACTTGCGATCGTTGGGAATTGACCATAGCGTTCTGAGTATCTGCAAGGGGTCAGCCCGGCCAGGGGCGGATACTCCCCTCGTGTCGGAACGGGGAGTCAACCATGCACACACGGATTAGAGCTGCCGCGTTTTTTCGCCGCTCGCTCTGGGCATCGTCGTTGTCGGACCGGCACCGATAGCCGCGGCCGCCGAGGGAGGCCCACTTCACACCATCACCTGCTCGTGGGACAAACGAGTCGGAACACCGTGGGCACCCAACAGCGTGACGGTGAAGGGTTTCGTCCGAGTCAGGTGCACGGACAAGCTGGACGAAGCCAACACGCAGGCGCACATTCAGATCTATGACGGCTCTTGGAAGGACCGTGGCGACCCGATCGTCAGCCACAACAAGGGTGCGGTCATTCAGGTGAACGATGACACCCTGAAACGGCCTGGCACCTGGAAGTACCGCACCAAGGGCACTCACTTCGGGCAGCATGGGAATATATGGTCGCTGCCGACCTACTATTCGCCGGTCCGCACGCTGACACGAGTGCACTAGGGGTGCAATGAGAGACATGACGGCTGACGCGCGCGACCTCATGGTCATGGCTCAGGAGGCTGCCAGGCTTCGAGACGCTGAGCAACTCGAAGTCAGAGATGTCGCGTTGGCTGCGCTGATCCTCCACTTCCTTCGCTCGGCGGAGGAAGTGGAGGACTCGGCGGCCGCGTCGCTCTCACCGGAGATGCTGCCGATGTCCGACGAAGTGCAGGAGATCGTGACGTCCGGAGAGGATGCCCTCCGGAATTCAGACTTGGTCGAACTGGCGCGCCGCGAAGAATCGGAACTCTCCGAGTATCTGGGGCCTGTATGGCGGGCAATAAGAGGCCATTAATCTGCCTCGCTCTGTCGCTCTGCGCAGTTTCGGTTGCGGGCTGCACCGCCGAATCTTCCGAGCAGTCAATGACTCAGGAGTTGACGGCAGCTGGATGGGTCGAAGAACCAGTGATCAAAGGGATGGAATCTCAGAGCCGGGATGCCCGCCCGGCGGCATGCCAGGACCTGTTCCAGCTGCTGAATCGGGCCAACGGCGCCGACGCGCACGCAATCGGATTCCGTAATTCCACAACCGGCTCCTATCTCTTGGCCATCGACCAACCCGATGTACCAGACCCGGGCAACCTCTCGTCCCACCTGAAGCACGCCGCGGAAGCCTGTCCCCGTCTCACCATGGGATACGACTCGACATCGCTGGCGTATGACATCACGGTGGCCGACACACAGTCGAGCAGAACCGAGATACGCCTCAACGGAATCGAGCAGGTCGGCGGGCAGCAGGGCGAGCAGGTTATCGACATGATTGTGAGTGGAGTGAACACAGACTCCGGAGGACGGCTGATACGCGTCATGAGCAGCGACACGGGTATCGGCCCGACGGAGGAGAAGGCCGCCGAGATCGCGGCTGTCCACCCCTGACGTGACCGGCCCCTTTGCGTGCCGAGAATCTCGTTCGCGCAGGTCATCCCGCTTGCGGCCGCTGCCAGTTGCCACGACATGATGACCACTCGTGCTCCTGCGTCTCGTCTATCTGACTGTGTCGAATGCCTTCGCCGCGCTCTGGCTGCTCCCGATGAGCGACCGCGCCAAGGATGCCGAGATCCTGGCCCTACGCCACCAGATCACGGTCCTTGAGCGCCAACTCGGCCCGAAAAGGGTGAAGTGAAGTTTGCCCCCGAGGATCGGGCCTTTCTCGCCGCGTTCCTGGCACCGCTGCCGCGCCAGGTGCTGCGTCGTCTCCGGCTTCTGGTACGTCCGGACACGGTGCTGCGGTGGCACCACAACCTGGTGAAGCAGCGGCACGCCCGCATCTGCCGCCCCAAGCGGCCCGGACGGCCGCGCACCGTCCGCTCGATCCGGGCGCTGGTCCTGCGCCTGGCCCGCGAGAACAGCGGCTGGGGCTACCGCCGTATCCACGGCGAACTGGCCATGCTCGGCATCACGGTCGCCCCGTCCACTGTCTGGGAGAGCCTCAAGGCCGAGGGCGTCGACCCGGCGTCGGAACGGACCGCCACCACCTCGGCCGGCTTCCTGCGCTCCCAGGCCGACGCCTTGCCGGCCATGGACTTCGTCGAAACCGTCCCCCTGACCGGGCAGCGGCAGTACATCCTGGCCGTCATCGAGCCGCAACCCGCCGCATCCGCGTCCTGGGCACCATCGCGCACCCCACCGCGGGCTGGGTGACCCAGGCCGTCAAGAACCTCGTCATGGACCTTGAGGACGTGGGCGCGCACGCCGCCTGCCTGATCCGCGACCGCGACGCGAAATACCCTGCCCTGATCGACGAGATCCTCGCCGACGTCGGCATCCAGAGCGTGTTCACCGGCGTCCGCATGCCAAGGATGAACTCGATTATGGAGAGATGGGTGCTCAGCCTCCGCCGCGAGCTCCTCGACCGCACCCTCATCTGGAACGCTCACCACCTGCGCCATGCCCTGAGCGAGTACGAGCGGTTCTACAACGAGCACCGCACCCACCGCTCCCTGCAGGCAGCCGCGCCGCTGCGCGCGTGGTGGACTTTGCGGGTGCCGATAATTCATCCGCGCAGATCAGCAGCCTGGGAGCGGCCTGTACAGGTGCGTGGCGGAGGCAGAGACTGAACGCGCTCAACGATTCGTCGCTGATAGTTGAACGCGTTCAATTTAGTCATCCGGCGAACGCTCAAGTTGGCAGCTCGCAGGCTTCCTACCTGCACGGATGGGTTATCGGCACCCGCAGGTGAGCCGCGCGGCAATGCACCTCGGTGAACGGTGCTTCCGGCGCTGCAACGGCTCAGGGATGGCGATACCGCTGTTGAACCAGCCCCGGCACCGAGCGGTGCGGCCCGTCGTGCTGCTGGGTTCGGTACTCGGCCTGGTGGTCCTCTATCGCGTAGCGGGCCTCAGTCGGTGCCGGTAGGGCGACAGATGCAAGCCGCTCCGCCTGGAGAAAGGCGGCAGGGCTGGAAGCGGCTGAGCAAAGGGCGAGGCTGTGGGCGATGAGCCGGGTGGTGGTCCCGCCGACGGGGGGACGGCAGGACCAAGCGAAGGATAACGCACCCAATCGAGACTTGTGCAGGAAGGGTGAAGAAATCTTGTCCGATCGCGCCCCGTGGCCGTCAGAACCCGCCGGGGCAAGCGAGTCGGGCCGCGGCTCCAGTGCGCCTGAAGAGCCCGGTGAGCCAGCGCAGCCCGCGACGTGCTGGACGCAGGCCGCGCTCCAGCAGCAGGCGCGCGGTCTCCTCCGGCCCCAGAGCCGACCGGTCGGCGTGCCGGTACCAGTAGCGAGCGACTCGGCGCTCAAGATCCGCCCGGTCCTCGTCGTCGGTTCGCGCAGCGACGACCGGGCCCTCCGCGCCGCCGGTGCGAGGAGATCCACCACATGTCCGTCGGCGGTGTAGGCCACGTACTCACCGTCCTCGACGTTGATCGCTTCCAGCCATGTCTCCGCGGCACGCAGTGAGGGAAACGCCGAGAGCTCATCGTCCCGGTCGAAAACCATGATGATGTCGGCAGGATGGGTCACACCGTTCATCCTCCCCGTGCATCTCACCGGTCCGCCAGTGAGTTGGTTCCGGTTCCGTTCGATACGACCATCCCCGCCAGGGCGTTCACCTGTAGAAGCGGCATCTTCATCATGGGTTCATCGAAGCGTTGATGTGTCGACGGCCAGGTGCGTCCTCGGCGGGCCACCTGCGCGTCTGAGAACGTACCGAACACGCGGGCCCAGAGCCGGGTAGGCCGTGAGGGGCGCTGCTCGAGCGGGCCGAACGACTCCCGCTTACCGTGGCCGAGGCTGTTGAGTTCGGGCTCATGGATCGCGGTCGCGAGGGCGATGGCCGGCTCAGGGTGTGTGCGAGCGGTCTGCGTGCGTGTTGATGGCGGCGATGGTCATCGTTCTCGCCCGGACCAACCAGCCAGGAAGCCGTGCGAGTTGGCCTCTGTCGACGGCGGTTGAATTCACCCGTCGCCGACAGGCCTCGACACCGCTCGCCGCCGTCACCGCAGCCGAGGCTTCATTGGCTCCTGCCTCCGCTGGCTGTCCGCGGCTGGATCACCGCGTGCTGGGTCAGGGGTTGTGCCTGCGGCGAATGCGGGTGAGTGCCATGGCTGTCGCCCCTGCGGTGACGAGGACGGCTCCCGTTGCCAGGATGTAGGGCGTGAGGCGGCTGCGGCCGGTCTTCGCCAGGTGGTCCTCCTTGGTGTGTGTGACCGCGGGGGTGATCGACTTTGTGGCGGACGGTGCCGGGCTGTCGGATGCCGACTGTGGAGACCGGCAGGTGGCCTGCGCCAGGGTCACAGTGCCCTCCACTTTCGCGACACCCAGCTTCAAGGGGTCGGCGGAGACCTGCAGTTGGAGTGAGGTGGCGGCGGACGTGCTGCTGGTCACCTCCTTACGGGACAGGGAAAGCCGGACTGTGCCCAGGCCCGGGGCTTCGACGGTGGCGGTGTGGTCGGGCGCCAGCGAGACCGGTTGGCCGAGGGCGGTGATGGGGCCCACGACCTCGGATGTGGCAGCGGGTTCCTGTCCGGCGAGGCACGTCGCCGTCGCCGTCAGATCTTCGACCTCGAGCAGAGATAGCATCGGCAGGCCGGGCAGATGGATCCGGGCTCGTACGAGGTGGGACGTGCCTTCCGCTCGGCCCTTGGCGACGTCGGCTCTGGCCAAGGCTACGTCGGCGCGCAGCAGATGGACCGGGCGATCGCCGTTGACGTCGTCGAGGGTGACGTCGAGGGTCTTCTTCTCGGCTGTTGCCCGCGCCTGAACCTCGTTGAGCGAGGCGCGCAAGGGCATCGTTCCGGTCGCCTCGAGGCGGGAGACGTCCAGCTCGGCGCGGAGTGCCGCTGCGGTGGCGGTGCCCTTGGCCCTGTCGGTGGTAGGAACGGCAGCGGCTTCAGCTGTGAGGGCCGGGCCGGCCATGAGGAAGCCGCAGGCCGTGAGGGCGGCGATGCAGCGGGCGTAGGCAGTCAGGGGCGGAAGTCCGGTCAACGTCTGTTTCCTTGCGCGCGGTGAGGGGGGGCATCGCTGCCTGCCGGGGACCCGGCAGGCGAGCGGCGAGGCTCCATCCTGCTGAGAGCGGGGCGACAAGTCGGGTGCCACACAGAGGATTCACCACAAGGTGGACGTTTACGGGCTCCAGTTCGAACCGCCGGGTGCGCAAGACGCGGCTCACCCGGTGGTGGCCGAGGCGAGATCGCGAATGGCGGGCAGCTTCTCGTAGAGCTTGTCTCCAGGGCACTGGGTGTTGAAGCCGTCGCGGTGGCCGTGGATGGTCGGCAACGACAGTTGGCGCCCAGTTTCCAGGACTTGCGGAAGTAGTTGGTGCCGTCGGCGCCTGCGGTGAGCTTGGCCGTGCCCGCTGGGTTGACGCCGTGCTGGCCGAGCTTCCAGGCGGCCAGGTTGGCCACCGAGGTCAGGACGGCCTTGCTCGGAGTGGTGCTGGTGTAGGTGCCGAGGACGGCGATGCCGGTGGTCTGTGAGTTGAAGCCGTAGGCGTGGGAGCCCAGCACCGGTCGGTCGACGCCGCCCTTGCGGCCCTCGTAGATCGTGCCGCACTTGTCGATCAGGAAGTTGTAGCCGATGTCCTTCCACCCCAGTTGGCCGACGTGGTAGGCGTGGATGCCCCGTACGACGGCCGGGGCGTCGGTACAGGTGTAGCTGTTGGAGCCGGCGGTGTGATGAACGACGGCCGCCTTGATCTTCCCGCCGGGCAGATAGCCCGGTGCTGCGGGGCTGATCGACTCGTCGGCGCCCCACCGGGCACGCGAGGTGATGGCCGGGCGTGGTGCGGACGCCACCGCAGGCGCATCGGAAACGGCGGTGTTCGCAAGGCCGGCGGGAGCGGACGGCGTGACGTCGCCGGGGCCGGGATCGATCAGGTCCAGCCGCAGTCCGTCGGGGAGGCCGGAGACGGTGTCGGCGTCCGCGGTGATGCGGACCTCGGCGCCGTCGGAGGGGCCGACCCACAGCGGGTCGGTTCCGCCCCGCCGTGCGGTCTCCTCGGCACGGGAGCTGTCGCTGTCCAGCAGCCGCCACTCGGACCACGTCCCGGTGGCGGCGTCCCCGGGTGCGGACCTCCACCGTTCCGGTGAGCGGTGTAGCGGGATCGTCCCAGGTGACCCCGAGCAGGCTGAACGGCCGGGTGTCCGCGGTGCGCAGCGTGGCGGCCCTATGGTCGGGCGTGACGTGCACGAGGTGTTCTTCACTGTATGGCTGGGCCATTCCAGGCTGCGCGGGGCCGTCCCCGTCGGGCGCCGGTGGCACGGGGGAGCCTTGGAGGGACAGAGCTCCGGCCACCGCTGCCGCAACCATGTGCGCTGTGCTCCACACCCGTGAACTCCCTGCGTATGACGGTGCTGTCCGATCGAGCGGCGAGCCCGGCCGCATGTGATGATCATCGGATCATCGACACGGGGAAGGCCGCGGGCCCACGGCCTGGGCCTCCGAACGAGTGAGCGGCACTGCGCCGGACGGCCCTGCCCGGACCCGAACCGGCCGAACGGCGCCCGGCTGTCGAGGAAGCCCAAAGGCGCCTGCCCGCTGGCGATGGGATCGGCCAGTCCGAGGATCAGAAGCGGGACGCCTGGCTCGGGGTGGGTGTGCCTTGCGGCACTGGCCACGGCCAGCGGAACTGCGATGGTCCCGCGGGGCCGTCAGGCCGTGTGCGCGGGCGGCCGGGCGTGCCGTCCCCTGCCGGGCTGTTGCAGCCGGTGTACGACCCACCGGACGAGGGGTAGCAGCCCCAGCCACACCACCAGCATGACCGGCACGTTCGTGAAGTCGCCCACGACCAGGGCCGGAAGCGCGCACAGGGCCGCTCCGGCCGCCTCCTTGCCACGTGTCACGAGCGTGGCGGGCAGGCCCTTCACCGCATGGCGCCGGGCCAGGCACAGGGCCGTGCCTCCCGCGTACAGGCCGTACGCGCCGCCGGACAGCAAGGCCAGGGCGAGCGCGCACACGAAGGTTGGCTCGCCCTCCGGGGTGTCGGCGGTTTCCTGGGAGATCTTCCCGTGCTGCACTGTGGTCGCGTAGTCCCGCCATATGGTGACCGTCACGTCGTCACCGAGCTGCAGGTGCTTCAGCAGTGGCCCGGAGTCGCTCATGTCGATGCTGTGCGGTACCTGCGCCGGGCCGTTCAGGTACAGCAGGTACTCGGATGACTTGGCCTGCTCCCTGATCACTGTGCGGGTCACGGTCGCGTCGAACGAGCGCAGGCAGTCGTCGTGGGGAGAGGACAGGGCGGTGCACGCGGTCGCGGCGCCGAATGCTTTCTCGTCCTCGATCAGGTCGGGTACGGCGGCCAGTGACAGGGCGCCGAGGAGGAGGGCCGCGATGCCGAGCAGGGTCGCGCACAGCCCCCAGGTTCGGTGCCAGACGGTACGTCTCCGGACAGCACCCTGCGCGGGCGGCAGGCTGAGGCGGTCGCCCGTGAACGGGTCAGCGTGCCGCGTCATAACGGCGTTCCCCTCCGCGCGCGACCAGGGTGAAGACGGCCAGGGCGACCGTCGCCGCGGCACCCGTGGCCAGTGCGCCCGCGACGTACCGGCCCAGGTGAGGACGTAGTACGTCGACGAGCCAGAAAAGGGTGACAGTCCCCACCAGGCCCGCCGCGACCCCGGTCGGCCACGAGCGGTGGCGCGCCCAGAACCACTGGACGAGCCCCATGCCGACGAGGGGTGCAACGGACAGACTCGGCTCGTCCAGGGCGGTGAGCACTGCGTATCCCAGGCCGCTGACCGCCCAGCAGGCAACGGCCACGAGTACCGCCTCACTCCAGGAAACGGCCCGGCTCACGCCTGCCGCCCCTTGGCGATGGCCCGGGCCCGACAGCGCCCCTGCCACCGGGACCCGAACGCCGCCAAGAGCGAGCCGACCACGAGCGGCCCGGCAACCCAGCGGATCACGTCCACCGGCCAGTCAGGCTTCCCGCCGACCATCAGGATCACCGAATCGACGGAGAGCGAGATCCCCAGCAGCACATAGCCGACCCCCCAGGCACGGACCACCCACACAGGTCCCTGGATCGGCTGCGGCGGCTGACGCGGCCGCAGCACTGCCCGCCATCCCAGCCACACGGAGCCCAGCCCCAAGGCCACACTGAGCACGTCCACGACCCTGTCGAACACATCCGTCACGGTCCCGAGCACTCCGCCGCTCCTCTCGCCTTCGGCGGGCTCCGGAACGCCGGGACCGCCCCCGGCTCATCATGATGACTGCCCGGACACGGGTACTCATCTACCGAGGGCGGCAGACGGCCTGCGTGACTGCTTTCCGGCATTCGGCAATATGGACGACAGCGGCCTGAGGCGCTACTTGAGGTACACGATGCCGTCCGTGGTGACCGTTGGGCGGCCCGAGGTGCCGACGACCACGATCTTGATCGTGTGCTTGGCGCTCGACGACCAAGTCTTGGTCCAGATCGCATCCCGGTACTTGGTCGTCGAGGACTTCAGGTCGACCGTGGCCGTCTTGGTGCCGTCGACGTACACGTACGCCTGGCCGGAGGTGGCGGCCCGGGAGACCACCCAGGCCACCGAACGGCCGGTGAAGGTCCACGTCAGCGAGGCGTTCTTGGCCGAGCTCGAGTAGGACTTGCCGCCGAGGTAGCTGGCGGAGGACTTCGTCGTCCAGGTCCCGGACTTGGTGGCCGCGGACTCCTGGAGGATGACCGGCGTACGGGAGACGGAGGCCGAGCCGGTGTTGCCCGCCTGGTCGTACGCCGTCATGGACCAGGTCGTCGCCGTGCCGGACTTGGCGGTGCGGTTGGCGGCGGTGGTCGTCGGACCGTACGTCGCGGTGACCGGGGCGGTCAGCCTGACCTCCTTCAGCGCGGCATTGTCGGCCGCCTTCCAGCTCAGCTTCACCGGTACCGCTGTGGTGTTCACCGTCCCCGTACGCAGGGCCAGGCTCGGCTTCGTCGTGAACGTCGGGGCCGTCGTCTCGGCGACGACCGTGGCGATCGGGGAGGTGGCGGTCTTGCCGGACTGGTGGGTCGCGCGGACCTGCACCTGGTGGGTACCCACGGACAGGGTAGCCTTCGCCGAAGTGGCGGTGCCCGCGGCCGTGGCCGCGGTCTGGCCGTCCACGAGGAGCTCGTACTTCGAGATCAGCGAGGACGGTGTGGTGGCCGACCAGTTCACCGTGATGCTGGCCTTGGTGTAGTACGTCGTACCCGACAGGCCCGCGCCGGTGACCGACTTGATCGCGAGTCCTGTGACCGGCCCGGCGGCCCAGCTCCGGATCGTGGCCAGCTTGCCGTAGAGCTGGTCGCCGGGACACTGGGTGTTGTAGCCGTCGCGGTGGCCGTGGATGGCCGGGAAGCTCAGATGGGTGCCCTTGGTCCAGGACTTGCGGAAGTAGTTGGTGCTGTCCGCGCCCGCGGTGAGCGTGGTGGTGCCGGTCGGGTTCACGCCGTACTGGCCCAGCTTCCACGCCGCGATCTTGGCCACCGACACCAAAGCGGCCTCGCTCGGCGCCACGTCGGTGTAGGTGCCGAGGACGGAGATACCGGTGGTCTCGGCGTTGAAGCCGTAGGCGTGGGCGCCCATCACCGGCTGGTCCACGCCGCCTTTTCGGCCCTCATAGACGGTGCCGCACTTGTCGACGAGGAAGTTGTAGCCGATGTCCTTCCAGCCCAGCGTATTCACGTGGTACGCGTAGATGCCGCGCACGACAGCGGGGCCCTCGGCGCAGGTGTAGTCGTTGCTCTCGGCGGTGTGGTGCACCACCACTGCCTTGATCTTCCCGCCCGGCAGATAGCCCGGTTCCTCGGGGCTGATGGACTCGTCCGCGCCCCATCCGGCACGCGAGGTGATGGCCGGGCGCGGGGCGGTCGACGGCGGCGCCGGGGGCACCGTGGCACTCGGGCTCGCGGACGTGGAGGGCGACGCGGAGGAGGACGGCGGCGCGGACGAGGTCGGTGCCTCGCTCGTGGGCGCCGGGGCGGACGACGTCTCGGGCTCAGTGGGACCGACGGTGGTGTCGTCGCTCGGAGAGCCAGTGGAACTCGGGGCGTTCTCCACGGTCGGCGACTCGCTGGTCTGCGAGTCGCCGGGGTCCGTGGACGGCGTCGTCTCCGGTGTGGCGTCGGCCTGGAACCCCGCCGGCTCCATGTCGCCCGAAGGACCGACTCCGCCAGGGTCGATCATGTCCAGTCGCAGCCCTGCAGGCAGGGTGCCGGACGTCTTTCCGCCCGCGGTGACGCGTACGTCCACGCCGTCCGAGAGGCCCACCCAGGCGGGTTCGGTGCCGCCGCGCTGTGCCGCCGACTCGCCCTGACCGCTGTCGCCGTCCAACCGCAGCCAGTCGGACCACCGCCCGGACCCGACGGCACGGGTACGCGCCTCGACGGTCCCCGTGATCCGGGCCGACGGGTCGGTCCAGGTGACGCCGAGCATGCTGAACCGCTCGGTGTCCCGCTGCGTCAGCGCGGCCCCCGCACCCTGGTCGGTGATCTTCAGCGCGGCCGTACGGACCTGGCTGCGGACCGGAGAGGCCTTACTGTCCCCGCTCGGGGCGTCCGCCGGCCAGCCGACGCCTCCTTGGACGACGAGCGCACCGGCTATCCCCGCCGTGGCCAGAACAGCTGCACCCCAGAGGTATCGAGGTCTACCCATATCGGATCAGTGACGTCCTTGCTGTGTGAGAGCGAGACCGGATGACGCACCGTGCCCAGACAACGGGGCGGCCGGAAACGAGACTTCCGGCACCATCAGAAGGTTGCGCCCCACCGCAGGTGACACAGATCACCGCCGCCCACCGGACGAAGTTGCGGATGCCGATAAATCTGGCCTGGTCACGCGGCACGTCGGTACTCATGAAGGATTCCGCTGAGTCGGTCTCGTCGGCGGACCTCCAGGTACCTGCTCTGCGCCGGCACGCTGATCGGTTCGGGTAGCGATCGGAGTGGTGCGGCTTGGTTCAGCGCTCGGTGCGGCCGATGGCAGTTGTAGAAGGTCTCGAACTCGCGGAGCACATGAAGGAGGTGGTTCTGGTTCCAGATCAAGGTGCGGTTCAGGAGCTCGCTGCGGCAGGTCTGTATCCAGCGCTCCACGATGGAGTTCATTCGGGGTATTTGTATGCCGGTGGTGACGACTGTCAGTCCGGCGTCGGCCAGCAGGGCGTCGAAAGCCTGCGTGAACTTCGCGTCGCGGTCGCGGTCGCGGATCAGGAATCGGGCTTGGCTGCCCGCGTCCTCCAGGTCCATGAGGAGACCGCGTCCGAGTTGCACGACCCAGTCCGCGGTGGCGCCGAGGATCCGGATGCGCCGGGTGGAGTGCTCGATGACGGCGAAGACGTACAGACGCGCCCCGGTCAGGGTGCAGGTCTCGAAGAAGTCGCAGGCGAGCAGCGCGCCGGCCTGGCTGCGCAGGAAGTGGGCCCAGGTCGTGCTCTGCCGTTCGGGCGCGGGTGGGATGCCGTGCTCGCGGAGGATCTCCCAGACGGTGGAGGCGGCGACCTTGATGCCCAGCACCGCGAGCTTCCGGTGGATCCGGCGATAGCCCCACGAGGAATTCTCGTGAGCCAGGCGCAGGACCAGGGCGCGGATGGAGCGGACCGTGGGCGGGCGTCCGCGCCGCTTCGGCACGCAGGTGGCTGCGTGTCGTCGCTTGAGCAGGTTGCGATGCCACCGCATGATCGTGTCCGGGCGTACCAGCAGCAGGAGCTGGCGCAGCTTCTCTCTCGAGAGGTGATGGAGCAGGCCGGCGAGGACAGCGCGGTCTGTGAACGTTGGCTTGCCGACCTGGCGTTGCAGTACGAGCAGTTGGTGCCGCAGGGCAAGGATCTCGATGTCTTTGTCCCGGTCGCTCATTGGCAGCAGGCGCAGGAGCGACCGGGTGTTGGTCGCAGCGAGGTAGGCCAGGCGCAGCAGCACGACAGATCATGATGCCGTCCGCGTCTGTCCACGTGAAGACATCGGAGTTGTTGACGAGCGCGGCCTGAAAGGCCAGTCGATCAAGGCCTCCACCTGGGTGGATGATTTATCGGCACCCGCAATGTCCGATCTCCACTCGATGTGTGCCGAGAATCGGCCTACATCGTCTGGGCGGGGTCGGCCGGTGGCGGAGTCGCTTGCGCCAGGAGGCCCGGTGCCGGTGCCGGAGCTGGCTGAGGGAAGATGCTCGGCGGTGGGAGCGCCTGGCCGGGGATACCTGGCTGAGCTCCCTGAGCGGCGGACACGGCGCTGATGCCCCGGTGGGAGGCACGCGCGACCCCTTCTTCCAGCCGCCTCCCCGGTGCACGTGACAGGGCGAAGATGACGGCGAGCGAGACGGACGGTGCTCCTATCGCGAAGCCCGCGACGATGGGTTCGCCCGCGTCCAGCGCGTACTTGGCGAAGAGCACCATGAGCCCGACCGAACCGAGGGCGAGGAACTGGCCGAGGATCTTCGTACCGGCGCGCAACGTCTCCATCCGGCGTCGGTGCCGTTCCTCCGCGAGCGACTCCCGGAAGATCTCCGCTGCCAACCCAGGCTTGAGAGCCTCCCACTCCTGAGCGGCCTTGGGCGGAGGGAGCATGTCGTTCCAGCGGTTGGCCGATTGACGGGCCACTATCTCTCCTCCTCCCCACTGTTCTCCGGCCTGCTCAGCGATGCGCCGGGCGGCGGCGCCGCGGACGACGTGCTCTGTGCCTCCCGCCGCCTGATGGCTTCGATGCCGCGACGCAGGTTGGTCAACCGTCCCCGCACGTCCGCGGGAGCCCGGCGCAAGGGCTCCTGTTCGCCGTACGCGTTCAGGAGTGGGTGCTGCACTTCGCCTGGAGGGCCCGAACCGGCAATCGGATTCGCGCGCGGGACCCTGCGGGGAAGCCCGGACGGCGTCATGTCCTCCGCTGAGGAGGCCGGAGGCCGGTCCGGCACGGCGAAAGATCCTGTCGCCGAGGCTTCTTGAGCTCGAAAGCGATGCCGGCCCGATCCCCCGGCGTCGCCCGGGGACTCGAATTCGTCGGGCGCATCCGAGAACCAGGTGGAGGAGCCCACGAGAATCGGCTCCCGAACACGCGGGGGTCCCTCCGGCTCCGGATCCGCGTCCAGACCGTCCAACTGTCCCAACTGGGTCTCCAGAAATGCCTTCATCCGCGCCCGATACTCGCGTTCGAGGGCGCGAAGGTTCTCGACAGAGCGCTCGAGAGCGCTGCGTTCGGCCTCCAGGAGGCGCACGTCCGAGCCATCCGGCTGTTGATTCCGGCCAGCGGGTTCCAGAAACGCCGCAGCTGCTTCCCGAGGCGGTGCGGCGGACGTCCCATCCCCCGCAAGGCCTTCTGGTGCCACGGTCTCCGCCTCGGCCTCGGGTGTCGCGGTCCGCGGCCGTGCCGCGGCCTCCGCACCCCGCCGGTATGCGGCGGGAGTCCCCGGGGGTCCGAGTGCGTCCATCACCTCATGCAGACGCTCCTGCGTCAGACCCGGGCGAAGGAGCGTATCGGCTTCCTCGGCCCTGCCGCGGGACCGCAGCAGCCACGCGAGCCCGGTGAGGGGGCGAAGGGCGACCGGGCGGTCCGCCGTCATGGCCAGCGCCCGCCGGAACGTCGTTTCCGCCTCGGCCGGGCGGCCGGCGGCGGCGAGCGCGTCGGCGAGTTCCGTCAGGGCGTCGGGATCGGCGGGCGCCGTTTCGTGCGCCTGCTCGAACAGACGGACCGCCAAGGCATGGCTGCCCTGGGCCGCGTACTCGCGTGCCAGCTTCCGCAGGTTGTCGGCGCGACCGCCGAAGCCCCGGGGCAGGTGCTGTTCCGCCACCCTGTCCGGCGGTGGCCCGAGGGCCTCGTACTTCGCCCGGACACGCGCCAGAACTCCCGAGCCTGGCGGTTCCCCGCCGAGGTGTCGGTCGTATTCGCCCGCGAGCCCGGGAGCCAGCACACTCAGCGCACCGGATAGAAGCGCCTGCCACTCCAAGGTCTCACCCCCACCCGATGCGTGAGCACAGTGTCCACCAACGGGTTCATCGCCGAACAGGTCGCGAAGGAAACGGAGTTGTCCTCTTTATCGACCGTGCCAACGGCCTGGTGACCTCCGGGATCGGTGGGCGGAGCCAGGGGCTCGTGGACCCTGCGCTTGCCGAATACCTCCTCCATGCTGGTCAGGAAGCATGTTGATGCTCGTGGAGGGTGCCGCCGAGTCGCGCTCGCCGTCGTATGTCCAGATGGGCGATCCGGTCCGGGGCCTCGATCGGAGCGGGTAGTGAGTGGAGGGGCGGGCATCGCAAGACCCTGGTGCGGCCGGTGCTCGTTATAGAACGTCTCAAACTCGCGCAGGGCGTGCAGGAGATGGTGCTGGTTCCAGATCAACGTACGGTCCAGCAGCTCTCGCCTGCAGGTCCGCACCCACCGCTCCATGATCGAGTTGATGCGCGGCATCCGGACGCCGCTGAGCACCACCTCGATACCCGCGTCCTTGAGCACCTCGTCGAACGGCCGTGGGAACTTCCCGTCCCGATCCCTGATCAGATAGCGAGCCCGGCAGCTGGCGTCCTCGAGGTCCATGACGAGATTCTTCGCAGCCTGGACCACCCAGGACGCGGTCGGGTGCGCGGTCGCGCCCAGGATCCGGATCCGGCGGTTCGCGTGCTCGATCGCGGCGAACACGTACAAGCGGGCCCCGGACAGAGTGACGGCCTCGAAGAAATCGCACGCCAGGAGCGCGTCGGCCTGCCAGCGCAGGAAGTCCGCCCAAGTGCTGGAGGCGCGCTCGGGCGCCGGGTCGACGTCGGCCTCCTTCAAGATTTCCCAGACCGTGGATGCTGCCACCTTCACCCCGAGTACGAGCAGCTCACCGTGCAAGCGCCGATAGCCCCAACGTGGATTTCCCTGGCCAGGCGCAGCGCCAGCGCCCGGATCGAGTGCACGGTGCGGGGCCGGCCTCCGCGCTTCGGCCGGGACTGGGAAGCGTGTCGGCGGGCGATGACGTTGCGGTGCTGGCGCAGTACCGTGTCCGGCCGCACCAGCAGCCGCATCCGGCGCAGCACTTCCCGTGGCAGGCCATGGAGGAGCGACGCCAAAAACGCCCGGTCGCTCGCGTGGAACCGGACCTGCTGCCCGTCCAGCTGCCGTTCCAGAACGCCGATCTGGTGGCGCAGGGCCAGGATCTCGGCATCTTTCTCCCGGTCGCTCATCGGCAGCAGTCGCAGCATCGCGAACGCGTTCGTCACACCCAGGTACGCCAGTCTCAGCAGCACGACCGATCATCGTGCCGCGCCAACCGGCGCCGCGCGACACCGGCGACTCGATCGGCCTCGGCCAACGCCGAAACCCGATCCCACCTGCGTGGATGAGGTATTCGGCAAGGGCAGACTTCACGATGGTGGATCTTCATTCAGGCTGATCGGCGGTACCGGAGACGGGCCCCGTTCAGATGCCGGTGTGGGTGTACGCGGCCCACAGCGTAGGAGTGTTGGGGTAACGGGCTCGCAGACGAGTAACGGCGTAGTTCAGGGCATGGGTGGTCATATCGGTTTGGACCTGAGCAGCGCCGTTGTCAGTGAGATAAGCGTAGAAGTCGGTGGCGACGTCGGTGGCAGTGCGGTCGTCGATTGGCCACAGTGTGCCGATGACGTGCCGGTAGCCAGCGAGCTGGAAAGCTCCGGTGATGTGCAGGGATTCGTCGGCCAGACGAGGCGCGGTGACGCTCGTGCTGCAGGCGGAAAGGTAGGCCAGAGCTGCGGTTAGGTTCAAGTCACGGATGTCGGCGACGGTGAGTGGCCTGGTGGCGTAGTCAGTGAGGAGCAAGTGGCTGTTGGCGAGATCGTCCAAGTCGACGTAGCCGTGGCAGGCGAAGTGGACGATCTGGTGATTGGGCAGGCCCTGGAGGACGGTGTCGCGCGTGGGTTCGGCAAGCAAATGAGCGTGCGGGACAACAGCGGTGATCGCGGCAGCCTCGTAACCGGCTCCGAGCCGGGTGGCGCCAGGGGCGTCTGCGACTGGAACGATCAGCGTCGCCACGTCAGAGGTATCAAGTTGACGGGAGCGGGCGTGGCCCAGGGCACGCACGGTAGTGGTGTAGGAGGAGACGACATAGTCGAGGACGGTGTGCCGACCGATCGGGGCGTCAGGGCTTTCGGCGTGATGGCCGGCAGCGTGGAGGGGGAGGTCGGCGATGACCCCTACGGGACACCACCACACGCGGGGCCAAGGCTCGCCCGGGGCCGGAACGGCGGTGTGGCCGAGGTGGGTCAGGACGGGTTCGGCGACGGTGTCCCAAAGCCAGCCCAGGGTGGCCAGGATGTCCTGCTGTGCCTTGGCTCGCGCCGCTGGGTGGAGATGGGGATCGGTAGTGGCGCGTAGTGCCTCGCGCAGACGCAGCACGTGTTCGAGGACGGCGAGGTAGCTCAGGCTGGTCAGGGGGACAACCTGGACCGGAGTGCCGGGGGTATCGGTGAGGATGAGGGCGTCGCAGCGGGTTCGGGTGGCGATGGTGATCACGATTGGTCCGTCATGCGCGTGACGCCTGAGTTGGTCGACGGAAGGTGCCTGCAAGAAGTCCGAGAAGCCTGGGAGTCCGCGAACATGGTCGACCAGGTCTTGCCAAGCCTGGTGCGCCTCCTGGCGCTCTGCGGCCAGGCGTCGGTTTTCATTCCAAGATCCCTCGAGCGAGGGCACCGCGGGGGCTTCTGCTGGCGCCGAGTGGGGACGATCCAAAATGGCGAGTCGGTTGCGCAGTCGGTCGAGTTCGTCTGCCAGATGGGGGTGCTGCTCTCGGAGCCGAGCCGTTTCGATGCTTCTCGTGGCGAGGGTCTCGGCGGCTAGGATGCCGCGAGCTTGCTCCAGCAGTTCCACAGCTTGATCGGGGCGGCCCGCGGTCAGTGCCGCCGCGGCTGCCTCACCTGCCAGTTGCGATACTTTGCCGAGTTGATGCTCGCGGTCCGCACGGATGAGAGTCCCCGGAGCGAGGGCGGTCAGCAGGTCGATGGCCGATTCCATAGCGCACAACGCCTCTTGTGCGTCCTGGGGGTCCGTAGCCATGCGCGCAAGGTGCCTGTACGCCTCGATACGGTTGATTGTGGAACCTGTGGCGCTGTCTGCGGCGTGGCGGTAGCAGTCGCGTGCCTCCTCCCGGACGGCTGTACGCCTGGTTCGCGCGAATGAGCTTTCGAGAGCTGTCCCGAGGTTGAACAGGATCGTGGAGCACATAGGGTGGTCGTGGTGGGCGGTCTCCGCGCCTTCCCGCAAGAACTCGATCCCCTCGCCCAGCTTCTCCAACTGCCCCGTACGCTCGTACAGGTCCTTGAGAGCGGTCCCCAGGCTATTCAGGTACATGGGGCGATTGGGGTGGTTGTCTGCTTCGGTTTCGGCGGCCGCCCGCAGGACGTCAACCGCCTCTCGCAGCTCCTCCGTCTGTCCAGTGCGCTCAAACAGGCTAAGAAGAGCGGACCCGAGATTGTTCAAGTGAACGGGTCGGGTCGGGTGATCGTCGGGAACACTGGCTGCAACCGTCCGTAAGAGCCTGACCCCCTCTTCCAGCACCTCCATTCGCCCAGTGCGCCTGAACAGGCTCAGGAGGGCGGTCCCGAGGCTAAACAAAACGGTGGGATGGTCATCGGGGGCCGTTTCGATGGCCCGCCGCAAGACCCCGACGGCCTCTTCCAGCGCCTCCATTCGCCCAGTGCTCCTGAACAGGTCCACAAGAACGGTCCCGAGATTGTTCAGGTGCGAGAGGCGGCCGTGGTGCTTGCGGGGGGCGGTCTCGGAAGCCTGCCGTAGGACGTCAATCGCTTCTTCCAACAGCGCCATCCGGCCGGTGCGCTGGAACAGACGGTCGAGCGCGATCCCAAGTCTGTTCAAGTGGTAGGGGCGGGCGGGGTGATCGTGGGGAGTGGTAACCGTCGCCTCTCGCAATACTCCGACGGCTTCCTCCAGCACTGTCATCTGCCCGCTTCTGTCCGACATCTCTCGGAGAGCAGATCCGAGGTTACTGAGACGTACTGGTCGATCTGGATGGTCGTGGGGGGTAACTGCCAGGGCCCCCCGGTGAATTCGGACCGCCTCCTCCAACACCTCCACTTTCCCGGTGTGTTGGAAGAGCGCCACCAACGAAGATCCGAGGCCATTCCAGTACATGGGACTCTGGGGAGCGTTCGGAGGCGCTATGTCCACGGCCTCCTGATGGAGGCGCACCGCTTCCTCCACCACCGCCGTGTCCACGGTGCCCTCAGCCATGCGCACGAGTGCGCTCGCCAGGTTGTACAGGTACGCGGGACGATCAGGGTCGTCCGGAGAGGTGATGGCCACCGCCTCTCGCTGTAGCAGCACTGCCTCGTCCCACACCTCCCTCTGTCCGGAGTGCTCAGCCATGCGCATGAGGGCCGCCCCCAGGTTGCCCAGATGCTGGGGGCGCCCCGGGTCGTCCGGGTCTGTGGCGGATAGTGCTTCGCGTAAGGCATCAGCTGCCGCTTCGGCTCCGTCTGCCCTTCCTGTGTGCTCGGAGACACGTAGCAGGGCCTCCCCCAGATTGCCCAGGCGATCAGAGCGCTCGGGGTTGTCGCGAGGTGTCCTGGCTACTGCCTCCCGCAGAACCCGTGCTGCTTCCTCGGCTGCACCTTTCTCTCGGGTGTGCTCGGACACGCGTAGAAGGACCGCCCCCAGGTTGTTCAGCCGATCACAGCGCTCCGGGTGATCACGGGGTGTGGTGGCGATCGCTTCACGCAGAGCCTCAACCGCCTCCTGAGCAGTACTCAACTCCCCTGTCCGTGCGCACCAGAGCCGGAGCACGCCCCCTAGAGTGGAGAGGGTCTGCGGACGGTTGGGGTGGCTGCGAGGCGTGAGTGCTGCTGCCTCCCGTGCCATCCGCACAGCCCCTTCGAGCAGCTCCATCTCCTGGGTGCACCCGTACAACTTCGCAAGCGCGAGTCCCAGGCACC
>NZ_JBYIVZ010000072.1:0-48309 GCF_057710365.1 Streptomyces sp. bgisy027
CGTCCTGGCGACTCATCCCGGCCTACGGGCCGAGGCAGACCGCCTCGACGCGGCTGACGCCGCCCTCGATGACACCGTCGATCCCCACGATCCGCAGGTCGAGGAACTTGCCACTCAGCACTGTGCCCACCACAAGGCCCTGCTCCAGGCCATTGAAGCGGTTGGGCTGGACGTGGCCGAGGAGAAGCTCTTCGAGATCTACGACGCCGAGGCGAGCGGCGAGGAGGACGCCCAGATGAGTGCCTTCGAAGCGGTGACCAAAATGCCCTATGGCTTCTCTGCGGCCCGGACGCGGTGCATGGAGCTCACGGCAAGGCTCCTTGCCCGGGACCTCTCCGCAGGCAGCTGATCACTGGTGTGGCCCGTCCGTGAGGATCCCGGACGGGCTACCGCCCCCCGGGCCACGCTTCTCGAAACTCCCCACTTCGTTGAACACCAGAGCGAGTGATGCGAGGAGCATCCCTGGCCGTTTTCAAGGCTCTGACCGCAGTTCCGTGACGGCCTACGTCGTCATGCCGAGTGCTGATGCTTGTGCAGGGCTGCGCTGGCTTTGACTCTGTCGGGGATCTTGTAGCCGTCGAGGTCAACTACTCAGGGTGCGCCAGGACTTCAGTCGAGGAATCTCGCGTTGGTCGAGGTAGTTCTGGAAGGCAGTCGGCTGGCGGGGCGTGGATGCTTCCACGGCTGGTGGCAGTCCACTGAGGCGCTCGATGTTGACGGCGATGGCGGTCAGGACGTGCTGGACGTGGGCCTTTCCCTGTCCTCGGTAACGGCAGCGTCGCATGCCGTGTCCGTGCGCGAACTCGTTGACTGTGCCCTCCACCCCGGAGCGGACCGCGTAGCGGGCCTTCCACTCTGGCGTCTGTTGCTCGGTGCGGACGCGGAGTTGCAGGTCGCGGGCTCTCGTGGGGGAAAGCCCACGATGCGGTGGCTTTCGCGGGAGGTGGTGCATTGAGCGCGAGCCGGGCAGGGCTGGCACTGGCTCTTGGCGAACCGGGCCACGATCAGCGGGGCCGCGGTGGGCGAGGAGGTCGGGTAGGGGCCGTGCCAGCCCTGGCTGACCTGGCCCTGGGGACAGGTGACCTGCTGACGATCGAAGTCGATGTGGAAGTCGTCCCGGGCGAAGCCCTCGCCTCGGCGGTGCTGGTGGGTGGGGTTGCTCTTCAGCGGCCCGGAGACGGTGACCTGGTGTTCACGGGAGGCGTGTTCCAGGTGGGGCAGGGAGGTGTAGCCGGCGTCGACGAGGTGCTCGGTGGGCAGCAGTCCGCGATGGGACAGGCGGGTGTGGATGCCGGGCACGGGCTGGCTGTCGTGGGTGGTGGCCGCTGTGGTGGCGACATCCGTGATCACGTTGGGGCCCTCGGGAGCGCAGGTCTCGGTCAGGTGAGCGGCGAACCCCTTCCAGCTGATGATGTGCCCGTGTCGTGCGTCGCGGGCCGAGGTGCCGTAGGGCGAGACGATCGCCCTCGACGACGGCGGCAGTCCTGCCCCGCCCTCCTTCTCGGCGGTGCGCCAGCGCAGGTGTCCAGCGGCATCACGGTGGTAGTTCTGCACCATGATCTGCCGCAGAACCTGGACACGAGGACCGGGCATGAGGCTCGCTCCGCGCCGGTGGAGGTGCTCCAGGAGCCGAACGGCGTCCCTTCCGGTGGCAAGGATCCTGGTCATGGGCTTGGTGGGGTTCTTGCCCAGGCGGACCGGCCGGCCGTAGCGGAGCCCCCAGTCCTCATCGACCAGCTCGTCCAGCAGGTGCGGGGAGATGCCGGCGACCTCTTCGAGAGCGGAGCGGACCGCCTCGGTGACCAGCTCCAGGCGGGTCAGGTCACGCACCGCGGCCAGGACGTGAGTGGAGTCGGTGCGCTGCGTCGTGCGTTCACGCACGAGCCCGGCGTCCTTGAGCCGGACCAGCGCGAGGTCCAAAAGCTGGTCGGCACGGTCGCCCTCAGCGAGACGCTCGCGAAAATCGGAGAGCACGCTGTGGTGGAAACCGGGGTCATCGAGCTCCAGCGCGAGGGCGTATTTGAAGTCGATGCGGCAGCGCACCGCCTCGGCAGCCTGCCGATCCGAGAGGCTGAGCAGGAACTGCAGCACGCAGACCGTGGCCAATTGCGCAGGTGAGAGGCTCGGACGACCGTCGCGTGGGTACCAGTCGGCGAAGTCCTCGTCGCACCACAGCCCATCATGGCGGTCACGCACCCATATCGCCGTCGTACCGCCCGGGTTGCTCGCCCGCGTGATTTGCGCAGTCAAAGGCGGGACTTGCTCACCGGGACGGGGGCGCAGGGACAACGAGTACCTCGGCAACTACATCGGTCTTCGGAACAGTCCGAGCATGCCCGCTGATCACGCCGCCGCGCCGGGAAACTCCAAGATCCCCGACAGAGTCAAGTTAGGCTTCCCTCATGCGCGCCCTGTCCTCCAGGCCGGCGAGGCGTGCCTGGAGTGCGGGCCGGGTTAGCTCTTCAGCGCTGCACCGAACCGCTGCAGCGGACGAGACATGGATCGCCCGCGACCTGCTTCTCCTGTCACGGTGTCCGTCAAGCCTGTCAGGGAGCAGCGTGCATTCCCGCTAGAGTTCAAGTCGTCAGGCGTTTGAGTGGGATGTATCCAGACACCCGATGGCCCCGTGACTGTTGCGTGGAGCATTGTCAATGCACGACACGCCGCCATGAGTGTGACGGAGTGTCAGACAGTCCCTCGAATGGCTCAACCCTATGGCCAAGTCTGGCTAATCCGCTATTTTTTGATGGTCCGTCATATATGTGATCTCGGGAGTCTGAACGCCCGATCAGCCCCCTTCTGATGCCCCTCGAGCATCTCTTGGGTGGCGACAGAAGTAGGCATGAGTAGCTTCATCCATAGTCGGTCGGGTCGACTGGCATCACTGAGAGATGGAGACCAAAATGCCCGTGAGAAAGGGAAGCGGAATGCGTACGCGGACCGTTGTCTCGATCGCCTTGGCGGTAGGCGTCACCGTCGCTGCTGCGACCAGTGTGAATTATGCCTCGGCTTCAAGTTCGGCACCTAAAGTCGCCCCATCGGTGCAGGAGGCCGATGCCTCCGTGCCCCAGGGAAGGGACGGCGAGGCAGGAGGTGACGGCCAGACGAGCTACAACTACGGGACCGGCGACCGGGGGCGGATCTACGTCAACGAGCGAACGTATTCGGCCGAGGCAGGTGACTGCATCGCAGTGATCAGTAGTCCCGCGACCAGTTTCAACGTCCGAAACGAGACTGGCAAGACCGTTGAATTCTTCAACGGGATTACCTGCGACAACGGCGCCGCGATTGAGAAGATTGGGCCCCGCGACTCCAGCAGCGCAATCCCTGGAACAGTAGTACTCGACGGGGCCACGGTGCCGTTCGCGCTTGTCGGCAGCTTCCGGGCAATCGACAAGCGGCACTGACTCCTACACCGACCAAAGGCAGCGCCATCGCGGAAGCCCATGCTGTGGGCTTCCGCTCGGCGTGTTCTCCGAACTGTACTCAGTCTGGCCCTGGCCTCGACCCTGCTAGCCTCTGTGGTCAAGCTTGCCCGCCACGACTCGTACTCTGTCGCTGGTGAGGAGTTGAAGACGCTTTCGGTGATTCTGCCGCGGCGCAGCGCCGCGGCTGCCGCTGGACGCCTGGCTCATCCGACCAGCACGGTGATCCAGTCTGACTCATGCGGCCCTACTCGTTCGCACGGCTCGGCCGTTCCGCGACTGTCGGCGACGGCCGAAATGTGGTTCTGGATCACTTCCGGGCTCTGTCGCTGATTTGGGGGCGCGTGACGATCACGCGCAGGAGGCATCACCTGTGCGTGGGGGATGCGGCTCGCGTCGCCGGCCTTCTTCTTCCGAGGGTTGGGGTGGCCGTAGAAGGAGTGGTTTTCGGGGACACCGAGGTCCGGCTCGCGGTGCGCTCCTCGGCAGGGTCGGCCGCCTGTCCGGGATGCAGATGGAGATCCTCGCGTGTGCACTGCTACTACCAGCGGTCTCTGGCGGACCGTCCCGTCGCTGGCCGACAGATGCGACTCGATCTGCGGGCACGTCGTCTCGTGTGCGGCAACGACAGTTGTGGGTGCCGGACGTTCGCCGAGCAGATACCGGACCTGACACATCGACACGCACGCCGCACCAATGCCCTCACCGCGCAGCTCACGTATACCGCGCTGTTGCTGGGAGGACGTGCCGGAGTCAGTCTGCGCGGACTCCTGGCCCTCACCACCGGCAAGGACACCCTTCTCCGACTACTTCGCGCACTGGCCGTTCCGGCGGCGGAGCCTGTCCCGTGTTTGGGCGTGGACGAGCTCGCCGACGCCGGGGTCGTAGCTACGCGACGATTCTCGTCGACATGAACAACCGCCGCCTTGTCGACGTCCTCGTGGCCCGCACTGCGCGCACCTTCGCGGCCTGGCTGCGCGAACACCCCGAGGTGCGGGGTGTCTCCCGCCGCGATCGTGCCGGCTCCTTTCACGACGGAGCTCAAGCCGGTGCACCACAAGCCCGGCAAGGGCTCGCGGGCTTTCGCCACGTTCGATGCGTTCGTGGAGAGCCGGCAGTCGTCGATCGCGCTCGGGCGGTAGCCCGCACTCGCGAACGCCGCCAGCAGATCCGGGGGTCCAGGCCCGGGGGTGGACGTCGGCGAGCCAGACGTCGAGGGTCGGCGGGAGCCCAGCCGGAGCCGGCGGTGGGTCGGATGCCGGGCCCGAGATTCGGCTGATGACGGGCCCGCTACCTCCTGGCCGGACTCGGCAGGCGACGACGAGGCACGCAGCTCGTGTGCGTCGGCCAGTTCCTGCTCGATGTGCCTGTGGTCCATGATCGTTTTCCTCCTTTGCCGCGCGGCTTTTGGGCAAGGCTGTGAAGTTGTGGGCTGAGCGGGCCAGTCAACAGGATGTCGATGCTGATGGTGGCCTTGTAGGTGCGTCGGTCGACGTGCAGGCTTTTGTAGGGGTAGCGGGACAGTGGCCGCTTCACGGCGTGGGGGCTGACGCGCAGTCGGCGGGCGGGCATGCGGTTGTCCAGGACCGCCCGGCTGATTGCGCCCACGAGGTCGATGGCAGTGTCGGCGACCACGTCCGCGGCCCGGATGATCTGGTGTCCGGACGCGTGCGCATGCGGTTGAAGGAGATGGCTCACGGCCACAAGACCGGCACCTGCCGCGGGGCCGGAAACGCGTTACCCCACGAGGAGGCGACCGTCGGTCGCGCGCGGTCACACGATGCTGATCACGCCCGCGCCGCACCCGCCCGCAACCCGTCCATGACCAGGTCGAGAAGCCGTGCCGCGCGCGGGCGCCAGTCCTCCGTCGGGGTCATCTGCCACAGACCGGCGATGGCGAGGAGGAAGTCGTCGGCCGTGACCCCCGGGCGGATGGTGCCTGTCTCCTCGGCTGTGCGGAGCAGGAGTTCGGCGGCCTCGGCGACGGGGGTGGGGGAGGGTTTCGCCGGCCCTCCTGGCGTACTGGTGGCGAGGCGGATCGCGTCGGCCAGGCCCGCCTTGGTCATGGCGAACTCGGCCAGTCGGTCCATCCAGGTGCGCAGGGCCTGGTGCGGCGGCAGCTCGTGGAGCAGTTGCGTCGCGCTGTCGGCGACCTGCTGCATCTCGTGGCGGTAGATCTCCAGGACAAGAGCTTCGCGGTTGGGGAAATTGCGGTAGAACGTGCCCTGCCCGACCCCCGCCTTCTTGGCGATGGCGCTGAGGGGCGCGTCCGGGCACCGCGTCAGTTCGGTCAGGGCGACGCTCAGGATGTTTTCACGGTTGCGTTGCGCGTCCGAGCGCAGAGGGGCGTCTTTTTTGTGCTGCACCGTCACTCCTTGAGGCACGTGGCAGGAGCGCACGCTCTCCCAAGCGCACCCTTGCCAAGCGGACAGCTGTCCGTTACGTTTTGCGGGTAGCGGACAGATGTCCGGTTGAGGTCCACTCTAGCTCCGGACGCGACAGACACGTCAGTCCTCTGCAGCCGTTCAACGCTGTTCAGCGCTGTTCATCTTCCGCCGTGTACCTCATCCACTCCAAGCCCCCCCACAAGCACAAGCGCACCACCGTCACGCCCCCCTCCAACGCCAAGCGCCCCCGATCGCCGGCATCTCGCGCACCACCGGAACACCGTCACGGCGACGCGCGCCCCAGCCGGCCGGGACGGCGTCTCCAGCGTCCACACGCGCCAGACGCCAGGCCGGAGAGCCGCGGCATCAAGTGCCGCAAGTCTGAAGGAAGTTGTTCATGGCCTTAACGACGTCCAGCGTCATCACTCTGCACATCAACGGCGAGAAGCACACGCTATCCGTCGACCACCGCACCACCCTGCTCGACGCGCTGCGCGAGCGCCTCGATCTGACCGGCACCAAGAAGGGCTGCGACCAGGGGCAGTGCGGTGCCTGCACCGTTCTCGTCGACGGCCGCAGGACGGTCGCCTGTCTGCAATTCGCGGTCGCGGCCGAAGGACGTGAGATCACCACCATCGAAGGCGTCGCGGACGGCGACCACCTGCATCCGGTGCAGCAGGCGTTCCTCGAACTCGACGGATACCAGTGCGGTTACTGCACCCCCGGACAGATCTGCTCGGCGATCGGCATGCTCGGGGAGCACGCCGTCGGATGGCCGAGCGCCGCCTCCGACGACGTACGTCCGGCGGCCGGGCCGCCGCCGCTGACCGCGGACGAGATCCGTGAGCGGATGAGCGGCAACCTGTGTCGCTGCAGCGCCTACACATCGATCGTCGAGGCCGTCGCGCGTGCCGCCGAGGCCGACGCCTCGCCAGCCCCAGACCTGCGGACGCAGTCCAGGGAGGCCGCCGCATGAAGGAGTTCGACTACCGCAGGGCCTCCGACGTGGCGGGTGCCGTCGCCCTCCTCGAAGCCGATCCGGACGCGCGCTACCTCGCCGGCGGCACCAACCTGGTCGACCTGATGAAGAGCGGCGTGGAACGCCCCGCCCGCCTCGTCGACGTACGGGAACTGCCCCTGGACCGCATCGAGCCGGCTCCGGACGGCGGACTGCGCGTCGGCGCGACGGCCACCAACAGCGACCTCGCCGCCCATCCCGAAGTACGCGGCCGCTATCCGATGCTGGCCCAGGCGGTGCTCGCCGGCGCCTCCGGCCAACTGCGCAACATGGCCACCGTCGGTGGCAACCTTCTCCAGCGCACCCGCTGCGCCTACTTCTCCGACACGACCAAGCCGTGCAACAAGCGCGAACCCGGCAGCGGCTGCCCCGCCGTCACCGGCGAGCATCACAATCACGCCATCCTCGGCGCGTCCGAGACCTGTGTGGCCGTACACCCCTCGGACATGGCCGTTGCCCTGACCGCCCTGGACGCCGTCCTGCACTACGAAACCGCTGACGGACAGGCGGAGTTGCCGATCGAGCAGCTGTATCTTCCCGTCGCCGGCACCCCGCACCGCGAGACGGCCCTGCCGGCGGGTGCGCTGATCACCGGCGTCACACTGCCCCGGGTGCCGGTCGCGGCCCGCTCCCGGTACCGGAAGGTGCGCGAACGCGCCTCCTACGCCTTCGCCATCGGCTCCGTCGCCGCCGCACTCGACGTCCGCGACGGGGTCGTGCACGACGCACGCCTGGCGTTCGGCGCGGTCGCCTCCCGGCCATGGCGCGCCCGCACCGCGGAGCGGGCCCTCATCGGGGCGCCCGCCACGGCCGAGACGTACGCGGCCGCCGCCGAAGCCGAACTCGCCGCGGCCCGCCCGCTGCCGCACAACGGATACAAGGTGACCCTGATGCGCAACCTGACCGTGGCCGTGCTGAGCGAGCTCGCCGAGGAGGCCGCACGATGACCACCACCGCGCAAGCAACCGCCGTGCGGCGCGCCGTCGGCACCGGTCACGTCCGGGTGGAGGGCCGGGACAAGGTCACCGGCGCGGCACGCTACGCGGGCGACATCCCCTTCACCGAACTCGCCTACGGATGGCTGGTGTTGTCCACCGTCGCGCGGGGCCGCATCCGCGGCATCGCCAGCGCCGCCGTCCTGGAGATGCCCGGTGTCGTCGCCGTCCTGGACCACCGCAGCGCCCCGCGCCTTCAGACCGACTACGTCGGCATGCTGGGCATCAGGCCCGACCCCACCTGCGCCGTCTTCCAGAACGACACCGTGCCCCACCTGGGCTGGCCGGTGGCCCTGGTCGTCGCGGAGACGCCCGAGCAGGCGCGCGAGGCGGCCGAGGCACTGGTCGTCGAGTACGAACCGCTGCCGCACGACATCGAGTTCACCGGCGAGCACCCGGACTCCTATCCCGTGGACGGACACATGCCCGGGGTGACGGACAAGGGCGACCTGGAAGCCGAACTGGCCGCCTCGGCCGCCGTCGTGGACGAGGAGTACACCACTCCGGAGGAACACCACCACCCCATGGAGCCCCATGCGGCGACCGCCCGCTGGGACGACGGCCGGCTGGAGGTGGTCGACTCCAACCAGGGCGCTACTTGGGTCGTCGGCGAGCTGGCGAACCTGTTCTCACTGGATCCCGCGTCGGTGCGGGTGCGTTCGGAGCACGTCGGCGGTGGCTTCGGCAGCAAGGGCGTACGCGCCCACCAGGTGGCGGCCGTGATGGCCGCGACGATCCTCCAGCGTCCGGTGCGCGTCGCGCTGACCCGGCCCCAGATGTTCGCGCTGGCCGGGCACCGCAGCCCCACCGTCCAACGAGTCAGGCTCGGCGCCGACGCCGACGGGCGGCTGCGTGCCCTTGACCACCGCTCGGTGAGCCGCACCGCCACCGTGTACGAGTTCGTCGAGCCGAGTGCCGGCGTGGCGCGGGTGATGTACGACGCCGACGCCCACCACACCGAGAACCGCGTCGTACGCCTCGACGTGCCCAGCCCCACCTTCATGCGCGCTCCGGGCGAGGCTCCGGGGGCTTTCGCGCTGGAGTCCGCGCTCGACGAACTCGCCGAGAAGTGCGGGATCGACCCGATTGAACTGCGCCTGCGCAACGAACCGGACAAGGGCCCCGTCTCCGGCCTGCCCTTCGCCAACCGCAACCTGCGCGCCTGCTTCCAGGAAGGCGCTCGCCGTTTCGGTTGGACCGAGCGCGACCCCCGGCCGGGTGTCCGGCGCGAGGGCCGATGGCTGCTGGGCACCGGCACCGCCGCCGCGTCCTTCCCCGCCGGCGCCGCCCCCTCGACCGCCGCCGTCACCGCCGAGGCCGACGGCCGCTTCACCGTGCGGATATCGGCGGCCGACATCGGCACCGGCGCGCGCACCGCGCTCACCCTCGTCGCAGCCGACGCCCTCGACGTCGCACCGGAGCGGGTGACCGTGCGGATCGGGGACAGCGAGTTCGGCTTCGCGATGATCGCGGGCGGTTCGATGGGCACTCGCTCCTGGTCCATGGCCATCATCGCGGCCGCCCGCGAGCTGAGGGAACGACTCGTCCCCGGCATGGTCATCCCCGCCGAAGGGATCACCGCGGGCTCGGACACCACCGCGCAGATCGCCGCACTCGCGAACATGGAACGGCACTCCTACGGCGCCCAGTTCGCCGAGGTGGCCGTGGACCCGGCCACGGGCGAGGTACGCGTACGGCGCATGCTCGGCATCTTCGCCGCCGGCCGCATCGTGAACCCGCTGACCGCACGCGGCCAGTTCACCGGCGGCATGATCTGGGGCATCTCCATGGCACTGCACGAGGAGGCCGTGCGCGACCCGGCCTTCGGCGGGCCCGTCGGCGCCGACCTGGCCGGCTATCACGTGGCCACCCACGCCGACGTCCCGCGCATCGAGGCGGACTGGGTGGACGACACCGACCCCGACGACCCGGTCGACATCAAGGGCATCGGCGAGGTCGGCATCGTCGGCGCCGCGGCTGCCATCGCCAACGCCGTCTGGCACGCCACCGGCGTACGACACCGCAGCCTGCCCATCCGCCCGGACCGCGTCCTGACGGCGGGCAGCGATGCTTGACCTGCTTCCGGAGCTGAAGGGCTGGCTGGCCGAGGGACGTGACGTCGCCGTCGCCACCGTCGTGTCCGTCGGCGGCAGCGCCCCACGGGGCCCCGGTGCGACCCTCGCGGTGGACAGGGCCGGCACGGTCATCGGCTCGGTGTCCGGTGGGTGCGTCGAGGGCGCGGTATACGACCTGTGCGCCCAGGCCCTGGAGACCGGGCAGAGCGTGCTGGAGCGCTTCGGCTACAGCGACGAGGAGGCCTTTGCCGTAGGTCTGACCTGCGGCGGTGTCCTGGATGTGATGGTCACGCCCGTGCTCGCGGACACGCCCGTCAGGGCGCTGCTGTGCTCCGCCCTGGACGTGGTGGCCCAGGGCAAGCCGGTGGCCATGGCCCGAGTCATCGAGGGCCCGGCGCCGCACCTGGGGGCCACGCTGCTCGTCCATGGCGACGGCTCCACGGAAGGCGGCCTCGGGATCCACGAGGACCTCGACCGCACGGCCGCGGCACAGGCCCTGGCCGCGCTTGACGCCGGACGTACGGGCACGGTGGAGCTGTCGCCGGACGGCTCGCACTGTCCCGACGGGCTCACCCTGCTCGTGGAGTCCAGCACGCCACCGCCGCGGATGATCGTCTTCGGTGCGGTCGACTTCGCCGCGGCGCTGGTGCGGGTCGGCAAGTTCCTGGGCTATCACGTCACCGTGTGCGACGCCCGGCCGGTGTTCACCACACCGGCACGCTTCCCCGAAGCGGACGAGGTCGTCGTGGACTGGCCGCACCGCTACCTGCGGGGCACCCGGACCGACGCACGGACCGTACTGTGTGTCCTCACTCACGATGCCAAGTTCGACGTCCCCTTGCTGGAGGTCGCGCTGCGGCTGCCGGTCGCCTTCGTGGGCGCGATGGGCTCGCGCCGTACCCACATCGACCGGGACCGCCGGTTGCGTGAAGTGGGCCTGAGCGTACAGGAGTTGGCGCGGCTGAGGTCCCCCATCGGGCTCGACCTCGGAGGCCGTACCCCCGAAGAGACAGCCTTGTCGATCGCTGCGGAGATCGTCGCGACCCGCAGAGGCGGGACGGGCGTCCCGCTGACCGGTACGCGAACGCCGATCCACCACAGGACAACGGCTCCGGCTCCCGCCCGCCGCAGCTCACCCGGCGAGCGGGAACCGTCGCCGGGGATCACGGACATCGCTTCCTAACGTCGGTCGTGATCGCCGGCCGCCACGTCCGCCGGCCGCCACGTCCGCCGGCCCCTCGGAGACGGCGAGCTCCTGCCCCAGCGGGTACGCCCCGGCGGGCACCACGATTCCGGCCCCTCCTGGATGGAACGCCACGTGAGCGTCCGGTCACTGCACAGCCTGTGAGGTGGCGGTACGCGGCCGCAGCCGCAGCCGCCCACCGGTCAGGAACGACGTATTAGGCCGTCAGGCACTGCCGGGCGGGCTCTCCGGAGGACGAACAGGGCTGGTGGCACGATGAGTTGCGACGAGAGGCGGGGGCTTCGTGCGTGATGACAGGCGGCAGATTCAGACAGCGGTTCTGGGCGGTGCGGACTCGGAGGAGCCGCTGATGCTGCCGCTGGAGGCGATCGAGCCGGCCCCCTTCCGCCACCGCCACGAGGACGACACGTCTGTTGCGGGCTGCTGCTCGGAGGCTGCGGCCTCCAGCTGACCACGAAGCTGTACACCGACCGGGTCTGTCACTTCGCCCACCACCCGGGCCCTGAGGGGCACCGGCACGTGTGCAACCGGCGATCCCGTGGCGTTGCCGGCGCCGACCACTTGTACGTGAAGTCGGCGGCCGCAGCCTGGCTCGCCGGTCACGGGGAACAGGCCAGCTTCGAGTACGGCCGCCCTGACGGGGCGCCGCTCGGCTCCGTCGTCGACGTCCGATGGCGGCACGGTGCCCTGCGGGTGCACCTGGACCAGACGGTGGCCCCGGCGTGGGACAACGGCATGGAGCCAGTACTCGGCACGATGGTCCAGGCCGACCGGGACACGCTCATCCGCCGCCGGTACGTGCACCGGATCCGCCTGGACAGCGAGGGAACCGCGCGCCGTGTCCGCATCGGCACCGAGGCCTTCGCGCGTCGCACCGAGTGGTTCGGTCTGGACGAATGCGTGATGACCGAACGGGGCCTGACGACGCCCGCGGTGGAACGCTTCGTCAAAGCCCGCACCATGGCCCCGCCTGCGAGATGGCCCGCGGCGAAGACCAGGAAGGGACCGGACGTTGAGGCCCGCGCGCAGGTGCTGCTGCGCCGGCTGGCCAGCGCTCGCAACGTTGAGTCGGTTGTCGTGGTGAACCGCGTGTGCCGCGAGATTGCCGACTTGACCGGAGCCATCTCGGCGACACGGACCGACCTCAATGACGTCGTGCGGGACGCGCACCAGTGGCTGCAGGACCAGGCCGGCGTCCGGCGCGAGCTGTTCGCGCGCCTGGATGAAGCCGTCACGGCCCGCAACTCCCGGCAGGCCCGCGAGCTGCTGACCCGCGCCAATGCGACCGCCGCGCACGACCGGACCGAGGCCGAGGAACGTATCGCGGGCGCCGCCGCCGACTTCGTGGCCGAGCAGGCCCGCGCACAGGCGACCGCAGACGCAGAGCGGGCCGCCGAACGAGCAGAAGAGGAGATGGCGGACCTGACCGCGCGGGCCGCTTTCGAGACGGTGCGCAGGGTGCTCAGGGAACACGGCGCTCGACGCCATGAGCGAGGACTGAGTCTCTCACCTGCGACACCGTCCACGGCGCCGCATGTCCAAGGCGACGCTGCACAGTCAGGCGCAGTTGCTCGTCGTGGCCGCGGCCAAGGCCGGCACACGCGTCACCGCGTCCCAGCGCCAGGAGATCGACCGCTGGACAAAGCGCGCAGAGCGCACACAGTCTGCCGTGCCCGCACCGACGGCTCCTGCATCGCGCAACAAGAAGGATCTGACGTTGCCGAAGTCCCGCGGGGACGCGGACACGCGGGCCATCTGAGCAGTCCAAGCGGACACCGGGCCATCTGAGCAGTCCACCACGATCACGGTGTTGGGGCGTGCGTCTCTGGGAGGAGCCCAACGGTGAACTGGCCGCCACCCTGACCCGCCGTAAGGACTGCACCGCGGTGACACTGCCGCTGCCGGCCGAGCTGGAGCCGCTGCGCGAGCTGCACGACAAGGTGGTGGCGCAGATGACGGCCCACCGTGTCCCTCAAACGCCGTGGACGACACGCAAGAGCGGCTGATTGCCACGGATGCCGACCGGGCTGAGCCGGCACAAGCAGCCGGCTCAGCCCGGTCGGTCACGCGCTCACACGCCGCCCTTGGCCACCAGCTCGATCAGGGCGTCGGCTGCGGGAGCCGAGGAGGCCGGGTTCTGCCCGGTGATCAGCAGACCGTCCTGCACGACATAAGGCTGCCAGTCGCCGGTCTTGGAGTAGACGCCGCCCAGCTTGACGAGCTCGTCCTCGACCAGGAAGGGGACAACCTCGGTCAGCTGGACGGCCTCCTCCTCGGAGTTGGCGAAACCGGTGACCTTCCTGCCCGCGACCAGCGGGGTGCCGTCCTCGCTGAGGGTGTGCCGCAGTACGCCGGGTGCGTGGCACACCAGTGCCACCGGCCTGCCCGAGCGCAGGGCCGACTCGATCAGCCGGGCCGAGACGGTGTCCTCGGCCAGGTCCCAGAGCGGGCCGTGGCCGCCGGGGTAGAAGACCGCGTCGTAGTCGTCGGCCGAGAGCGAGTCGAGGCGCACCGTGCCGGCCAGTGCCTCGGTCGCCTGCGGGTCGGCCTCGAAGCGTCGGGTGTCGTCGGTCTGGAAGCCGGGCTCGTTGCTCTTGGGGTCCAGCGGCGGCTGCCCGCCCTTGGGTGAGGCGAGCACGATCTGCGCGCCGGCCTCCTTGAAGCGGTAGTACGGCGCCGCCAGTTCCTCCAGCCAGAACCCGGTCTTACGGCCGGTATCGCCGAGCTCGTCGTGCGAGGTGAGAACGATCAGAACCTTCATGGCACACTCCTTGATAAATTAGACCAGTCTACTAATTCGGGGTGAAGAGAGCCCCATGACCGGGGTGGCCATGGGAACCGGGTCTTCTACAGGTGCAGCAGCCTGCGGGTTACCGCCGTGGCGGTGTCGAGCGGCGCCAGGCTGCGATGGATCTTGCACATGACGCTCGCTCCGAGCCACATGTCGTACAGGGCCTGAGCGACGTCGCGGGGATCGCCGTCGACCGAGAGAGACCCCTCCTCCACGCCGCGGGCGATGGCGCGCTCGATGCGGTCGACGACGGCGCTCGTGCCCTCCTTCAGGGCCAGGCGCATCGGCTCCGACAGGTCGGCGACCTCGGCGCCGAGTTTCACAGCCAGGCACTTGCCCTGGCACTCCTCGACACTCTGCGTCTGGCGCCATTGCTGCCAGTAAGCCATCAGCCGCTCGGCCTCCGACTGGCCGGACCGGGCGAGAATGCCGTCCATGTCCGCGAGATAGTCCGCGAAGTAGCTCTTCAGGATCGCTTCACCGAAAGCGTCCTTCGAGGCGAAGTAGTGGTAGAAGGACCCCTTCGGCACACCGGCTTCCGCGAGCACCTCGTTGATGCCGACGGCGGAGTAGCCCTTGTGAGCCATGATCCGCTGAGCCGTGCCGAGGATGACCCGACGGGTGTCTGTGTGGCGCGTGGTGACCGGCATGCGTGAACCTTAACAGCCGAGTAGACCAGTCGTCTAGTGAGGTGGCGTGCACCCGGCCACCTCGAACCTGCCCTTGGGATGCTGGGGAGAGACCTTCTCCGACGACGTCTGGCCTGCCCGCGCTGCGCCACGCCCCCCAGCGTGCCAGCAGCGCGTCGCCCGGCCGCGATGATCGACCGTCCGGTCCACCACGCCGCGGTTCTCACCCTCACCGGAGACTCCTACCGGAACCGTCAGCGACGCGAGTTGCTGGCCAAGGGGAACCGCGCTCAGCACGGCTGAACTACCAGCCCATGTCCCGGGCGACTTCGCTCCGAGCCGCCGCGATGTCCTCGTCGGTCGCCCCGGCCACATCGGCGTCCGCGGCCCACTCCAGCCGTGACAGCAGATCGGCCAGTGCCTGCTTCTGGGCAGGATGGGCGACTGGCACCGAGTCAAGATCCGTGGTCATCAGCCAGTCGAACAACACGACGGCGTCCGCACGCGACAAGCGCACCGACACGGTCGGGGCATCGTCTTCCATGTGCCCATGATGCCGGGCAGACCGAACTGCTCGACCCAACCGCACGGACCCCAGCCGCCATGGCGAACACGCGCGTGCAGGTGGGCCCGCGGCGGACTCCCTGCGCCGCCGAATCCGGCGGCGCACGCCGTGGATGGCCTGTGCGACTGTTGTTCTCCAAACCGGCGACACCCGCCAACGAGCGGATTTGCGGAGCAGCGGAGAGGGCTGCGGCGAACACGTTCCACTCCGGCGGGGCGACCGTGAGGTCCGCTGTGCCAGGGCCTGCGTTCTGGCCACGGGCCGACGCGACGGTGCCTGCGGCCAAGGGCAATGCCCGTGCCTGACAGGCCACTCCCTCCGATCCGGGTGGCGGCGAGCCCTTTCGGCGGCCGTGGCCTGCAAGGGCATGTGCGCGGAGCCGGAAAGTGAACAAGTAGCCCAAGACGGGAGGCACTTTGGATGGGGAGCGGCAGCCAGGGCAGGCGCGGCGCCATAGAGTCTCCCACTGACGGATCTTCGGGCACCACTGACCTTCTGGCTCAAGCTGGACGGAAGGAGGTGAATTCGTACTCGAAGAAGAACCGCCGAACTGGCAGTTCTGGACCTTCATGATCGCACTGCTTCGGCTGGCACCGGAGCTGATCAGGTGGAAGGCCAAGTCCTCGCTAGTTCGGCGAAGCTCAGGCCCACTACATGGGCCGTGACGTGTACGCGAGCGACTGGCTGAGGCGGTGGCCATGCTGGAGACCATCGCGCTGCACGAGCCGCTGGAAGCGAAGAACGAGTTCTTCGCCTGGCCGGTCGCCGAGACCTTCCTCAACACCAACGGCGTGGTCCTGGACTACGAGCCGGAGGACGCCTCGCGCTCGTCACTCGCGCCAAGCACAAAGGCGCCAGCGTGCAGGCAGTCGCAGCGCAACTGCGCGTCTGGTCCACTGATTGAGAACTGGCCGGATCCGCGCTGACGCGCGGCCGGGTGTGGTTCCCACCTGAGACTGCCTGATTTCCCCGTTCACCAGCGGGCTGTTGCCGCAGGGCTGGTTCACGTGAGGAGGGCGGCCAGCGCGCCCGTCACGGTCGCGGCAGGGTGACGACCGCGGCAAACGTCACCGTGGCGCGGGGTGACGGCAGCGGGGTAGGTGGCGCCGTCCAGAAGGCCGGGGCTGACGGAGCGCCTTGGCGGGCCTGGGCACGAGCTATTGCCGGCGCGTTTCTCGTACTGATGATCTAGTGTCGCGCTGTTCTCTGGGGAGGGATGACGCATGGTGCGTGGGGGTCGATGGGTTGTGTTGTGCGCGGCTGTGGTGATGGTGATGGTGATGTCGGGGTGCGGGCAGCGAGCGGCTGAGCACGAGCCTGACTTCGCGAGCGCTGAGAAGTTGCCGGAAAGGCTTGGTGCGGACGGCACGACAATCACAGTCGGTGATCCCGATGCGCCAGTGAAGGTGCACCTGTATGAGGATCCCCGTTGTCCGTACTGCGAGGAGTTCGAGACCACGGGCGGCGGCCCGCAACTGCGGGAGGCGCTGCTCGACCGGTGGGCTATGGCCGAGTACACCCTCGCCTCTTTCCTGGACGACCGGGTCGGCGGCAGCGGATCGAAGAAGGCGGTCAACGCACTACGCGCCGCGCTGGAGGAAGGCAAGTTCGTGGAGTACCACGAGGTGCTCTACGCCAACCAGCCCGAGGAGAGCGTCGACGGCTACACCGACGCCTACCTGCCGGAACTGGCCGGTCAGGTCAAGGGTCTGCGGAGCCCGAGGTTCGACACGGCCGTGAGATCCATGAAATACCGCGCCTTCGTCACCGCCTCCGAGAAGGCTTACGAGAAGGCCGGGGGAGCCAAGGAACCCGAGGGCCCCGGTACGCCCACCGCGGTGATCAACGACAAGCGGATCCCGCTGGAATACGGTGCCCTGCTCATGGAGAGTGACACCTTCGCCCAACTGCTGCAGGAGATCTACGACAGGCCCGGAGAGTGGGAGAACACCACGTTCTGAACCGCCGCGCCATGCAGCCCTACTCGCGGTCGTCCAAGACCGGACCCTCCCGCGCCGCTAGTGCGACCGGAACCGCGTTCCGGTGATTGCCCAGCTGGTCCAGGCCGACGGGGACAGGGTGCGGGAGGTGATCCACCGGTTCAACGAGATCGGCTTGGCCTGCCTGGACCCTCGATGGGCGGGAGGCCGTCCCCGCCTGCCCAGCGCTGACGGCGAGGACTTCGTCGTTCAGACGGCCACCACCTGCCCCGCCAAGCTCGACCACCCCCTCACCCGCTGGTCGATCCGAAAACTGGCCGCCCGCCTACGCGGCGTGCACGGACGCGCGATCCGCATCGGCCGTGAAGCCTTACGGTGCCTGCTTCGGCGCCGCGGCGTCACCTTCCAGCGCACGAAGACCTGGAAGGAGTCGCGCGATTCTGAGCGCGACGCCAAGTTCGACCGCATCGAGTTCGTCCTGGAGCACTTCCAGGACCGGGGCTTCGCCTTCGACGAGTTCGGGCCCCTGAGGATCCGGCCCATCGCAGGCTCCTGCTGGGCGAAGCAGGGAAAGCCCGACCGCCTGCCGGCGACCCACCGCCGCACCCACGGCGTCACCTGCTTCCACGGTTGCTATTGCGTCGGTGACGACCGGCTGTGGGGCGTCAACCGCCGCCGCAAGGGCACCGCCAACACGCTCGCCGTGCTGAAGTCGATCCGGGCCGCCCAGCCCGACGGCGCCCCGATCTGCATCATTCTGGACAACCTCTCCGCCCTCACCGACGTGGACATCCGCCGCTGGGCGAAGCAGAACAAGGTCGAACTGTGCTTCACCCCGACCCACGCCTTGTGGGTAAACCCGATCGAGGCGCACTTCGGCCCGCTGTGGCAGTTCACCCTGGCGAATTCGAACCATCGCAGCCATCCCGCGCAGACCCGAGCCCTGCAGCCGCATCCAGCCGTCACGAACAGGCAGATGAGGGTCGCGGCCAGCGCCGCGGGTCCGATTGCTCTCGGACCGCAGCACGCTGAGACCCGGCAGACCCGAACCCTCCTGGCCAATGGCGCACACCGGCTTGAGGGCACGTCACCTGACCGACGTCCTCACTCACCCGCATAACAGGCCACGCATCAGGATCGCGACGGTTGACCGTTACTCTGCTGAGCTGCCGCCCTCGATCCCGGCGTCGGCCTCTGCCAGCAGTTGTCCCAGCTCTGCGTTGTCGTCGCTTCGCAGCCGCCTGAAAAGGTCCTCCAGGGCCTCTGCCTCTGGTCGCCGACGGTCGGCCAATTGCCACCACAGCTCGTGCACCTCGCTCGGGGCGCGGCTGCGCGCGAGGGCCGTCAACCGGCTCGACCCCGCTCCATCTCGCCGAGGTGTTCGGCGTCGACGAGGAGACCGCAATGCGCTGCGCGGACTCCGCACGGGCACTACTGGAGCAGGCAGCCGAGCACTCGGCATCGCCGTTGGGAAAAGAACTTGGCCCGGATTGACGGGACTTGAAGAATGACGACCATGCAGACCCGACAGGCATGGCCTGATGACGCATCAGCGGTCGCCGGTGTTTACGTACGCTCCTGGCAGGCAGCGTTTGCCGGTCTTGTCCCCCAGCATTACCTCGACGCCATGGACCCAAGCCGCGAAGAGTCCGAGTGGAAGACACTCATCGCGGAGACACGATGGCCATTGTCGGGAGTACTGGTAGCCGAAACCGAGGAGGGGATTGTCGGATTCGCAGGTTTCGGCCCGTCTACGGAAACCTCTGCCGTCGCGGAAATCGGAACGCTTTACACGATGCCCGAGGTCTGGCGCGCTGGAATTGGGAAGCACTTGATGCTGGCCACGTTGACGACTCTCGGACAGGCCGAGTACACACATGCCACCTTGTGGGTCCTGGAAGACAATCGTCGCGCCCGGCGCTTCTACGAAGCTGCCGGCTGGCACGCAGACGGCGCAGCCGTGGAAGACACCACCGGTGGGGCTTCCCTCAACAAGTTGCGCTACCGCCGCTCTCTTGTCTAACACGCTCGGCGTCTTGCCCGAGCCTCTGGCGGCGCGGGTGATCTCGGTCGTGAACCGCGCTTCGGCACCTGCGCGAGGCCGCGCGGAGGGCGAAAGCCGAACTCTCCTCGACCGCCGAGACCACGATCGACCTGCCCTGCATCGCGGCTTCCCCTCGGGTGCCGGAACCCGGTGGCAGCGAGGGCAGGCGGGCTGCAACCGAGAACGTCGTCGTGCCTGGTGGGCAGAGAAGGACCGGTTCGGTGCCGGGGCGGTGGCCGGACGCAGGACGGTGCCGGCCGGCCGCCTCTCCGGCACGGTGTTCCGGCCGCGCCGGAGAGGCGGCGCCCGAGCGGCGGAGTCCGGCTCCACCGGGCCCCGGCCGCCGCAGGATGCTGCCCTGCCCGGCCGCCGGAAGCCGGGTCTGCCGCGGCCGGGGAGGGCGGGACTCAGCTGATGGTGGTCGAGCTGAGCACGGGGTTGGGGCTGGAGAAGCACGAAGTCGGTACGTCCGCCGTGATGAAGAGGATGGGCACCCTGGCGGTGAAGGTGAGGCCGGGGCTGTTGTAGGAGGTGCCCGCGAGCTGGGTGCTGACCGTGCCGCCCGAGGCTCCTGCGACCAGATCCAGGTTCAGGGTGGGGAGCGTGAACGTACTCCCGCCATTGATCGGACCGGGGACGGTCATGACGATCTCGCTGCCGCTGACGGCCACGCTCGGGGTGCCCGAGCCGATGCCAGATCCTCCCGTGAGGTTCTGGCCGGTGAGGGTCGCGTCAGTCGGCAGCTTGGCCCGGAGCTTGATGTCTTTGATCGACTTGACGGTATATCCGTTCACCGATCCGGGCACGGTGAGCGGGGCCGGCGCCAGGGCGACGTCGAAGGCGCTGCCGGACGCCACACTGTCGGGCGCCGTGGCCTCGGCACCGGCATCGAGGGTGAAGGTCTGCGGCGAGACGAGCGGCGGCTTCGCCTGGCAGTCGAAGGTGAGGGGGGTCTCGGCGGCGACCCCCGGGGATGCGGTCAGCCCAACGAGCGTCAGGCAGCCTGCCGCCGCCACGATGACACGCGGCAGCACGGATACGGATCTCATATGCATCCTCCTCGCAGGTGTACGGGGCGGTGCGGATGGCCCGTGGAAGGCTCCCGTCCGTCCGGAAGCCGCCGACTTGGGCCGTGGCGTGCGCGGCGTCCGCGAGGTCCTCTGCGGGGAGTGCCGAGTCGGGCGGTGAATGCCGGTCCGGGGCAGGGGGCACGGGTCCGATTGCATGCACATGTCAGCACGACGAGGTGGCGATGTACAGGGATGCGCCACGAGCGATCGGTCCGGCGCGGCACATACGGCCCGCCTCCCTCCACCTCACCTACCCCTCCCGCCTCGCCCATCTCTCCCGCCTCGCCTGCCGGTGCCCGGGACGCTGGGCGCACCCGGCCTCGCGGCGGCGGGCCGGGCGTGCGGGAAAGGTGGCCACAACAAGCGGAGGTCCGACCCTGCCGTCGGGCGGCAGCAGGCGCTGTCGTTTCTTGACTGCTATTCAGCTTCCTGGGTCACGGAGATGGGGCTACGGTCCCGCCAATGAGAATGACATGGGCATGCCGCACCGCAAGCGTCCTGGCCGTTCTGGCAGCGATGTTGCTCACCGCGGTCCCCGGGGCGTGGGCGCACGAGGAGCGCGAAGTAGTCTTCCCGGACGGTTCGGGCAGTGTCCCGGAGTATCGTGCCAGCGACCCGGACCTGCTGGTGTGCAAGGTCGACAGGGCCGCGTTCGAGCGGCGCATCGCCAGGTTCTCCGAGGAACTGCGCAGACGCAACCTCCGGCTCTACGAACAGTGCACCCGCAAAGGATTCCGCCATATCCAGCAGGCGGTGGACGCGGTGGACGGTCCGGGGACGACGATCGCCGTCCTCCCCGGACGTTACGAGGAGGAGCCCTCGCAGCCGGAGCCCACCGGTGCCTGCTCCCGACTCGACGCCCCGCGGTCGGCCCTGGGCTACCAGGTGCTGACGTTCGCCCAGCAGCGGCAGTGCCCGCACAACCAGAACCTGATCGCGGTCCTCGGCAAGCGCGACCTCCAGATCGAAGGAACCGGCGCCGGACCGCTCGACGTGGTCGTGGACGCCGGATACCGAAAGCTCAACGCCATCCGGGCGGACTCCTCCGACGGCATCTACCTGCGCAACCTCACGGCCCAACGCACGACATTCAACTCCGTCTACATCCTCGCCACGGACGGATTCGCCATCGACCAGGTCCTCACCCGCTGGAACGACGAGTACGGCTTCCTGACCTTCGCCAGCGACCACGGCCTCTACCGGGACTGCGAGTCCTACGGCAACGGCGACTCGGGCATCTACCCCGGCAGCGCCTCCGACATCAACGATGGCCGTGGGTACGCCGTGCCCCGTTACGCCATCGAGATCACCGGGTGCCGCAGTCACCACAACCTCCTGGGCTACTCGGGCACCGCGGGCGACTCGGTCTGGGCCCACGACAACGAGTTCGACCACAACATGGCGGGCGCCTCGATGGACAGCGTCTTCCCGGGCCACCCCGGACTCCCGCAGAACCACGCCCGGTTCGAGCGCAACCTGATCCACGACAACAACGAGGACTACTACCCGCACGTCGCCGACGGCACGTGTGCCAAGCCGCCCGCCGAACGCGGCTACGAGCAAGGCGTCGTCTGCCCTCAGACCTCGGTGCCCCCGGGCACCGGAGTCCTGATCGCCGGCGGCAACTGGAACCTCTTCGAGGGCAACTGGGTCTACGGCCACGAGCGCACCGCCTTCTTCCTCAACGCCGTTCCCGCGTACATCCGCGGAGAGAACACCCCGTCCCGCCAGAGCGACACCTCGCACCACAACCGCTTCCACGGCAACCACCTCGGCACCGCGAAGGACGGCAGCCCGCACCCCAACGCCACCGACTTCTGGTGGGACGGCCAGGGCCGGGGCAACTGCTGGCAGGACGACACGTCCGGCAGCAACCCCCGTACGCTGCCCCGCTGCGGGGATCGGCCCGGCACACTCTCCGGCGGATCGCACCGCCTCCTGGGCGAGCCGCTGAAGACCGCCCACCTGCTGGTGTGCTCCGAATACGACGTCGGGGCCCGGCGGCTGCCCTCCGGCTGCGACTGGTACGGCGCGCGCGGCATCGAACGCGTGGAGGTGCAGATCGCCCTCGGCCTCGCCGCCGTGCTCGTGCTCGTCGGCGGCATGCTGTGGTGGCGCAGGCTCCGCGGACACCGCTGGGCCACCGTGGCCGTCGTGGCCGGGGCCGCGGGGCTGGCCCTCGACGTGGCGGGCGAGACCACCTCGCTGTCCACGACTCTCGCCCCGCCGCTGGCACTGGTCCTGATCGGAGGGTGGTGGATCGTGACGGGACACGCCCTGCGCGAACGCAGCCCCGTGTTCGGCTGGACAACGGCGGCGCTGGGCCTGCTGACCCTGCTCGACGCCTTCGACCAGGCCGTGCTGATGATCCCATGGACTCCCCTGAGCCCGGCATGGCTGCGCGGCCTGCTCGGTCTGGTCTGGGTCGTGTGGGCGGTGGCGGCCGCGGCACGGCCACCGCGCGAGAACCGCAACGCCGCACCCCGCACCAGGGCTCTCGCCGGAGAGCCGTCATGAGAAGCCCCCGAACCCGTCGCCGCCTTGCGGCGCCCGCCGTGGCGGCCGGCCTGCTCCTGACCCTCTGCACGGCCTGCTCGGAGCGCCCCGAGACCCACCACCGGCCGGGTACGGGTCACGAAGTCGCCACCGGCCCCGCGGGGACCCTGCTCCCGGCCGACGACGCCCCTGCGCACGAGCGACTGCGGCAGGTGCCGCAGGACCGGGCACCTGGTATCAGGGTGTCCGTCCGGGCGGACTCCGAGAGCGGCTGGAACATCCGCGTGGACGTCAGCCGCTTCCGCTTCACTCCGGACAGCGCGGGTGGCGCCGCCGTCCTGGGCAAAGGCCACGCCCATCTGCTGGTCGACGGCAGGAAGGTGGCCCGGCTGTACGGAGGGTGGCACCATCTGCCCGCGGCCGACGTACCGGCCGGGGCCCGCACGGTCACGGTCCGGCTCGTCGCCGACGACCACACGACGTGGGCGGTCCGCGGCCACCCTGTCGAGGACACCGTGCCCCTCCCCGGAGCCTCCGCCGGGGAGTCGACGCCGGCGCAGCCACCGAAGGCGGACCGGACCCTGGAGATCACGGTCTCGGACGGCAAGGTCAACCCCGCGCCCGGTCGCGTGGAACTGCGCAGAGGCCAGTCGATCGCCCTGCGTGTCACCAGCGACACCGACGACGAGCTCCACATCCACGGAGTGGACCGGTCCGCGCCGCTGCGCGCGGGCCGCACCACCACCCTGCACGTGGTGGTGGACCGCACCGGGCTGTTCGAGGTCGAGACGCACCGCTCCCAGCTGGTGCTGACGCAGATCGCGGTCCGGTGACCGGCCTGACGGACCTGGCACACGGCGTCGGCACCCGGCACGACCTGCCCGTCTCGGCCTTCCACGCCTACGCAGGGGCGTTCACCGCCGTGCTGTTCTCGTTCCTCGCCCTCGGGCTGCTGTGGCCTGTGTCGCGGTTCAACGGGGACAGCCCCGGCCGCCCTCTGCCGGCCGCGCTCCAGCGGGCGGCCGATTCCGCCGTGCTCCGCCGCATCCTGCGAGCGACCGGTCTCGCCGCAGCCGCCGCCGTCCTGGCGCATCTGTGGTTCGGACCCGACGACCCCGACCGCAACCCGGCTCCCGGAGCCGTGTACGTCCTGCTGTGGTGCGGGATCGTCTTGGCCTCGCTGCTGCTCGGCCCCGTCTGGCGACTGCTCAACCCGCTGCGCACCCTGCACACCCTGACATGCCGTGCGCTGCGCCTACCCGCCGACGGGCACCGGCCCGACCTGGCGCAGCGCCTGGGCAACTGGCCCGCCGCGGCCGGACTGCTCGTCTTCACCTGGCTCGAACTGGCCTCTCCCGCGCCGGCCTCCAGCGTCGTGCTGCTGGCCTTCCTGCTCGGCTACGCGGCCGTGCAACTGACGGGGGCCGCGGTCTGCGGACGCGGCTGGTTCGACCGGGGCGACGCCTTCGAGGCCTACTCCGCGCTGCTCGGCAGGCTCTCCCCGCTGGGGCGCTCACGAGGCGGACGGCTCGTGCTGCGCAGCCCCCTGAACCAGCTCGACGGCACCCCGGCGGCCCCGGGCCTGGTCGCCACGGTCTGCGTGCTGCTGGGGGGCACCGCGTACGACGGCATCTCCGGGACGCCTTCGTGGATCACCACCGTGCAGACCTCCCCGATGGGCCGCACCGCCACGGCCACACTCGGCCTGCTGGCCACCGTGGCCGCCGTCGCCCTCCTCTACCTCGCCGCCGCGGGCGCGACCAGGCTCATCGCAGGACCGGTTCCGCACCCGGTCACCGCGTTCGCGCACTCACTGGTGCCCATCACCGCCGGCTATCTGATCGCCCACTACTTCACCCTGCTCACCACGGAGGGACCGCGCACCATCGCCCTGGCGTTCGGCGCCGGCGCGGACGGCCCTGCCACCCCGGATCCACCCCTTTCGCCCAGCGGCATCGCAACGCTCCAGGTCACCGCCGTCGTCTCCGGACACATACTCGGTGTCATCGCGGCACACGACCGGTCGGTCCGCCTACTGCCCCCGGCGCGTGCCGTCGTCGGCGGAGTCCCGCTGCTGGCCGTCATGGTGTGCTACACGCTCGGCGGCATACGGCTGCTGGTGGCCTGAGAGCCCGAGACCCGGTGCGACCGTATCCGGCACCGGCCGACCGGCCGACCGGCCGACCGATCGCGAGCAGGCCGGAGACGGTGTCCGAGTGCCCGCCTCGGAGGCGGGTGTCCCGTGCGGGTGGTCAGCGCGCACCTCGGCAGGAGTGGAGGGGTGCATCTTTCTCCTTTCTCCGTCGAGCCGATGCCGGCCCGCCCCGTCATCGCACTGCCGCCTGCGGGGGCCTCTATGACTTCGGTCAGGAGGCATCGGGGGTGGTCGCGAGCCCGTAGCGGCCTGTGATGCGGTGTCCGCTGCTGGTGGTGAGGGTGATGTCGGCCTCGATCACCCGTACGCGCAGGCCGTGGAAGCGGCTGAGGTAGGAGCCGTCGGGGAGAACCGCCAGCACCGCGTGGCGCCGGTGGGCACACAGCCGCACCGGGAACTGGGAGCCGGTGCTGGCGACGCCGCGAAGGAAGTCGTCGCCGTCGAAGGCCCGATCTGCCAGCAGAAGCATCTGCGGAGTCAGCCTGGGCAGCAGCTCGGTCGCCTGGACGGGCTCACCGTTCTCGGATGGGCCGAAGACCGCGCCGAGCAGGCCGCGAGTCCCGTCTCGCATAGCACGGTCAGCCTCAGGGACGGGTAGCCCGACATGCCCCAGCAGTGTCGGACCTTGCCCAGCAGAGCCCGGACACGCGGCAGATCCGGCGCCTTGAGGGAACTGCAGCCGTCGAACGCCACAGTCCGCCGGCGCCGGTAGCGGACGCCTGGCGTGGATGGCTGTGCCAGCGGCACCGCCAGAACGTCGAACAGCAGGCGCAATGGTTCTGGCCCCAGACGCCGGCGCATCTGCCGCGGGGCGGCTTCCGAAGGAGTGCTCAGGTCGATGCCCGACAGGCCAGCTACGAGCCTGTCCCAGACACGCCGGTATCCCAGAACCGGGAACAGCCCCAGGGCCAGGACGAAGTAGACGCCGACCCGTGACGGAAGCGTACGCACACGGGCCTGAACCGTCCTGGTCTCCTTGAGCACATCATCAACGAACTCGAACGGTATGTGCGCAGTCAGCCCACCCAGGTGACCGGGGGCGAAGGCGCCCGCGGCAACAGTCGTAGTACGCGTCACGGTGCAGGTGGCAAACTGGCTCGACAACGGGATCCCCCGGTCAGGGACGTCTTGGTCGACTTCCTTCTACCAGGGGATCCCGCCCTGCACCCGCCAGAACCACCCATCCTGGACTCGCCCTTGACTCGGCCTCCGCGGCGTCAACTTCGTGGCATTGGCCCAACCGCTTCCTCGGTCAGCTCCATCACTGTCTGCAGACCTGGCAGCCGTTCGACGAAGAACGCGCCTTCGCCGCTGCTGGCTCTGTCTTCGGAAGCGTCAGACGCTCAGGCACAGTCCGTGCTGCTGTCGGCCCGCGGCTCACCCGCCTGCCCTGTCCGCTCCGGTTGCCTTACTCAGCTGGGCGGCGAGACGGACGGCGGTCTTCTCTCCAGCTCGCTGCCTGATCAGACCCTCTTTGGCAGCTGCACGAAGCCAGACTTCCGAGCTGTCCTCATCGGCCTTGAGCACTCGTGCGGTCACCACTATGGGATTCAGACCGCCGGCACCGCCGCTGGCGACAACGCGGATCGTCTCGTCCTCGCCAGAGCCAACTGGCATGGTCTCGACTACGCGGCCCGCCCTCGCGAGCACACCGGAGACGCGCTCCACCGCATCGTCGAACGGCAAGGGAACAAGCAGATCGATCTCATGGACGTCTTTTCTCATCAGCTTGGCCACCACCCGGACCAAGCGACCACTACCCCCGCCCACCGCGCCAAGAGCAGCAAGCTCCTCAGCCAAGATCTGGTCTTCGCTTTGATCCACGGACCCCACCCTCACCGATCGTTCGCCCCCACCAGGCGCCACATTTCCCGCCCGGCAGACCATGTTGACGTACGCCGACCCATGAGGCACGCCCCGCCTCCCTCACCCGGCTCAAGCGGACGACTTGACTTGTCAACCCCCTGAGATGTCTCACGGGAGGCACTTGCGATGCCCGCCGGGAACTGACCCCTCTCGGCAGCATCTTGCCGGACACGTGCTGTCTTCCGCCGCCCCGGGACCGTTGAATCGAGAACTCCTCTGCATCGAGAGCTCCTCGCAGACACCGGCGGTGCGATGTCGCCACCTCCTCATACGGTTTGACGGTCGCTTCACCTGCCACTCCTCCGGACCGGCCGGCTTACGCCCACAGCGCTTGCGTGCACGCCGTCCGTACGGCAGCGATGTCTCCGGCTGTGGGCGCCGTAGCCAACGCACCCGGCCTGAACATACGCTTTGCGATCGCAATCAGTCATGGCAGGCTCGGACTGCATGGCGCTGCGCATGCTCTGCCTGGTCTTCTTCAGCATCCGCCGCATCCTGCGGTCTCGACCCCGCACCCCGACGTAGTCCCAACGGGCCGAGGGCCTGAAGGGTCTGGGCACGGACACGGAGGAAGCCCTCGCGCTGCTGCCGGGTCTGCAGGGCGGTGACGAGTTGGTCGGTGAGACGCCGGATGTCACCGCGGAGGTCATCGTCTTGAGCGCCCTGCGGCGCAGGCAGTCCGTCCAGTTCTTCGGCCAGCGGCTTGAGGTCCTTGAAGCGTTCGGGAAACCGGGCGATCCACCACATCCGGCGCAGATCGGGGTCGGTGAGCACCTGCTGTAGCTGGGCCAGGCGGTGCAGTTCGTTGCCGTGGTCGAGATCTGCCGCCTGTCGCCGACGGGCGTGTTCTTCGGCCAGGACGCGGTCTGAGGCGGCGACATCGAACTCGGCCGTGTCGGCGGTCTCCAGCCCCGGGGTGGGGCTGCCCCACCGCATCAGGGCGGAGTTGGCTGCGTCCTGGGCCGCTGCGAGATCAAGAACGGAGTGCCGGCGCAGGATCTCCGCAGCCTGCTGGCGCAGGTGGTCACGCGCCGGCACCGTCAGGTCGTTCCGCTCACCGACACCGGGGGAGAGTCCACAGCCGGGGTGCCATCGGCGCCACGGCGGCAGCGCGGCCGTCCACGTGCGAGCGTCGAGAGCGCGACGGCCGTGCCAGTGCCGTCCTCCCGGGGTCGCTCGCCCCTGCCGGGGCGACGAGGTCCGGCAGCGGATGCCTGACTGCACCGGCCGCACAGCTTCGGGAGCGCCGGCCCGAGCGGTTCCACGGCCTGCTCGTCGGGACCCCGCTCGCGACCGCCTCGTCGGTCCTCGTGGGTGCTGGCCCTGTTGGACGGTTGTTCGAGCTCGGGTACCGTCCGAAGTCCGGCACCCGGCCGCTGTCGGGATTCGCCCCGCCGTTGCCCTGCCCGCGCGTCGTTCGCCGCCCCGGCGACCGCGCCCGTGGGGCCGGTCGGTTCAGGCGAAGCGCTGCTGTGCAGAGCCGTCGCAGGCGCGCAGGTGCAGCTTGTCCCGGGGAGTGGTGAGCGTCAGGCACATGCGTGTCGCCGCTTTCGGCCGGATGGTCCCCTCGACGAGGGCGAAGCGCTGGTTTTCCTGCCCGTGGCAGTTCCACAGGTGCGGGGACGCGCCGGCGGTGTAGTCGCTGCGGGGCATGTCCAGGCACCGGTCGTGCGTGAGGGCGCTGTGCAGCATGCCTTGCCCGGGGTCGTACCACCATGCCTGGTTGCGGCCACCGTGGCAGTCCCAGCCGGCGATTTGCGAGCCATTCGCGGTCTTCGAGCGGTACACGTCGATGCAGCCGCCGGTCGCCTCGTTGCGCAGAGGGCGGAGCATGTCGTCCCACGCGCCTTCGTAGAGCACCGGCTTGCCCGTGCTTGCCGGGTCTGCGCAGCTCGCCTCGCGCCAGTCGACGGTGTGCAGCTGGGTCAGGCAGGCCGCGAAGGCGCCGTGGCCGCGGCCGTTCGGGTGGAAGGACTGGCGCAGGGAGTTGGCATCGGGCGGGAAGGGGTTGAGCAGGTCGATGGTCAGCCCTCGTGCCCAGGCGTTGTCCATGCACACCTCGTGCCCGTGGAAGAGGCGGGAGTTGTCGAGGTAGACCGCGCCGGCGCGGCGCGCTGCCTCGCGTATTCCGCGCTCGAAGGCGGGTACGGCCGTGTTGCGGCCCCATGCCGCGTCCGAGTCGTGGCCGGTGCATCCGCCCCACAGCTTCCCCCTGAAGCCGGGGTTGTCGTAGACGTCCGGGCCGATGGGGCTGGGGTAGCCCATGACGACCAGCTGGTAGTCGGTATCCGCGTACCCGGCCCCGCGCATCACGGTCCGCAGGTCCCGTGCGGTCCTTTCGACCTTGGGCGTCAGTGCGTCGACCCGCGCCTGCCAGCCGGGATCGTAGGTGGGTTCGCAGGGCCCCTTGAAGAGCAGCCAGCGCTTGACGCAGTCGGTCATGACGGAGCCGAAACGCAGGTCGTCGTTGGCGCCGACGACCAGGAGCACCATCTTCACGGTGGTGTTCCGTGCCTTGATGGCCAGATGGTCGCTCTGGACGAGCTCGTCGGCGTGCTGCTTGGTGCCGCCGATGACGATGTGGCCCGTCCGGGCCCCGGAGCAGGCGAGGTTGTAGCTTCTGTCCGTGCCGATGTGGGTGCGGTGGATCGCCGCGTCGGGGGAGCGGTGGCACCAGTTGTCGGGCCCGTCGGTACCCCGCTCGTAGGTGCCGATGCCCTCTCCGGAGATCTCGCTGTCGCCCAGCGAGGCGACCGAGGTCAGCCGGTCGTCGAAGGGGCGCTCGGCAGGGCTCCCGTACAGCGATGTCGCCTCCGCCGCCCGGATGCGCTCCAGTTGCGCCGGTAACGGCGTCGACACGGTTGCCGGGGTACCGGCCCCGTCGGCCGACGCCGTGCCTGCCAAGCCGCCGAGGACGGTCACCGACGCGGCGACGACCGCGAATGCGTGTCTGAGCCTGTGTCTTCTGCGGTACATGCCCGCCTCCTGAAAGTGGGGGTTACCCCTGGTTACTTACGGGTGTGTGAAGCGGCTGGGAACACCGAGAACAGGACAAAGAAGGCCGGGTCGATGCCCACGCCCTCCGCCGTTGCGTTCCGCAGACCCCGAAGGGACGGCGGCGCGTTGCGCTGTCGGCCGTCCGGATCCGACGGCCGCCGCCGACAACCGGCCGCCTTGCCCCGGCCATCCTTGCGTCGTGGTGTCCGGCCGCCACGGTCTCCGGCGGGTCGCCGCCTGAGCCGGAGCGGGCGAGCATCAACACCCGTGTCCCCGCCGGGCCTTGTGGAGTGAGTTGAGCTCAGCTTAAGGTGCCGGGGTGACCCCACCCACACGGCCGAGGGCTGCCGCCTCACGGGCGCTGCTGCTGCAGGCCGCCGCCGAGGAACTCGCAGAGAACGGCACCCTGGAGGTCGCCGCCGTCGCCACCCGCGCCGGAGTCAGCGCAGGCCTGCCCTACCGGTACTTCGGCACCCGCAACGGCCTGCTCATCGCCGTGGTCGAAGCGTTCTACGAGCGGCTCGCCGAGGCCTGCGCGCTGCGCGAGTACGACGAAGCGACATGGGCCGAACGCGAGTGGCAGCGCCTGCGCGACTGGGTGGACTTCCTGTACGCCGAACCGCTCGCCCCACTCATCCTGGGCGGCCTCGCCGGCGACGGCGAGGTCGCCGCCTCCCACTCACGCCGCCGCTCCCTCCTCATCGACATGGGAGCCCGCAACATTGCCCGGGCCCAGCACACGGGCGAACTCCCACCGCACCAGGACCCGGAGCTGCTTGCCGCCGCCACCCTCGGCGGCGTCACCGACCTGGTGTCGGTGGCACTTACCCGCACGCCGCGCCCGAGTGCCGAGGAGGTAAGGGTCCAGCTGTGGGCGTTCGTCAGCGGTGCGGTGAACCTGCCGGCACCGCGGCACACGCCGGAGCAGGCCGGGCCGTGAACGGCCGGGCGCCTCGCCCGGCAGTCCACCACGCCCACACGTTCCCGTCCGCGCCTGCGGCGCGCACACGAAGGGGGTGTCCAGCAGTGGAACGGGGTGCCCACCGCATGGGAGGTACGGGTACGGGCTTGTCGGGGCAGCATCCACGCCGAGCCGGCCCCGCTGAACCCGCTGTGCGGAGCCGGCCGCAGGTCTGCCCCGCCGGACCGGACCAGCCCCGACCCGGCAAGGACGCCGACACGCCCTGTGCCCCCGCCTGCGGGAAGACCCACCCGCGCCCCGAGCCCGTCCTCGCTCAGCCGCCACGCGCCCCCTTGCTGCGGACAGTGCTCCCGCCCCTGTCGGCAGCCCCGCCGTCGATCACCGGCGCCCGCCGGACAGTGACACCCGCCACGGGCGGTTCTGCCGACCCGGCCCACCAAGGAGCGAGATGCGCAGCTTCTGCGTCACCGAGTACGCCGACCGCGTGTGGAACGGCGCCGTCGACGACAGCATCATCAGCACCCCGCAGAGCGGCCAAGGAGTCATCGACGTCGCCGAAGGCGTCGGCTGGCGGCCCGGCTTCGGCAATGTCATCGCCTTCCGGTCGGCCGAAGAGCTGATCCTCTTCGACACCGGAAACCCCTACGACGCGCACGCACTCCACGACGACCTGCGCCGTTGGAGCGCGGCACCGGTCACCACCGCGATCTTCTCCCACGGCCACATCGACCACGTGTCAGGGACCGGGCCCTTCGAGGCCGAGGACGGACCGGGGGTCACCGTCATCGCGCACGAGAGGATCGAGGCGCGTTTCGACCGGTATGTCCTCACCGGCGGCTACAACGCTGTGATCAACCAACGGCAGTTCCAGTTACCGGAGTTGGCCTGGCCCACCGGCTACCGCCGCCCCGACGTCACCTACCGGGACGGCATGACCCTCACCCGCTCCGGCCTGGCCTGCGAGCTGTTCCACGTCCAGGGTGAGACCGACGACGCGACCGTCGCCTGGTTCCCGCACCAGCGCATCCTGTGCCCGGGGGACATGTTCATCTGGCTCGCCCCCAACTGCGGCAACCCCCAGAAGGTCCAGCGCTACCCCCGCGAATGGGCCCTGGCCCTGCGCCGCATGGCCGCACTCGGTGCCCAGACCATGCTCCCCTCGCACGGTGCTCCCGTCTTCGGCGCCGACCGCATCCGCCAGGCACTGGAGGAGACCGCGCAGTGGCTCGAGAGCCTGGTGGAGCAGACCCTCACCGGACTCAACGCCGGTGCCCGGCTGGACGAGCTGGTGCACACCGTCCGCGCGCCCGAGCACCTGAACGACCGGCCCTACCTGCGGGCCTGGTACGACGAGCCGGAGTTCATCGTCCGCAATCTGTGGCGCCAGTACGGCGGTTGGTACGACGGCAACCCCGCACATCTGAAACCGGCTCCCGAAGCACGGCTGGCCGGCGCGCTCGCCGAACTCGCCGGAGGCGCCACAGCGCTGGCCGACGCCGCGCGGCGGCACGCCGACGCCGGAGACCTCCGCCTGGCCGGTCATTTCGCCGAGCTGGCCGTGCTGGCCGAGCCGGACTGCCCGGCGGTGCACCGTGCGCGGGCCGATGTCAACGAGGCCCGGGCCGAGGCGGAGGCGTCCTTGATGGCACGGGGCATCTTCCGCTGGGCGGCGTCCGAGTCACAGCGCGCCTGCGACGGTGCCCCGGAGCGCCCCGTCACCCCCCACCCGACTACCGGCACGCCGACGGGCACCCCGTAGCTCCGACGTCCCCACGGACAAGGACCGGCAGGGCCGATGCCGACGGTTCGCACGGCCGGTGAGGAACCGTCCTTCACGGCGTGGCCCACGGCAACCACGGGGCGCTCGCGTCCGGCCCTTGCAGGAGGTCCTGCACGATGCACCGCTCTTCTCTTCGCCGATCGCCGCACCGGGGAGGTCGCGAGTGGGATCGGTGACCGGTGACATAGCGCCTGCGGCACTCGGCATCGCCCTCTCGCCGTTTCCCGTCGTCCCCGCGATCCTGCTGCTCCTCGCCCCCCGGCCCGCGGCGGCAGGTGGCGCCTTCCTCGCAGGCTGGACGGCCGGCATCGCCACAGCCGCCTTCCTGTTCACGAAACTGGCCTCCGCGGCCCGTATCCCTGCCGAGCCTCCCTCCTGGGCCTCATGGGCCCGGATCGGTCTCGGCGTCCTCCTGCTGCTCGTCGCCGTGCGGCGGTGGTGCACACGGGGAGAAAGGACGGATCCCGCGTGGATGCGGGCGCTGGACAGGGCCACGTGGGGCCGGGCTCTGCGGCTCGGACTGCTCCTGTCGGCGGCCAATCCGAAGATACTTCTGCTGGCCGCCGCCGGGGGTATGTCGATCGGCTCGGCCGCACTGACCACCTGGGGGACGATCACGGCAGTCGCCGTGTTCACCCTGATCGGTTCGTCCACCGTGGCGCTACCACCGCTGCTGCGCGTGCTGGTGGGCGTACGGATACTCGGTCCGCTCCACGAGGCGAAGGCATGGCTCAGGACCCACAACACCACGATCGTCGTGCTGGTGATCACCGTGGTCGGGCTGGTGCTGATCGCCAACGGCGTCGGCGGACTGTGACACCGCCGAACCCGAGGGCGCGGCTGATCTCGGCGACCGAGCGCGAGCCCCGCCTCGCCCCACCACGTTGCGGCCCGCCGATGAGCGGGTGTCCGAGCTGAAGATCTCCACCGTCACCGCCGTGGTCCGGGCACGACCGCACCCGGGGGTCCAGCGGGCCCGCACCGCCCAACTCGCCACGGCCGGCGTCTCCCACGCCTCAGCACTGACCAGCATCCGCCGCTGCGAGGAATCCCGTCGCTTCCGCGACCGTGAACGCGCCGAAGGCAGGCGACGCGGTCAGGCGGCCCGGGTCAGGGCGAGCCGGCGTCCTGCGAGCGCACGTGCGTGAGGGACGGTGCTGCAACCATGGACCGCCCGTCACTTCGGCGGCGGCGGAGCGGGCACTTCACCCGGGCCCGCAGCCCACGCCGCGACGGAGCCGGCACAGCACGAAGGACCCCGGCGATCACACCGCCGGGGCCCTCTGCCGTTCTGCCGGCCCTGTCTCGGCTGCCCGAGGGAGTGTGCCGCACCGGCGGCAGGGGGATGACGGCACACTCTCCCGATACTCCCGGGAAGACGCCGCTCCCCACGTGGCGCCGGCCCGAGCGGTTCGCGAACTGGCGGTCCCGCGCGGGGGCGGCGAGGCGGATCATGTCAGTCGTCCGCTGCGGCATCCGTCTCTGCGCCGTCGGCTGCGGATTCGGCGGAGTCGAGGAGCCTTTGCATCTCGGCCGGAGCGGCCGGAGCGGCCGGAGCGGCCGGAGCGGCCGGATCGGCGGTGGACGGCGCCGAAGTACGCGGTACCGGTGCGCTGTTGCCTGACGGGGCAGTGTCCGGTCCGCATCCGGCGGTAAGCAGCGCGGCAGCGAGTACGGCCGCCGCGAGCGCGACGGTGCGGGCCCTGCGGGCCGACGGCGTCATTGCTTCTTGGCGCCGTTGCCGTTGGTCTCGCACCATGGCTCGACCGCTGCGACGTCCTTCTGTCGCGTGAGCGCTTGGACCAGAGCACCGGGACGAAACCCAAGGATCTTCCTCAAGCGGCTTGACGCGATACAGCAGCCTGGGGCGAAGGGGGAGTGAACTCCTATGCGGCTGACAGGCTGCTGCTATGCGAGACCTAATTGTCAACGAAATTGTCGGTGGTATGGTCAACTCAGAGCACGGACACAAGCCGAGAACGCAGGCGGCCCACCGCTCCCGCCGCTGGTTCATGAACAAGGCCCTCCTCGCAGGCGGCGTCTCCGCCGTCGCGGTCATGGGCGGCTACGCCGCCGGCCGGGCCGTCGCGGAGGAGACGTCCTCCGCGACCGCCGACGCCGCGGCGAGCGCCTCCCCGTCCGGCCCGCCGTCCGGTGGCGGCTTCGGACAGACGATCGCGTACGACGATTTCGTCGGCGTCACCACCGACGGCACTGTCCTCGGTGACCTGTACGCGATCCACCGCACCGGCGTCTCCACCACGCCAGTGGTCCGCGCCGGGGCAGCCTTCGTGAACGCGCTGACCGGCGAGCAGAAGTCGGCCACACTCTTCGACATCGACGCCGACCAGTGGCTCGAGTGGACCAACGTCGACGCCAACGACCGCGAGGGCCTCGCCCTGCGCGACATGACGGAGAAGCAGTACAAGCTCGCCGTCAAGCTGCTCAAGGCCGCACTGTCGGCACGCGGGCTGGAGAACGCCACCCAGATCCGCAAGCTCAACCACTTCCTCGGCGAGTACAGCGGCGACACCGCGAAGGCCCTCAACTACGACGCCTACTGGTTCACGATCATGGGCACCCCGTCGGCGACCGACCCCTGGGGCTTCCAGTTCGAGGGCCACCACCTGGTCATCAACTACTTCGTCCTCGGCGACCAGGTCGTCGCCACCCCGACCTTCCGCGGCTCCGAGCCCACGAAGATCACGTACGACGGCGTGGACTACCACCTCTTCCGCGAGGAGACCGCCGCGGGCCTCAAGATGGTGCGCTCGCTGAACGACCCCCAGCTCGCCGTCGCGGCGCCGGGCAGCGAGGAGAAGACCGGCGCCAACCTGACCGTCGGCGCGGGCAACGACAATGCTGTCCTGCCCTACAAGGGCCTCAAAGGATCGGAGCTGAACCGCAAGCAGCAGAAGCTGCTGCTCGAACTGGTCGAGGTCTACACCGGCACCATCGACGAGGGGCACTCCCGGATCTGGCTGCGGGACATCGAGAAGCACCTCGACGACACGTACTTCTACTGGATCGGCGAGACCGAGGACCACTCCGCGTTCTACTACCGGGTGCATTCCCCGGTCGTGCTGATCGAGTACGACGCCGAGTCGCCGCTCGCCTACCACGAGGACGAGGACGCCGGCTCAGCCTCCCCCACCCCGTCGGCGACGGCCTCCGCCTCGGCGACGGCCGGGTCGGGCGGCGGCATGGGCGGCCCGAACGGAACTCCCACCCAGCAGCACATCCACACCATCATCCGCACCCCCAACGGCAACGACTACGGTGTGGACCTGCTCAAGCTCCACCTGGCGCACGACCACTGACACCGGGTCCACTCCGCGACGGAGGGCCTGAGGGGCGCCGGGCGGGCGCCGTCATTGTGGTGCCCGCCAGGTGAAGCCGGAGGCATCGCAGTGCCGGGCGCGGACGCTGGAAGCGCGACGAGGGGAGTTCCTGGAGGCGGTTCACCCCGCGCCGGCCCCGCAGCGTCTGGTCCCTACGCAACGTCGCCAACGTGGCCCGGTTGGAGGCGGCCGGCCTGATGCTGCCCGCCGGCCGCGCCGCGGTGGACGCCGCGAAGGCCGACGGGCGGTGGACGGCCGCCTATGCGCCGTCGTCGGAAGCGGAGGTGCCGGCCGACCTGCGGGCCGCGATCGCCGCCGACCCAGCGGCGCAGGCGATGTTCGTGGTGCTCACCAGGACCAATCGCTTCGCCCTCATCAGCCGGGTCAATGCCGTCAAGCGGGCCGAGACACGCACCCGGAAGATCGCCGAGTGCGTGGCGATGCTGGTCCGGCACGAGACGGTCCACCCGCAGCGGGCCAAGCCGGCGGGCCCGCCGACGTCGTGACCGGGCGTCTGCCGGAACGTCGTTGCGGGTCTGTGACCAGCGACGACGCTGCTGCCTCGGCCTGCACCCGGAAGGGCTCCGGCAGAGCATGGACGAGCTTGCGCAGAGCTGCTTTCACGGCCGGCGTCGCAGCCGAGGCCGGGCCGACAGCCAGGAACAGGGCGCGGGCCTCACTGGCGGTCAACCCGGACAGGTTGGTACGGGCGCCGCCCACGAGGCGCCAGCCGCCGCCTCGGCCCTGCACGGAATACACGGGCACCCCGGCCATGGCCAGGGCGTCGAGGTCGCGGCGGGCGGTGCGCTCGGAGACCTCCAGCTCTCGGGACACCTCTGCCGCCGTCACCTGCTCGCGCCGTTGCAGCATGAGAAGGATGGCCACCAGCCGGTCAGGTCGCCTGCCCTGTACGCAGTCGTCGCACGTCCCGCACGAGCGCGTACAAGGCACTGAGGAAGATCGCAGCTCCAGCCGCGATCCAGAGAGCCGATGCCCCGGAGCGGTACTCGCGAACGGCGCCGGCGAGCAACACCGTGCTTGCAGGAACACCGAAGGCCGAGATCAGAGCGCTGACGCGGTTGGTCACACGGACATCATCACCGACAACCTCGCCGCGGGAGTGATCCAACGAGTCGGCCTAGGTGCTCGTGGTCTCGTCCGGGTGGAGGGCATCGAGGATCAGGGTGAGACCGAAGGCGAATTCGTCGGCGTAGTCGTAGCCGGGCTTGAGAACGTGCTCGGCGGCCAGTTCGGTGAGGTGGGGGTAGGCGCCGGCGGGCATCTCGCGCAGGATGGCGCCCGCGACCTCGTCCGGCTCTGCCGCGCCTGTGAACGGCAGGCTCAGTTCCTGGAGCACGAAGCCGTACAGGTAACTGTCGATCAGTGAGACCGCGTGCGCGGCCATGGGGACGGAGAACCCTCCAGTTCGCAGCGCTCCGATGACGGCATCGTGGTGACGCAGGGTCGCCGGGCCGGGCCGGGCGCGGGAGTCCATGAGGCCGATGGCCCAGGGATGGCGCCTGAGGACGGCACGGGCGGATTCCGCGCGGTGGCGCATGGCGCTCTTCCACTCCGTTTCGAGTGCCGGTAGGTCGATCTCGCTGAATACCGTGTCCACCATGCCGTCGAGGATGTCTTCCCGGCCTGCCACGTGGTGGTAGAGCGACATCGCCTCGACGCCCAGCGGTTCGGCGATGGCGCGCATGGTAAGCGCGGCCGCCCCCTTCTCGTCCGCCACCGCCACCGCTGTGCGGATCACGCGCTCCCGGCTGAGCGGAGTGCGCGCTGACGTCCCGCGTCGGTCCTTGCCTCTCTCGCGCATGCTCCCATCCTTCTCTTTCCCTTCGGCTCCTCTTGACTACCTTACAGCATAAGGCTAGCTTGCCTTACGACGTAAGGTGGACATCTGGTGAAAGGGCTGGGCGATGGGCACGGATCGAGTGAAGAGGGTCTGCATCGTCGGGGCTTCGGGGAAGCTCGGGCAGTACATGGCCAGGCACGCGCTGGAACGCGGCTACGAGGTGGTCGGCGTGTGCAGGGAGCGCAGCGTGCCGAAGCTGGCCGCATTCGAAGGCCGGATGACCGTCGTCCCCGGACCCACGAACGACCCGGATGTGATCCGGCGGGCGGTCGCCGGGTGCGACGGCGTTTTGACGGTCCTGGTGCCCTGGGGCGTGCAGCAGTACGCGTCGGGTACGGCGCAGGCGGTTCTCGACCACGCACGTCCCGGCGCTCGCCTGGTCTTCTCCTGCGGCTGGCACATCTCGCGTGACGGCAAGGACAAGTACTCACGGACGTTCACCATGGGCGTCCGGACCGCCGCGGTGCTGGGCAAGCTCGTCCGCGCCGTCGAGATCGACGACCAGGTCGAGGCGTGCCGACGGGTGTTCGCCAGCGACACCCGGTGGACCGTGGTGCGCGGCAGCTCCCTGGAGGAGGGCGAGAGCCAGGGCCTGCCCGTGTGGAGCCGGCACGTGGGTGACCCGGTACTGTCCAGCAACCTGACGCGCCGGGTGGACTTTGCGCTGTTCATGGTGGAGGCGCTCACCAACGACATGCTCGTCCAGGAAGCCCCGGCGATCGTCGGCTGCCGAACAGCCAGTGCCCTCGCCCACACCGGCGGCCCTCATGACCACGCCTAGCCATGCTGGACAGGTGGTGGTGCGAACAACCCGAGTCGGCCATCGGCATGCAGCCCGGACACAGGCGCGGCCGACCGGTGGACGCTGCCTCCACCACCAGGGCACCGGAGGACTTGCCGGCGGGGCGGTGCAGGGGCGGCGGAGGATGCGCCGACGGCCGGTGGATCGCCTCGTGATCGCCATACCGCCCGAGTAGGACAGCCGCTGTCCTCGCTGAGCGAGCCAGGCGACGAAGTCGTGGGTGCAGCCCGCGGAGTCGGTGCGGATCAGGGTCCGGCGCCCGCGCCGGTTCCTCTTCGGCAGCTGGGCCAGGGCCAGTTGGACGACGGTGATGTGGTCGGCCGCCGTGTGCGATCCCGCGTTGGCTGGGCAGTCCCCGCCCAGTGCGACTGCCCGAGCCGCGTCCAGTAGATCTGGCCCGGATGTGCACCGCCCGAGCCTTCCACCACGGCGTCAGCGCCGCTGATATCGCGGTGTCCAAGCTGGCCGCGGACGGTCTCGACCAGCGGCACGCCCCCGGCCCGCGAGACCGCCCGGCCGCCGCCCTCGACGCGGACACGCGGGCACGACCCGATACGCCTCTTCACCTTGCTCCACGCACTGCGCAACGGGACGGAGACCGAGACGGCCGGCGAGTTCAGCGCCGAGGTGAACCGGGCACGGGAAGCCTGGCGCGAAGCCCTGCTGGAACGCGGCATCATCTCCTTCCTGCGGGACGCGCTCGCCGACTTCAGCACGACGCCGGCACCCGACAGAGCCGCATCCCTGCGCGGCCGTATCCCACACCTCGGATACAGCCGCCCCGGCCTCAGCAGCGCGGAGGACGAAACCGAGCCGGAGGCGCGCCCGAGCTTCACCAGCCCAGACTTCGTCAGCCCTGATTTCGGAGGTCCCGAGCACGATCCGGAGTAGCTCCGGCTCATGCCGTAGGACGCTTCCGACAGGGACGAGATGATGAGATCAGGGCCCTGTGGGTTGAGCTTGAGCATGGACCCGTTCAGTTCTTCGGTGATCTGTCCGAGGCCAGCGCCGCAGACCGGCGGCTTTGACGCCGCCGACTTCGCCTGCCGCGTCGATGCTGCAGGCGGCGACGTCACCGCCGCCGTGCACCTGTGGCTGGTCGAGACCGGACGCATCCGCCCGGACGCCCACATCATCCATCTGGAGGTCCGTACCTGGCGCCGCCCCTGACCGGACCTGAAGGCAACTGCCCCTCCACGCGGAGCTGTCAGCGCTCAGTCTCTGCGTGCTGTGCCTCGGCCTCAGGAACTGCTGCTGACTTGGGCGCGGTGTAGAAGACAGACCTTCCTTGCTTGGTGCGCTCTGCCTGGCTCTTGGCCACGAGCCCTTCGAGCGTGACGCGTACGACCTTGTCCGCGAACTGGCGCTCGGGGTGGGCCTGGCCGAGCGCGGCGGAGATCTCCGCAGCCGAGCGCGGTTCCTTCAACTCGAGGAGGTGGCGGCGGATGAGTTCGACGAGGGTGGGCTGGGTCGCCTTCGCGGCATCGGCCGGCTTGGCAACGGGCTTCTTGGCTGCTGCCTTCTTGGCTGCTGCCTTCTTCGGTGTGGCGGTGGACTTGCGGGCCGTCTTCCCACCGCGTGCGGCGCCGGTGTTTTGCCGGGGTGAGGGGACCGTGGCGCTCTCGGCCTCGGCTTCGGAGTGGGCCGGCGCCTGGGTGATGCCGAGCGCCTGCTGCACGTTCACCAGCACTGCGTGGTCGTGCTGCACCGCGGCAAGCTGCTCTTGCAGGGAGGCGATCTCCGCGGTGATACGTTCCTGCTCTTTCGCATTGCGTTCGAGGTCGCTTGTCACCTGGGCGACGTAGTGGGATGTCAGTTCTGTGGCGCGAGTCGTTGTCTCGGGCATGGGACTGGCCTTTCTCGGTGAATGAACGTCCTGCGGGCTGCACCACATGGAAGTGACAGCCCGCTTGGGGGAGGTCTAGGCGGCCTGGCAGGAAGTCGTGCATGATGCCTCGGTGCACAGATGGTACGGACAAGCAGCGCTGGTTGTTCGTACCAGGTGGCGACTTCTTACTCTTGAGACAGCCTCACAACTCTCATGGCTGGTGTCCGCGAGGTAGCGGCGGAACGCGACTGGGCCTGCTGCTTGGGCAGTTGTCAGAACACCTCGTCGGTCTTGCGGCCGTGCCGCCATGTCTGCAGAGTGCGTGTGGTCACCGGCCGGTCGGGGGAGTTCCCCGGTCTGCTGAGGGGAGTGTCCTGGTGGAGGTGCCAATGCCGGGGGCGGCGGAGGGCCGGATGGTGTTGGCTGTGGATGTCTCGCGTACCCGGGCCTCTCCTTTGAGGTCCTGGAGGAGAAGGTCGCCGACTCGCTGACCAAAGTCGTACGAGTTCAGCCCCCCCGGGGGTGAGCGCCTGTCGCAGATCAAGCGCAACGGCGACGGCACGACCGAGGACGGCTACTACGGCCACACCGACGTCGAGACCCTGACCGACGACACCGGCGACACCAAGGTCGCTTACCGCTACACCGCCTACGGGTCCGACAGAGCAGCAGCCGGAGCAGAGCGCCAAGTGCGACCGTGGTCGAGGAGGGCGCCGTCCTCTGGGTGGGGCCGCATTAACAGCGAGGGCGTGGAGCGGTCGCCTGGTACAGCCACCTGGCGGAGGGCCGGCGCGAGGTGCTGCCGGAGGGGACTTCGAGCGAGCCATGGGTGATTGGGCACTGGAGGCTGCTGTCGTGGGGCAGCGCGAGGATGACGCTGACGCGGTTGCGGACGGCCGAACACGGATCGAGGGGCTTCTACCGGCCCGGCATCCCTGGCAGGTGTGGATGGCGTGGCTCGTGCTGAACAGACAGCAGAGACCGGTACGGGGCAATCCACACCGAGATTGCGTTGAGCGAGTCACTGATCTTGCGAAACAGTGCGAGTGAGACCCTTGAAGAGAGTGGATCGTCGATAGTATCGGTGTGCACGAGCTGGCATGGGAGGGTGAGTGGGCCAGTTGGGATACGGTCAAGTCGCGATGAATGCGACCGAGGCGCGGAGTGATCTCTATGCCCTGGTCAAGCGTGTCGAGGAGGACGGGCGCACCACACTGATCCACAAGCGGCAGGATCGCGCTCTGCTGGCCCCGCTTGACCGGCTTCCGGCAGCCCGGCAGGGAGAGGCACTCCCGTCCCACACCCTCAGCGCGGCCCAGAGCAGGTTCGGCGAGCTCGTCACCAAAGCGGCTCAGGGCGCGCCGCAGTTGCTGCGGCGTGGCACCACACCGGTCGCGGTCCTGCTGCCAGTCGACCCTGCCGTTGGAACCTCTTGGCCCGACCCGGCCGCGCTCGCGGCGACTGGAGGAGGCGTGGTGACCGGCACTCACGAGCGCAGCGTGCACCGTAGGCTTGCCACGCTCGGCGACGCCATCGGTGCGATGCTCACTGCCAGTCCTGCCGCAGGCCCCATGTTCGGGCTGCCCGGGTTGGACAGCGTCGTCGGCCGTTTGCCGGCAGGCCGGCTGACAGTGGTGGCTGCACCGCCGAACGTCGGCGGGAGCCTGCTGGGGCTGGCCGCGGCCCGGCGGACTGCGCTCGTCGACAAGCATCGCGTCCTGTACGCCGCGTCCGGGCCGAACCGGGATGACATCTTCCGCCGGATCCTCGCGGCGGAAACGAGTGGCGACTACCCCCGCCTGAAGCAGGGCCGGTTCACCCCGCACGAGCAGGAGGTCGCACAGCAACTGGGCCAGGCCCCGCTGCTGATCGATGACGGCAGCGGCCTGACTGCCGAGGCGATCGCGGACACCGCTCCGCACGTGGATGACCTGGCCCTCGTGGTGGTGGACCGGCTCCAGGCTGCCCACAGCGCTCGGCTTCCGCTGTCCGGGGACCGTCTGCCGGACGCCTCCCAGGTTCTGGCGGCCCTCGCCCGCTCTCTGCCTGTCCCTGTTCTGGCCGTCGTGGACAGTGACGATCCCACGCTCCTGAGCCTCCTGGATGCCGACGTCCTCCTGACGCTTGCCGTGACCGCGAACCCCGCCCAGGTCCACATCACCATTGCTGAACGCGACCTCGGCACCGTCGGTTCGGCCTACCTGCAGCCCGACCTGCTCCACGCCCGCTTCCTCGACGCGGACGCCGGGACCAGTGACCATGCCCCCGGCCCTGCTGCCTCGGTGCCTGCGGCCGGCAGCGGAACGGCAGCTCTGGATCTGGCCGAAGCCGCCCTCCCTTACACCTCCGGTGGGCATCAGGGGATCCCCGCCGCCCTCACCCACGAGCTGGCGGCCTGGCGTACCGCCGTCGCCAACCATGATCAGAAGACCCTGAAGGCGATCCTGCCCTCCCTGCTTCAGGCCGCTGCAGCCGCACCGCAGTTGCCGAAGACTCACGAAGGACACCGCCTCGCCGGCGCGCTACGCGCCTTCACCTCACCCGTTTCCGTTGGCACCTCCGGCAGCACCGGCCAGGACCCTGCGACCGAGAGGAGCCTCCAAGTCCCAGCGAACAGTGAGCGGGCGCGCGAAGACGTCACGGAGGACCGGGACGACGACCGGGTCGATCTGGCGCCAGGAGATGAGGACGACGAGCCCAAGGGCCATGTCTTCCCTGCCCTGAGGATCCTCAAGGACGCGGTCGACCGCTCGAAGATGCACCCGATCAAGGTCATCCGCACGGACGAGCGGGAGAGCGGTCCGTGGCCACTGATCAGTGAGCACATGGACGGCGAGCCGCGGTGGGTCCACCCCGATGTCAGCAGCACACGGGTGCCCTTCATCAGGGCGAACGGCAAGCGGGTGCGACGTGATCAGCTCGATGTTCCTGCCGGGTTCGGGGCGGGCGTGCTGTGCCTGATTGACCGCAACGGGTCCTACCCGTCGGCGTGTTCGGCCGTTCCTCTGGCCCCGAACAAGCTCCTGCACACCGGGCCCCTTGCCGCATTCGACAAGGGCGGCGCCGGGATCTACCTCATCGACATCCCGAAGTGGACCCGCACCGACATGCCCCACCCGCTGGGCCGGATCATCGACCGGCCCGACGCCCAGGGCCGCGTGTGGGTCACCACCCCGCACATCAAGCAGTTGGAGAGGCTCGTCCGCGACGGCCACCTCGCCGCGATGCCGACCATCCACAACTCCTGGACCGGCAAGGCCAACGAGTCCCTGTTCAAGCCCTTCTACGCCGCCGCCCGCCAGGCCCGCATGGAACTCGTGCAGGCCGGCGGCGAGCCGTACAAGGCGTACAAGACCCGGCTGTCCATCGCGCTGCGCCTGCTGTGGCCCAAGCGCGAGGAGCAGAAGTCCCCGTTCTGGCGGCCGGACTGGCGCATGAGCATGGTCGCCGAGGCCTCCGTCCGTCACTGGACCACGGCCTTCAAGGCGGTCCAGGAAGGCCACACGCTCATCGCCCTGCGTAACGTCGACGCGGCCGTCTTCTGGACGCCGCCCGACACGCCTCCGGACACGTACCGGATCGGTACTGGCTTCGGCGAGGTCAAGGCCAAGTTCGTCCAGGCCGGCGAGGTCATTCCCGAGGGCGACGACTGATGGCCGGGCCCACTGGCCACGGAGGATCCCTGGGCGCCGCCCTTGGTGACCTTCTGCGTGGCCAGGTCACCCCCAGGCACCGGCTGTCGTCGTACAACGCCAAGCACTGGCACGCCCAGCTCAGTCAGCTCACCGGAACCCACCGCGGCTACCAGGCCCTGGAGGATGCCGGTCTCGACGTGACCGTCAAGACGCTGCTCGCGTGGCTGTCGGATCCGGAGTACAACGTCCGCCGCGGCTACCGCGACCTCATCCACGCTGCATACGAGAACGTCGCCATCGTCCCTGCCGAACCGATCCCAGACCGCGTCAAGGACGGCCAGTACGAGATCAGCGGCTGGGTCACCACGGGCAGCGACCGGCGCCAGCGCGGAACTCGGGACGCCGCGCCCCTGCGGATCGACGGGAGCCGGGGCGACTGGAACGCGATCGAGGAGCTCTGGATGGCCGGCGAACTCACCGACGATGACTTCGAGGACCACTTCATCGACGACGTCATCGTGCAGGACATCGGCGAAGGCACCGACGGATGGACCTTCGACGGCAGCTCGTACTCCGTCGAGCTCAGGTAAGACACCAGAGGGGACCCACCCCGAGCATGAGCACAAAGCCTGAACGGCCCGCGTTACCACTGATCACCGTGCCCGTGCCCGTGCCCGTGCCCGCGCCCGCGGACGCGGACGCCCGCCGCAGTGTGGCCGATCTCCTTACAGCCGCAGGTGCAGGTCGGGGGAGGCACAGCATCTCCTGGCGGTGATCGAGGCCGGTGCCGTGGAAGGTGCCCACGCCGAAGGCCCCGAACTGGGCGCCTGAGCGCCCGTCGGCGGCGGCGACGAGTTCGGTAAGGGCCGGGTCGGTGCCGCCCAGGCAGTGATGAGCAGGCTCACCCACATCGCTGACCGCAGCGTCCACCAGGCGCGCACGGTCGCTGCGATGGAGCCGTCGGCCATGTCGAGCCCGGAGCCACGCCGCGCGACCACGGCGGCCGAGGCCGTGGGGGCGGGGCAGGCCACCGGGTGTTGGAGGCGGCCGAGCGGATCTTCGATACCGTGACTGGCCACACCGGCTACAACCGCGACCTGTCGGAGGAGATCCTCACGGCCGTCCTGAGATGCGTCAGCGCCGAAGAACAGGTCGGCTGCGTACGGCAGCTGGAGACCTTCGCTGAGGCCAAAAGGGGAGCGCCTGGCGCAGCTCTACGGGAAGTACGGGCCGGGCGGGCCGCTCGGCGGACAAGAGCCGCCGCTACTTGACGCACCAGCCGGAGAGCGTTGTGGTCTGCGAGCATCTCGACACCGTCCCGATGTGGCTCGACGCGGTGTGGAACGACGAGATCGACGCCGAGCTGACGCTGGAGCGCTTCACCAAGTACTGGCGTTTCGGCGCGAAGATCGGTTGGGGTTGCCGTCCTGAGCGGGCGCATGAAGCAGAGGAGGACGCGTTGAGCCTGGCTCGTACGGTCAAGGCAGCTTCTTGAAATCGCCAGTTCACGAGATTCACCGGCCGACTGCTCGTCGTACTGGCACACTCCTTCCATGACCATTCAGGGGGTTCCTCCCGAACTTGCACACTATTATCCGGGTTGGATTTGGGATGCTCAGTCCGTAGGCGAACTGAAGAGCCTGCTTCTCTTCTTTGACGGGTTCGCCCTTCTTCTGCCCGAAGAACACTTCCAGGCGGCGGTGACTCACGAAGCAGAGTTGGCACAGCCCCTGCAAGAGGCCGGTCTGCTGCACAACTTCGAGCCGAGGACCTGGCTGGATGCTGATACCGCGCAGATCATTCGGCGGGCTGCGATACGCAGTCGCCCGGAAGGGTCCTCCTCAGGCTCCATCACGAGCAGACACTTTTCGGGGCCGGTGTCCATCTCCATGGGTCACATGGCTGCCGATCCCCCTACCGCCGATCGCATCGTGGACGAGATGCTGCGCTCGGGAACCATCATCCGTCGTCGGCCAGACCTGGGACCGGACATGGTCGACATGCCGATGCGTGCACGCGCCGCAGTCCTGCTGACTCTAGGCCTTGCCGCGCAGACGAAAGTGGCCAGTCACCGGATCCATCTGGTGGGTGACCTGAGTCAGGCGACCAGAGAGCAAAGCGACCCGCTGCCGCAAGTAGGGCAAGCACTGTCAAGGGCCGAAAGGATAGGTCGGCTTCTCCATGAAGACGTCCTGAACGTCGGTGTGGACCTATCCGCGGCTCCTTTGGACGAGATCTTGGACTATCGGCGCGAACACGGCGAGGCCTACCGAACCTACGCTCGAGGCCTTCGGGAGTTCGTCGGTGACCTTGAGGCCGCCGAACCAATTGACCGCCCGCGGATGCTGCACGAGCGGTCAGAGTCGATCGCGGACCACGCTGCAAAGATTCGCCGTGCCCGGCGTGCTTGGGGGCGCCCAGTAACGGCGCTGGCACTTGCGGGCGCTGGTGCGGCGTGGACCCTGCACCAAGCCGATATCTGGGGGGCAGTTCTCGGAGCGCTGGGAGCAGCAGCGGGCTTCGCACCTCCTCCCACCCCGCAGTCCCCGTTCACCTACTTGTTCGAGACACGAAGGATCTCCTGAGAGCTTGCAGATCATCAATGTGTTGATTCCGGCGAGGAGGACGACGCTCGGCGGATCCGCTCCCGTCCGCGGTCGGTCGGCGTGTACTTCGCCGCGGAACAGGCGTTGCTGAAGCCGTTGGCGGCAGAGCCGTTCGAGACGGGCCGGCTGTTCGCGCTGGGGGTGGACCGCTACAGCCAGATCAGCGTCCGCACGAACCACTACTCGGTGCCGGTGCAGCTGATCGGAAGACGGGAACAAGTCCGTTCCGCCGAGAAGTGCACCCCGGTCCACGACGCCTGGTGGGCCGCTGCCTGCAAGGCCGACGGCGACCGGGACGGCACGAGAGCGCTGATCGAGGTCCTGCTGGGGAGCCGGCACATGCCCCACGAGCACCCTGATCGCCGGACTCGCCGCAGCCCTGCGAGCGGGAGCGATGACCTCGGACGCGGTCACGTTGGAGGCCCGCAAGGCCGCGGAGGCGGACGACACCTCGGCCTCGGCGCCGTCCGGGCCTGCGGGGTCGGACCGGTTCCGGCAGCCGAAAGTCACGTCGCTGACCGAGCGGAGGCTGGTGCACCTGCCGCCGGGCACCCGGCCGCTGCCCTCCGTGTCCGTCCACGACCGGTTACTGCGACGACGCCGGCCAGGCGGCCGACCCAATCCGGAGGGAGAAGTGCCATGACCGACGCGCTGGGATACATGGAACTTGACAAACACGGCGCCGAGTTGTTGTTCCAGGTTTTAACCGAACGGGAAGAGAAGAACAGCGTCGCCATTGCCTCCAACGAACGTTTTGGAGGGTGGACCAAGGCGTGCACGGACCCGCGACTTTGCGCGGCCATCGTCGACCGTGTCACCTTTGGCGGGAACATCATCGAGACCGGCACCGATTCCAACCGCCTCGCCCAGACCAAAGCGCAGGCCGAACACGCCACAGCGAGCTGATCTGGGGCCATGATGGAAACGATCATTGGCGTCGTGGCAAGCCTTGCCGGTGTCTTCGTGGGAGCTTCCCTGACCCAGCGGTCAGCCGATCGGCAGCGTCGACTGAGCGTCACCTTTGACCTGCACCAGGAACTGCACGGACCGGATATGATGCGCGCACGGCACGCCGCAGCCGAACTCGTCGACCAGTATGCGGACAAGGACTACCAGGAGCTGCGGGACCTGTTGGGTTTCTCAGGCATATCCGACCTCCAACAGGTCATCTACTTTTTCCAGCGGCTCTGGATCGCGATCGAGTTCGGCGCTCTCCAGAAGGAATACGCAGTGCGCCTGTTCGGCGACACGTTCTCCTGGTGGTATGACACGACGTTCCACACGATGCTCATTCCGACGCATACCGAGATGGCTCACGACATCGAAGCCCTGCATGCTTGGATGCTCCGCCATTCGAGCACAGAACAGCGGCAGCGCTGGCGGGGAAACAGACCTGATGCGTGGCGAAGGAGGGACACGCAAGGCTCCTGACGGTTGCTGTCATGTGGGAGTGTAAATCTAACGGCCCTGTCTCACTTTCGGTGGTGACGGAGCGTCGTGACGCCTCGTTGGCATTCGCGTGAAGGATGTCAACGAGCTTGTCCAGGTGGTGTTTTCGGGCCTGTTCCCGCTGGTCATAGACGACGTGGTCGACGAGGGTGAGCGGATCGTGGTGCGTGCGCGAACGCCGCAGAACATGGCGCCGTGTCCGGTGTGCGGGGTGTCGTCGGGGCGGGTGCACGGCTATCGCTGGCGGACTGTGGCTGACGTGCCGGTCGACGGGCGGCGGGTGGTGGTCCGTGTGCGGGTGCGGCGCCTGGTGTGCCCCACCCGCGGCTGCCGACATACCTTCCGCGAGCAGGTGCCCGGAGTCCTGGACCGATACCAGCGACGCACCACCCACCTGACCAGGCAAGTCAAGGCGGTGGTCAAGGAGT
>NZ_JBYIVZ010000073.1:0-47024 GCF_057710365.1 Streptomyces sp. bgisy027
TTCCGCCTGCTCCATGGCGGCCGGCGCCCTCGCCGAAGTGCTCGGCGGCAGCCCCGAACAGGTCGAGAACGCCGCCGAGATCGGCATGGAGCACAACCTCGGCCTCACCTGCGACCCCGTCGGCGGCCTCGTCCAGATCCCCTGCATCGAACGCAACGGCATGGCCGCGGTGAAGGCGGTCACCGCCGCCCGCATGGCGATGCGCGGCGACGGCTCCCACAAGGTGTCCCTGGACAAGGTCATCAAGACCATGAAGGACACGGGCGCCGACATGTCGGTGAAGTACAAGGAGACGGCGCGGGGCGGGCTGGCGGTGAACATCATCGAGTGCTGAGGGGATGGGCCCTGACCAGCGCATTCGTTTCTTTCAGCGCTGTCGGGGCCTTCCCTTCTTGCACGGCTGAAAGTCCCTGGAGACTCCCTGAGGCAGACGTGAAAGTCCCTGAAAAATCCCTGGGCAGTCCCCATGGAAGGGGCTCTTGACCTGCGGGTTCGCGGTATGTGATCAACGCCGGATACACCGCTCGCCCACCACTGGACGTATGAAATCGATCCCCTGGGTCAACCTGAGGGGTTCCATTCGATACATGGACGCGGTTCGAAGCAGCCCCGGGAGAGAGCATCCCCGTGTACAACGCAGCCCGCAGCGTCGTCGACGCGATGCGCCACCGCAGCCGCATCGGCGAGCCCCTCGCCCTCTCCGCGCTCGGCCGCCACCTGCGCCGAAGCGGACGCGGCGGGGTTGGCGAACTCCAGCACATCGCACGCGAGTTGGACGCTCTCTCCGTCATCCGCCCCGCCGTAGAAGCGGTGCTCGCCTGACGGCCAACCCCACCCGCGACACCACCGCCGGCCACGTCTACAACAACCTGCGCAACCTGGCCCGCCGCAACAGCCGGTCCACGGACGAGGTCATGGTCGAGTACGTCCTCGAACGGTTCCTCTACCGCCTGGCCGCATCGCACCTCGGCCGGGAACACTTCGTCCTCGAGGGTGGCCTGCTGCTCGCCCAGTTCGGCGCACGTCGAATGACCCGCGGCATCGACATCCTCGGCCGCTCGTTCCCAGGCACCGAAACCGAGATCATCCACAGGGTCGCGGCCATCGCCGCCACCGAGAGCGACGACGGAGTCGTATTCGATCCCGCGACGCTCAAGACCGTCCCCATTCGCGAGGAGGACGAGTACCACGGTCTGCGCCTGTCCATGGCCGCCTGCATCGCCCGAGCACGACTCAAGCTCCAACTCGATATCAGCTTCGGCGACCCCGTCACCCCGGGCCCCAGGATCATCGACTACCCGCAGCAACTCACGACGGACAGCTTCCAGATCCTCGGCTACCCACTCGCCACCGTCATCGCCGAAAAACTCTCCACCGCGTGATGCCGCCGAGTGCTGTCGTGCCTGATCAGAGCACTTGCCGCAGGTTGCCCTCTGCTACTTCACACTGCCCCGTCCAAAGGCCTCCGGCCACCGAGCGGCCACCGGATTGGGTACTCCCGAAGCACGGGGGTCTCGAATCGTCGAGTTGTCCGACTCGGACAAAGCCCCCCATGCACTGGACATCAAGGCCACTGCCACTGACCACTCCAGCCGTAGTTCGTGACCTTGATGTGAGGGATGCGGCTCGCCTCCGGTAGTGACCGGTGCGGGATCGTGCCTGGTGGGCGGCCGCGCCAGTCGGACCAGGCAAGTGAGTGGGCCGTGTCGCGGGCAGGCCGGACGACGAGCGCGATGAACAGGCGGCAGATCTCGCCGCAGGACAAACGGGATCACGTCGTCCGACGTGGGCCGGTGTGCGCGTTCGTCGGCGCGGACGACGGCGAGGAAGGCGTGGGCCGACATCGCGGGGGTGACCCGGCGGGCCCAGGCGGGACAGCGGCGGACCCGGTGCTCATCCAGCCCGCCCGGCCCTGGTGACGACTGATGCCGCCAGATGCCGTTGTGCCTGATCAAACCATATGCGTCGTACCGGACGCCGGTACCTCGTACCGCAATGTCCAAAGACGTCCCGCCACTCCATGGCCATCCGGAAGGTGCCCGCCGCCCCTGGAAGTCACCCAACGCCGGCTGTTGGGTCCGAACACCTGCAGGCCCAGCTCACGCCCCGCGTCACGGCGTCCGCTCATGCGGACCGGTTCCCTCTGTGGTGCGCGCACGCCACGGAAGTCCACCCGTGGGACGGCTCTGTCCGCCGTATCATGACGGCACACGGGAAGGAGCACCGTCCATGAGTGTCGACGCGATCACGCACACCGAGTTCCCCGCGGGATACGTGGTGTTCTTCGCCGCCGACGCAAAGATCATCATGACCCCGCAGAGCGAAGAGCACTCCAGCACGATCAGGTCGTTGCAGATCGACTCTCTCGCCCTCGGCCGTCACGCGAAGGTCACCTCGGACGTCTGCATCGACTTCCCCGCCGACGAGAACTCCGCCCCCGACCTGGCCATCCTGCGCGAGGACGCGCGCAAGGAGGGCAAGCGCTACAGCTTCGAGGACGTCCTGTTGATCTCGGAGGTCGTCTCCACGTCCTCGGCACGCAAGGACTACGACGACTGCACCGCGAAGTACGGCCGGTACGGCATCCCCGTCTACCTCGTCGTGGACCCCTACGCCCGGGAAGTCGTCCTGCACACCGAACCCACCGCGAACGGCTACAGCACCGCCCACACCCGCGCATACGGCACGGGCAAGCTCCCCATCCCCCTGGCCGACGGCCGCACCTTCACCCTCGACCTCGACGAACTTCCGGTGCCCGAACCGGACACCGACACACGCTGAAAACCGCCCGCCGAGTAACGCGGGGCGCGAGCGCGAGGTGACGAACGCGATCGAACTGAATCTCGTCCACGGGCTCGGGTACCAGCGCCGGCTCGCCGGTGCATGCCCTTCGACGTGCTCGGATCGACGGATCGAGTCGGCCACCGGACGCCGGTTCAGGCATGGGTGAGGTCGGACAGGAGCGCGGGCAGGAGGCGTTCCTCCATGACCGTGCTGCCCGACGCCTCCATCGCGAGGGCCAGTCCGGGGTCCCAGGGGCTGGCCGCGGGCGGTCCCGCGAGCGGTGTTGACCCGCCCTCGCCGAGGGCTGCCGTGTAGTCGGCGGCGGTCATCCGCCAGGGGTGGGCAGCGTGGCGGGCCACGGCGTCCGCGGTGATGCGCAGGCCGGTCCAGTCGAAGTCGGCGCGCCAGTGCAGCCGGGCTCCCGCGCGTACGGCGTCGCCGAGCAGTTTGTGGCAGGCGGCGGACGGGACACCCTCGGTGCAGACCAGGGCGGCGGCGGTGTCCTGGAGTTCGCCGGCGGCGGCGCGCAGGACGGCCGGGTTCTCGCAGACGAAGAGGGTGCGGGCGGCGGGGACGACGGGGTCGGTGGCGAGTTGGTGGAGGGTGAGCCGGAAAGGTATGCCGAAGCCGGCGGCGTCACGCAGCCAGTCGCAGACGACGGTGTCGCCCCTGGCGCCGATGTTGAGGACGAGGACCTGGCTGGCGAGGTCGTCCGCGATGGCGCCGGTGCTCTCCCACAGGGCGCGCCGCCCGGCCCGGTCACGTGGTACCTCCGAGCCGCCGCCGGTGCGCTGGGCGAGGGCCCGCAGGACGAGCTGCTCCAGCGGGGCGCCGGGCACAAGGGCCTTGGTGTCGCCGGTGGCCCACTCGGCCAGGACCGGGAGCGGCAGGAGGCCGGGGACCCGGTTCGGCAAGCCCGCAGAGCGGTCGTTCGGGAAGCCCGCGGAGCGGTCCCCGTCACCGGTCAGCCTTTCCAGGACACGTACCGCCGCGTCGAGGAGAGGCGCGTCTCCCCGGCGTACGAGGCGGGTGAGGGTGCCGTCGGCGGCGATCCGGTCCAGCCAGACGGCGAACCAGCCCTGCCCGCCGAGCCGGCTGGAGTGGGCCGACTTCAGGGCGTCGTCGCGGCGCGCTACCTCTTCGGCCCGTTCGGCGGGCCGGTCCCGCAGCGGCCCGTGGAGACGGCCGAGCGTCTGGAGGAGGCCGGTGCCGTAGCAGTCGTACAGGTATCCGTCCAGATCACTCAGGGGTACGGCGAGACGCTTGGCGGTCTCGGGCCGGTAGCGGCCGGTGACACCGATGACGGTGCGGCGCTCGGCCTCGCTGGGGCTCGTGAGCCCGATGTCGCCGTCGAGCGCGCCGCCGGTGCGCTCCAGCCGGCGGCGGGCGGCGGCGAGCAGCCGGGTCCATCCCTCGCCCCGCAGCTCGTCGTACGCCGACGGCTCGCGCTCAGTGGACAACCGCGGCCTCCTCGGGCGTCGGGACGCGCCGGGTGCCGGGCGAGCCGAGGGCGGCGGTGAGGTCACCGGTGTCGTCGGCGAGGAGCCGGTCGCCGTCCCAGACGAGCAGCAGCGCCGAGACGGTGTGGTCGACGGCGCTGTGCGCCAGGTCGTAGTGGGCCGCGGCGGACACGGAGGCGTGGGCGGCCCACAGGTCGTAGCCGGTCATGAACAGGTCGAGGTCGAACTGCGCGGCCAGCGACATGAGTTCGCCGCGCCCGGTGTCGTCCACGCCGGCGAAGGCCTCGTCGAGGGCGAGCAGGCGCGGGGCGTGCGGGTGGGCGGAGTTGAGCATGGCGTGCGCGGCGGCGAACAGCGGCAGGTGCAGCGACACGGACTGCTCACCGCCCGACAGCCGGCTGTGCCGGGCGCGGGTGAGCCTCTCCTCGCTCTTGTCGGGGCGAACGAGCTGGAAGGCGAAGAGCCGCCAGCGCCGGTAGTCGAGGACGTCGGCGAGCAGTTCGCGGTAGGGCTGGTCGCGGTGGCGGGCGCGGGCGGACTTGATCTGTGCGGCGAAGTGCGTGCGCACCCGGGCGAGTCCGTCGGGGCCGAGGCGGGCGGCGTCGGCGTCGAGGAGGGCGCAGACGGCACGCTGTTCGTCGTCGAGGTGGTCGGCGAGCAGCCAGCTCACGCCGACCGTCGTCCCCGAGGACATCTGCCGCTCGCGCATGTCGGTGTTCATCCGCCGGATCAGATCGCGGGCGTCGACGGTACGGTCGTGGATCTGCTGGGCGAGCCGGGTGAGCAGGGCGTCCTCCAGGATGCGCTGCTCGGACTCGGAGAGCAGTTCGGCCTGGTCACGGCGGTGGGCGGAGATCTTCTGGGCGAAGGCGGCGACGGGCAGCGGGCCCTCTTCGTCGGCCACGCGGACGAGGATGACGCCGTCGGAGCCGTCCCATTCGGGCCGGTAGTCCTGCCCCGCGGCGGCGAGTTGCGCCTGGAGGTCGTCCAGGGCCTTGGTCAGGCGGGTGACGGACTGCTTGAGGCTGGTCTCGGTGGGGGTAAGGTCACGGGTCGCGGAGAGAATCGCCTCGTGCACGGCGACCACGGCCGGCGGGAGTGCCTCGCCGGTCCAGTCGGCCTCCTGGGCGGGCCAGGCCAGACCCTGCGGGCAGCGCAGGATGTCGAGGAGTTCCGGGGCGGCGTACGGGCGCAGGGAGCGGGCGGTGCCCTTCTCCTCCGCCGCGGCGACCGCCCCGGCCTCGGCGGCAGCCGTACGGCGGGCCTCGGCCGCGGCGGTGCCCGCGATCGCGGCGTGCTGGGCGGTGCGGGCCGCCTCGGCCTCCCCCACCAGAGCGTCGATGCCGTCCTCGGTCTCCTGCACCTGGCGCATCACCTCCTGTGCCTCGGCCCCGACGGCATCCTGGAGGGCCTCGAGTCCCGCGGCCTCCTCCGCGTGCCGACGGCGCGCCGCGCGCTCGGCGTCCGCCGCCGCCTCCTCGTCCTCGGCGGCGGCGGTGAGCCGGTCGGCGGCTGCCTGTGCGGCATCGGTCTGGCGGGCGTGCTCGCGGCGGCGGGCGCCCAGTTCACGGACCGCCGTCTGGAAGGCGCGGGTGGCGGTCTCGACGGCGTCGACGCGCTCGGTCTCGATGGTGTGCTCGGCCGCTGTGCGGCGCAGGGCACGCTCGGCGACCGAGCAGGCGGCCACCGACTCGTCGTACGCGCCCCGGGCGACGTCGGCGGCGTCACGGGTGGCCCGCAGCCGCGCCGCGGCCCGGTCGAGCTCGCGCAGCGCCTCGGTGATGCCGGTGGTGCGGGGCAGTTCGGCGCGGGCGGCGGCGTACGCGTCGAGGGCGGCGTCCGTACGGGCCTGGGCGTGCGCCAACTCGCCCTGCTGAGCCAGGAGTTCGGCCAGAAGCGCCTCGCAGGCGGCGATCCGGGCGGCGCGCCGACGGGCGCGGGCGGTGGCGCCGACGTACTCGGCGTGCTCCTTGGTGTGGGCGCCGACCAGGACACCGGCCGCGTACCGGCCGTCGGGGCCGATCCGCGGTGTCCCGGCGCCGGGGTCGCCGCTGACGGCGACGGAGCGCAGGACGGCGGTGATGCGGGCGGCGGTCGGGAGCGCCGCGGCGCCCCGCCGGTTCCCGGGGTTGTCGGGCCGCAGGAGGTCGGCGAGGCTCGGGCCGTTCACCGGGGCCCCGGCCCGGAGGTAGCCCTCGCTGTGCCCGGCCGCCACGGGGGTGTCCTCGGCGGTGACGAGCGCGTCGAGGAGACCCGACGCCTCCAACGCAGCTTCCAGATCCGCTCGTTGACGGTCCGTCAGTTCGTCGTCGAAGTCGACGAGCCGCCACAGCGGAACCCCGTCCCCCGGTGACCGGTCTGCGGTGCGACCACGGGCCGGCGGCGGGGCATCGTCGTGCTCGGCGGCGATCCGGTCGCGTTCGACCTCCGTGTCGGCGCGGCGGCGCTCGACATCCGTGTGCCGGGCGCGCAGGGCGGCGAGGGTGTCGCGCAGGTCCTGTACGGCGGGCGCGGTGGCCTCGGTGAAGGCGTCGCCGAGCGTGACCGCGTCGGCCTCGCCGGTGAGTTCGAGGGCTTCGGCGAGCCGACGGGCATCCTCCTCGGCCAGCAGCGTGCCGTGTCCTTCCGTCCACCGGCCGAGCGCCGTGCGGGCCTCGTCGCGGGCGGATTCGAGGGCCGCCTCGGCACCGGCTTCGGCGGTTTCGGCCGTGGTGACGGCCTCCTGCGCGCGGTCAAGGGAGACCCGGGCGAGGTCGCGGGTCTGCTCGGCGCCGCGTGCGGCCTGCTGGGCGGCGCGCACGGCCCGGACGCCCTCGTGGCGGGCGGCGGCGAGCGCGGCGGAGCGTTCGGCGAGCCGGGCGGGCTCGGCGTCGGCCGGGGTCCAGGGCAGGCCAGCGGTGTGGGCGTGGTCGGCGACGGCGGCGGCATCGCGGGAGACGGCGGCGTCGAGTTCGGCGGCGATCCGCGCGGCGTGTTCGGCCTCGGCGCGGGCGCGGCCGGTGGCTGCCGTACGGCGCTCACGCTCGGCGGTGGCCTGCCGGGCGGTCTGCTCGCAGGTACGCACCAGCCGCTCCAGGTCGGCCAGTTGCTCGACTGCCTGGTAGGCGGCGGAGGAGCGCAGCTGGTCCAGACGGGCACGCTGGGCGGCGAGCGAGGCGTCGGCCGACTCGGCGCGCGTCTCCGCGGCGGCCTGCGCCTCGCGGGCCGCCGCCAGGTCCGCCGCGGCGGTGCGCAGGGCGGCGGCCCGCTCGGCGGTCTCGGCGCGCCGGGCGGTGAGCCGGTCCGCGGCGGCGCGGGCATGGACCCGCAGATAGGTGGAGTAGCTCGCGAGGAAGGCTCGGGTGGCGTCGTCGGCGGCGGCCAGCCCCTCCAGGGTGCGCTGCACGGACTCCATGTCGTCGAAGGAGCGGGCCGCCTCGGCGATCAGGTCGACGTCGAGCGGGCGCAGACCCGCGGTGAGGGTGTCGGAGAGCCTGGCCGGGTCGAGGTTCTTGGCGAGCTGCGGGCGGCGCAACGTGAGGATCAGGGTGAGCAGTTGCTCGTACCGCTCCGGGCCGAGGCCGAACAGGCGCTCGTCGACGGCGGCGCGGTAGTCGGCCGTGGAAGCGATCAGCTCGCGTCCGAGCTCGGCGGCGAGCTGCTTCCTCGTCATCGGCCGGTCGTCGTGGGTGAGGAGGGAGAAGTCCTCGCCGACGCGGCCTTCGGCGACGAAGTGCCAGCGAGCGGGTGCGTCGCGGTGCCGCTGGGCATGCAGCCCGATACCGCAGGTGACGGCCTCCCCCGTTTCCCGGTGGGTGAACTCGATCCAGACGTAGCCGAGCGCGCTGTCCTGCCCTCGGAAGAGCAGGTTGGACTTCATGGTGCGGTCCTCGGCGGCGAACGGGTTGAGCCGCTTGGGGTCGATACGGCCGTCGAGGACGAACGGGAAGAGGACTTCGAGGGCCTTGGTCTTACCCGATCCGTTGGGGCCGCGCAGCACCAGCCAGCCACCGGCGAAGGAGAACTCCTCGTCCCGGTAGTCCCACAGGTTGATGATCCCGGCGCGGGTGGGGACGTAGCGGGCTGAGGGGGTGGGGGACTGGGTGGGAGCGGAGGTGCTCACGGAGTCGGGTCCTTGGCGGTCTCGTTGACTGTGTCGGCGGCGGGGTCGTCGGCGAACAGGGCGGTCTGGGCGGGCGGTTGTGCTGCCGTTCGGGTCTTCACACGGGCCGTGACCCCCCGGTACCGCGCCAGCAGAGGCAGCGCGAGGGCCCCGCCGTCGACCCGGGTGATCAGCGACATCGCGGCCAGCAGGTCGAGCGCCTGGCCGAGCAGCCGGTCCGGGTCGCCGCGCAGGTCGGCGGCGAAGCCCGCGCCGTACTCGGCGGTGATCTCCTTGAGCCTGCCCCGGAGCCAGGAGTCGGTGACGAAGGGGTACCGGGTCTCCCCCGGCGCCTCCCCCTCGTCACCGGACGCCTCGTACGCCGACTCCTGGTCCGGCTCGGCGAGTCCGGCGATCAGCCCTCGCGACGGGAGGGCCGCGTCGATGCGCCGGGCGCGGGCCGCGAGGCGTTCGGCTGCGGTGGGCGCGGGCAGCAGGTCGAGGGCGTGCCGTCCGGAGCGCTGGACGGCGGCGCTGATCCGGGCGGCGAGGAGCAGCGCGGCCTGCGCGACGGTTCCGCCGCCGGGGAAGCGGAGGTCGGACAGTCTGCCGGAGGTGTCGACGAGCGCCACCCCCTCGGCCCGCCGCTCCACCGTCAGCCCGGTCAGCCGCTCCAGGTCCTCGGCGAGGGCGGGGGCCCGCAGCTGGCCCAGGAGTTCGGTGTCGGCGTCGGCGTAGTACGCGACCGGGTTCTCCAGCACCAGCCGCCGGGCGCGGCGGGCCTGGTCACGGCGCTGGGCGGCACGGCTCGCGGACATGCCCAGCGCGCCGGAGGAGTCCAGCAGCGCGGTGACCGAGGTCAGGTGCTGGAGCACGCGGGTCGGATGGTGGACGGCGAGGAGGATCTCGCGGTCGATGTCGTACAGGGCCTCGGCACGCTCGGGATCGCCGGCCCAGGCGGTGGCGGAGCCGTCGGCGAGGGTGAGCGCGCCGCGTTCGGTGAGCCAGGTGACGGCGTCGACGAAGGCGTCCCGGTCGGGTTTGCGGGCGGTGTCGAGGCCGAGCCCGTCGATGCGTACGGCGTCGGCGGCGACCGCGTCGGCCAGCTCGCCCAGCGCCACCTGCGCGCCGTGGCGGCCGAGGGCCGCGAGAGTGAGGACGAGGTAGGCGTAGCGGCGCCGGTCGAAGGGGCGGCCCGCGCGGGTGAGGGCCGGGCGGGTGGCGTCCAGGCCGTCCTGGGCGCGCTGGAGGCGGGCGGTGTCGGCAGTGGTGACGAGCCGGTACCCGAGCACGTCCATCAGGTCGGTGCGCAGTTGATCGGCCCAGCGGCGCACGGTCGCCAGCGCCGCCCTGTCCGGGTACCCGGACGTGATCAGAGGGTGCCGCAGGACGAGCCGTACCGCCTTCTGGTAGTCGGCGAGTTCGAGCGGCGAGACGCCTTCGGCGACACGGCTCATGCGGCGGCCTCGATCACGACACCACTGCTTGCGGCGACCTGGCTCATGTGGTGACCTCCAGCCGCAGCCCGTCGAGATGGAGACGGCCGCGCACGGTGTCGACGGTGGTGGATCCCTCGGCGGGCGTGAGGGTCAGCCGTACCCCGTGGGCGGAGCCGGAGGCGGCGGTGACCCGGCGGCTGGCGGGGACACGGGCGGCGAGCGCCACGTCGAGGAGGGCGAGCAGGGCGCGCGTCTCGGGCTCGTCGAGGGTCCGGCCGTACACGCCGTCCGAGGCGAGGGAGTGCGCGGCGTCCCGCCGCTCGGCCTGCTTCTTGAGCTGCTCGGCGCGGAGCAACGCCCGCCGGTCGTCGTCGCGTTCGATGCGGCCGGGGCCGTGCAGGGCGGGGGTGCGGCCGGACTGGACGAGGGTGCGGGCCAGCTCGACCGGCTCGGCATCCCACCAGGAGGTACGCCCCGGGATCTGCTCGGGGTCGGCGTACGGCACGGCGATATGGCGGGGCGCGCCGAGCCCGAAGACGGCCTGGAACAGGGCGTGCGCGTCCTCGTCGCTCTCGCAGGAGGTGAACCACTGGGCGAGATGTCGCAGTTGGCTCTCCCGGCTCACCCCGCCCCGACGGGCCTCGGTGACGCGGCGCAGCAGGGCGAGGACGGAGCGGATCGCGGTGACGGTGGCGTCCTGCAGCCGCTCGGTCTCGCTGTGCTCGCGCTCCGCGAACCAGTGGACGATGCCGTCCCACCGGTGCCGCCAGTCCGCGAGGCGCTCGGCGGGACTGCGGAAGAGCCGTTCGTCGGCCTCGGCCGCGTACTCGATCATCCGGTCCACGCCGGTGGCCGCGGCCTTCTCGACCGCCTCGGCGAGCAGCGGGGCGTAACGCCCGAGCTCGGCGGTGAATTCCCGCATGTGCGCGAGGAGCGTGTCCTTGTGGGCGAGGAACACCTCGGGCCGCGTGTCGTTGGTGCGCGCCAGGTCGCCCAGCATGAGGTAGAAGCGGGCGGCGCGCTGCGCCATCTCGTTGAGCACGGAGTCGAGACGGCCGAGCTTGCGGTACACCTCCTCGCCGTCGCCCGCGGTGTTGGCGTCGGCCAGCGCGCGCAGGTCGCCGAGGATGTCGGGGAAGACGAGACGGGAGAGCTGGGCATCCTCCAGGCTCGCGCCGAGCACGTCCTCCACGGCCCGGTAGGCCCGGTATCCGGCCTGGGTGAACTGGTACACGTAGTGCCGATTGCGGTACTCGGCGAGGTTCGCGGCGCGCGTCCCGTCGTACGACCGGTCCAGCACCTGCCACTCCGCGAGCGCGTCGAGCAGAGGCTGCACACCGGCCGACCCACCGACGGCGCCCGCCGCGGGATGGTCGACGGCGAGCCGCTCCAGCAGGCCCACCGCGTCCGAAGCGTGCAGCAGCACCTGGTAGTTGGCGCGTCCGCGGTCGAAGGCCCGCAGCAGCCACAGGTACTCGTGGCGCTTCTCGGCGGCGGCGAAGTGGAACAGCCGCAGCCGGTCGTCGAGGGAGAACGCGTCGATACCGAACGCGGCATCGTCGACGGGGTCCGCGGCATCGGACTCCGGGACGTCGAACTCGTCGCTCACGGAACTGTGGGCTTCCCTTCTCCCCCGCTTCGGCCGGTACACGTCCCGCCGGACGTGTACCACCGGATCCACACCAGTCTGCCGCACCCCGATCGGTGCGTGTGAGCCGCTCCCCGGCCCATGCCACCTGTGCTACCGTGCGCCCGTTTCACGCTCCGTGCCAGGCGGTGGCCCTCGTAGGGACCCTCTCTGCGGCCGGCTCAGCGGCGGATCGCCGCGTACGCCCCGAGCCACCCCGTCCCCAGCCGGTCACCACCCCTGGTGAAGACGGCCGCCCCGCTGTTGCCGGGCGAGTTGTCCGACGGGTCGTCGGGCGGCAGGAGCAAGGTGGTCGCCTCGCCGTCGCCGCTGTGCAGGGTGGTCGTCGACCCGTTCCACAACCGGATCACCGAGCCCGGCGGCGCCGCCACCCGGACCGCGCCGTCGTCCTCCCGCAGGTCCAGGTGGACGCCGGTGGCGCGCTCCGCGAGCAGCGCGCGGTAGCGGTCCGGGGGCAGGGCGCAGTCGCCCGGAGGTGTCGTCCCGCTCCAGTCGGGGGCGTCGACGCCAGGGGCGCGGGCCGCGCGCCACATCCGGGGAACGAGATCGGGCGCGAGCGGGGCGGTGGCCATCCGTTCGCACATCCACAGCAGCCGTCCGGCCCCACGGCCGGGCCCCAGCGCGCGCCACCGGATGCGCTGGGCCAGGCGTCGCTCGACGTCCTCGCCGCAGCGAGAAGCCCGCCTTCATGGCACGGGCCTGAGCCGGCGTGTGCCGCCCGGGAGTCGGGCCGGGCGTGGCGTCCCGCATGGCGGTGCCAAGGGTGCCGCAATCCGTGTCCGCTCGGTGGCGCGACGAGGGTGCAGCCGACCGCCACCGTGCCGCCCGTCCCCGAGGGCCATGTTGTTCGAGTCGTGTGCTATTCGCTGAACACCGGCGCCTCACACCCGTGCGCCTTCGCGGACCGTTCGGCGAACCGCTGCAACGCCGACTGCTGAAGGTCGGGATCCGGCGAGGTGTGGCCGTCGCCGGTGTACAGGGTCTCCGAGGTGAAGAAGGCGGTGCCGCCCTGGGCGGGGCACTTCGCACTGGCCCAATAGACGCCGTCCGCCCCGCCCGCCGGTCCCGAGAACCTGCCGCTGTCACCGCGCTTGTACGTCGCCGCGTATCCGTCCCGGACGAAGGGGCCGTAGTAGGCGGCCAGGCGGGAGGCGGGCTTGCCTGCCTTGCCGATGACCACGCAGTCCTCGATGGGAGCGAGCGGGTCGGCCCTGGTCTCGAGGGTGGGGGCGGGGACGCCCTCGCATGTACCGGTCGCCTTGCCGGACGGCACCGCCTCTGGCTCCGTGTTGTCGACGGGACTGGGTATGGGGTCGGCCACTGTGTCGATCGTGTCGCCGTGCGGGGCCTTGCAGCCGGCCTGTTGCGCGGCACGCACAGCGATACGGGAGGTCAGCCGGGCGAGCCGGGCGCGCTGCTCGTCGGTGGGGTCTTTGCCTTCGTAGCCCGCCGGGCGACCCGTCAGGTTCACCGTGAGGTCGCTCGGTTCGTCACCCTCACAGAGCATCACCACGGTTGCCCGGGAGGCGCCCGGATCGGTATGGAGCACACCACGCCAGCCGTTACCGATGGGAGACACCGTGAATGCCGCGTTGTCCGACTGCTGACGCCCGAGCTCCAGGAGGAGGTACCTGCTGCCCGCGCTCCGGCTGACGGTGATGTCCAGTTCCTCGTAGCGGACGCCTGTGCCACTCGCCCTGGGCGAGAAGTCACACTCTCGTGGCTCGTCCGAGGTGCGGTCGGTGATGACATCGGCGGCAGACGGCTCGCGTGCCCCCAGGAGCCATTGCAGATCGCGGTCGTCCCGTTGCACCAGTCCGTCGCAGAGCTGCGCCGGCGGCGCGTCCTCCGTCCCACTGCCGTACATGCCGGTGAAGTAGAGGGCGCCTGCCGTCACTGCGAGCCCAGCGAGTATCACCGACGCGACGCGCGGCGCCCGTCCCCGGCGGCGCTTGCCGGCCTGGTCAGGGGTGTTCATCAGTGCCGTACTCATCAGTGCCGTCCCCTGAGGTCCTCGAAGGCGGACTCGCGTGAAGTGATGTAGCCCTGCTCAGTCTGCTGCCGCATCTGCTGGACGATCCGGTCGTCGGGTGCCTGTCCGGACTGAGAGCGGTCACGGTCCCAGCGGGTGATCAGGTCCTGGGTGCTGCCGACTCCATCCGCCTTCTCTGCGGCGGTCTGATCGTTCGCCCGGGCATCGGCGACCGCCTTGACATCCTTCGACCAGTCGTAGGTCTCCTGATCGAGCATGCGCTGTGCGCCGTCACCGACCCAGGGCACCGCCGTGAGCGGCAGGCCCGCTCCGTGGTAGACGCTCTTGGCGGCGTCGTCGGCCCACTGCTTCTTCTCGTCCCGGGCGTCCAGGTACGCATCGGACCCGATCGCGTTGTACGCGCCGAGCACGTTGCCCGCGTCCACGGCGGGAACCTCCCAGTTCTCGTTGCCGTTACCCGGCTCCTTGTCGGCGCGGGCCATCTGGTCCGCCGCGTAGAAACGCTCCGACTCGTAGATCTGGGCGTAGTTCTCGGGATCCTCCGACACGCCCCGCAGGACACGGATCACGCTGCGCTCGGGCACGGCGATGTGGGCGTCGTCGCCGCTGCCGAGGATGTTCTTGCGGCCGTTCGGATCGACGTAGCCGTCCTGCGTGCCGGCGATGATGTTGTGGGTGTCCGGGGTGTAGTCCGAGAGGGCGCGGGCCAACGGCGTCTGCATGTTCTCGGGGATCTCGTCGCCGCCGCCGTGTCCGTAGTTGTCCAGGCGCTGGATCGTTTCCTGCATGACCCGCGCCTGGCCCTCGGTGTGCCCCTCATACCTGGTCTTCTCCTCACCCGGCTGCCCGCCCGTGGTGGCGGCTTCCAGGACAGAGCCGAGGCCGGTACGGGAGTTGGTGGCATCCTGGTCGTACTCGTCCAGGGGGGTTCCCTGAGCCGCTCCCTGGGAGTCCTCCCGGACATGGACGTTGGGCCAGTGCCGGTCGTCGAGGAGGTACTTGAGACGGTCCTTGCTGCCGTCCTGCTCCGGGTCGAGGTACTTCGTGGCCGTGTCGGGATCGCCGCTCATGATGCCGAGCATGTCGTCGACCGGATCCACCACAGCCTGCGGCTCGGGGTCGTCGCCGTAAGGGACAACCTTGCCTTCGTCCCAGATACCCGGATGCTTCTTCTCGGCGGCGATGATGTCGTCGGTCAGGCCGGTGGTGAGCCGTGGTGGATAGTCGGCGGTGTCACCGTGCTTCAGCAGGGTGGTCAGCGTCTGGTACCCGTAGGGCTGGGAGTGGTCGCCGCCCGTCGGCTCGGTCCCGAGCGCGCGCATGTCCGCCCGCCACTGGTCGGAGAACGCCTTGTCCTGGTTGGCGGTGGCGATGTTGTTGGCCAAGGCGCGCTGGATGTCGTTGTACTTGTCCTTGTTCGCACCGTCGCCGCCCCGTTCGTGCTCCAGGTCCTCAGCCAGGCGCAGCGTGCCCTCAGGGCCGAGGTCCTTGAGGAGCATCCGGCTGAACTCGGGGTCCTTCTGGTTGTGGCTCATCAGACGGTCGAGCTCGTTGAGTTCGGCGGGAGAGAGCTTCTCGCCGTTCTCGTACTTCTTCAGCAGCTTGGACGCCTGCTGGGCCTCGTCCTGGTCGACGGACTTGACGGTCTTGTCGTTGAAGCCCTCGTCGCCGCCCTTGCCGGTGTTGCGCCGCAGGGCGTGCGAAGCAGAGATGTCGGCGTTGTCGGCAGCAGCGAGGACGACCGCGATCTTCGCCTCCCAGAACTCGATCTTGAGCTGGTTGACGGAGGGCCCGAGCGGCGCCAGCGCACCACCCGGGAGGACCGGCTTGTCGCCGTCGGGATCCGGCTGGGTCAGCGTCACCTGGCCGGTGGCGGTAATGGTGATGTTGTCGCTCTTGGCGTCGTCCTTGAGCTGGTGCAGGTCGCTCTTGTACTTCCTCAGCTCGTCGTAGGCGTCCTGGAGGACGGCGCGGATGCCCTTGGCCTCGGTCACCGCGTCGATGAACTCCTTGTTCGCCATGACGATCTGGCTCCGGGCGTACAGGGCGGTGCCGTCGAGGCTGGTCCAGCCGGCCTGGTCGAAGTTCGTGACGACCTGCTGGTCGTAGGCCTCGCCCATGGAGTCGTAGCGGCGGATGTACTCGCTCCAGGAGTCGACGGCGTTCCGGATGCCGTCGACGTCGAGGTGGTAGAGCTGTTCGTAGGCGATCACCGGGCTGGTCCTGTCAGTTGAAGTCGGAAAGAGAGCTGCGGACGGCGTTCATCTCCTGCTCGTTCGCCGACTCCGTGCGCGTGTAGTTCCCCGCGGTCGTGGTACACCGCGTTCCGATCTCCTGGCAGAGCTTCTGCAGCTTCGTTGCCTGCCTGTCCCAGCTCTCCATCGTCCTGCTGAGCTCCACGCCCAGTTGTCCGCCCCACAGGTCGCCGCTCAGGGCGCCGACCGCACCCCACATGCGTTCATCGCTGCCGACGTGCCCGTGACTCCGCACCACGCTCGCCATCTCCGTGGAGGCCTGACCCGCGCGGTTGAGGGCGGCCGGGTCCTGGACGCCGGACATGCCGTTCGTCTGTACGCCGCCGGCGCCGCCCCCGGCCGACATGAGCCGGATGTCTCCACCGTCGTGGCCGCCGCCCGTGGTCGCGCGCGGCGCAGGATCGAGGTCGCGCACGTCGGCGCGCGCGGGCGAGGCCGACATCCGGTACGCCGTACGCGGGTCCACGCCAGTGGCGGGCGCGGTCGGCACGGATATGCGTGGATCCACCCCGGTGTTCGGCGCGGACACCGGACGTATGTCGTCGAAGTCGGAACTCACTGCTACCCCCGTGGCCGACGGGATACCCGCCACGGGCACCCCATCGCATCAAAAGTGATCTTCCATTGGAGCCTATCCATCGTCATGAGCCGCGATCCAGTGGGGGCGGGTGGAGATGACGTGAGCATGGCCAGGCATGCCCCCCTGATCGAGCGAAGATGCAGGTCGCGCGCCCCACCAGGCCGCCTGGCCGACTCGCGGGGTGCCGTACTCGTCCGAGTCCAGGGCGACGGGGGGCTTTCAGGTGTCCAGCGGGAGCTGGAGCGCCACATGGTGCCGCCGGTGGGCGAGACGGTTCTGACCGGCTTCCAGGTGCGGCGCCAGCTCAAGTGGGCATCAAGGGACGCCCCGTATTCTCACTCCCCGAGGGGTGTAGGACCCGCGAGATACCCCTGCCGCAGGTCGGGCGGCTGGTCGTGCAAAGGCGCTCTCATGGCGGCCAAGTACGAGGAGACGGCGCGCGGAGGGCCGGCGGTCAGCATCATCGAATGTTGCCCCTTCCACGTCAGGAACGCGTCAACCGCGCCACGGTGGGGCATACACCCAGTCCAACTCCTGTCCCCCCCACCGGTACATCAGGGAGTCCCCCCATGCTGCGCGGGATCGACGTGAGCGCGTACCAGTCCTCGTCCTACGACACCGACGGCCTCTCCTTCGTCTTCATCAAGGCGACGGAGGGGCGCTCCTACATCAACCCCAAACTCGCCGCCCAGACGAAACGCGCCCGTGACGCCGGCCTGGTCGTCGGCTTCTACCACTTCCTCTGGCCCGGCAACCTCTCCGCCCAGGCCGACTACTTCGTCAGCAAGGCCCCCGAGAAGGCGGGCGACATCCTCGCCGTCGACTGGGAGACCACGAGCGAGGGCACTCACGCCAGCAACGCGGAGAAGGACCTCTTCATCCGCAAGTTGAGAGAGAAGCGCCCGAACAACCCGGTCGTCCTCTACTGCAACCGTCACTACTGGCTCAACGTCGACACCACCTCCTACGCCGGCGACGGTCTCTGGATCGCCGACTACGTGACGGCGGGCAAGCCCCGCATCCAGGCGAAGTGGCGCTTCCACCAGTACACGGACGACCCGCTGGACAAGAACGTCGCGCAGTTCTCCAGCAAGGCAGCGCTGCGGGAGTGGGCCGAGAACGCCTGAAGGGGCGCCTTCCCCGGGAGGAGGGCGCCCCTTCATGGATGTGCTACTTGTTCAGGAAGCCCCAGAACTCGTCGAAGGACAGGAGCTTGTCGCCGTTGAGGTCACGGCTCTTGATGATCGCCTCGGCGACGGCCTCGGTGACGTTCCAGTCGCCGCCCTGAGCGAGGGCGGTCTTGAACTCGGCGGCGGTGATGGTGCCGTCACCGTCCGCATCGATGCGCTCGAACTGCTTGCGTGCTTCCTCGATGTCGATGTGCGCCACCGGTCCGCCCCTCTACTCGCGTCTACTCGCGTCTGTCGTGTCTGTGCCGGCCTGCTGCCGCAGGTCACATTAGCCGCGGTCAGATTAACCGCCCCCGCACGCCTCCAGTGCGGCGACCGCCCGGCGGACTCCGCGCGGTACGCCGACTCGGGCCCGCGGCCCTTCAGAAGCGAGTGACCGGCTGCCGCGCCGTCGGCGATCATGTCTGCGAGTGTGGGCCTTCCGGTGGGCGCGGACTCAAGGAGCGGGACGAGGGACAGGCGGCGTGGCGGAAACCCTGCGGGACATTCTCGACTCGGTGGCGCGGGGCGTCTTCCCGCCCGCGGACGGCCGTACGACGGTCCTCCCCCAGCCCTCCCGGCGCGACGCGGGTGTCCTCGCCTTCACCGCGCACTCCGTCGTCCTCACCGACGAGGACCCGGCGTGGGTGTACGACACCCTGCGCGAGGTGGACTGCGACGCGCCGGCCGCGCCGATGAACCCGCGCTTCCTGGCGGCCTTGATGGAGCGGACGGGGCGCGGGGCCGAGACCGTGGACGCGGTCCTGGTCGCGGAACCGCTGCCGGGCACGCCGCCGCTCGCGCTGAGGGAGATCGAGGACGCCGGGCACTCCCGCGTCGGCTGTGCCCGACGGCGGCGCGACGACGTGCGCGCGTGGGCGGCGGACGGCGGGGTGCTGGTGACGGGACGCGGCGTCGCCGGGCGGCTGGAGGTCTCGGTGGAGGTGGACGAGGGGCTACGGCACCAGGGGCTGGGACGCCTGCTGGTGACCGCGGCCCGGCATCTCGTCACGGAACCGCTGTGGGCGCAGGTCACGCCGGGGAACGCCCGCAGTGCGCGGACGTTCCAGGCGGCGGGCTATCGGCCGGTGGGCGCGGAGTTGCTGCTGCACACCCGGTAGGGGACGAGGGTCGGTGAAGGGCGTTCAGCCAGTCGGCGGCTAGCGGAAGATGCCGGTGTGGCCGAGGGAGTAGCGGCCCGGCTGCGGGTACACGGCGAGGCCGTGCGGGCCCTCGCCGACCTGGATGCGGGCGAGTTCGGCGCCGGTGCGGGTGTCGATGGCGTACACCTCGGAGTCGTAGCGGCCGGAGAGCCACAGCACCTTGCCGTCGGCGGAGACGCCGCCCATGTCGGGGCTGCCGCCCTCGGGGAGGCGCCACTTCCGGGTCAGCCTGTTCCGGGTGAAGTCGAAGACGGAGACGGTGCCCTCGCCGCGGTTGGAGACGTACATCTCGCGTGAGTCGCGGCTGACGTAGAGGCCGTGGGTGCCCTTGCCGGTGGGCAGGAGCTCCGGGGTGTCGAACTTGTCGCCGTCCAGCACCCACATGCCGTCGGCCATCATGTCGGCGATGTAGAACCGCTTGCCGTCCGGGGAGACCTTGACGTCCTGCGGCATGGCGCCGTCGAAGGGGAGCTTCTGCTGGGCGACGACCTTCATCCTCTCGGTGTCGACCTTCAGCAGTTCGCCGCTGAACTCGCAGGAGACGATGAAGTAGCGGCCGTCGAGGGAGAAGTCGGCGTGGTTGACGCCGTAGCAGGTGACCGGTTCGGTTCTGATCCGCTTCATGGTGTGGGGGTCGCGGAAGACGAGTTCGCGGTCGAGCGAGGCCATGACCACGGCGTACTTGCCGTTGGGGGTGAAGTAGAGGTTGTAGGGGTCGTGGACCTCCACCACCTCTCCCGCCTTGCCGGTCCTCGGGTCGATGGGGGTGAGGGTGTGGCCGCGGTTGTTGTTGACCCAGAGGGTCTTCAGGTCCCAGGACGGGACGACGTGCTGGGGCTGGCGGCCGACGGGGATGGTCTCGATGACCTCGTACGTCTTCGGGTCGATGACGGAGACGGTGTCGGACTCGCTGTTCGGGACGTAGACGCGGGACGGGAAGTCCTTGACGACCGGGGAGAGCCGGTTGGGGCGGTCGGCGGCGTAGACGTCCTTCGGGTCGAGGACGGGCGGCATGCCGGCCAGGCCCTTGACGGGCTCGTCCTTCACCGGGGCGGGGACGGCGGCCTGGGTGCCGCGGGGCGTCTCGGCGCGGCCCTCGCCCTTGGGGGAGGCGGTGCCGCAGGCGGCGAGCGCGAGGAGGGCCAGGCCGGCGAGGAGGGTGCGGTAGGTGTGGTTCATCGGCAGTTCTTCCGGTGCGGCGGGGTGGGGGCGCCGCACTATTTAATGAGTATTACGCCGAAAACCATGCCATTTACCCGATTGGCCCCTGCCGCGGGTCGCCGCGGCCTGACCCGGAGTCACCTTGGCGCGGGAGGCCCTAGCGGTCCGCCACCCTCATCTCGAACCACGTCGTCTTGCCGCGCGGCAGCAGGTCCACGCCCCAGCGGTCGGAGAGCTTGTCGACCAGGAACAGGCCCCGGCCGCTGATGTCCATCTCCTGGACCGGCATCAGACAGGGCAGACCGCGGGACGGGTCGCGGACCTCGATCCGGATCCAGCCCCGGCGGCGTCGCATCCGCAGGCCGAAGACACGGGCGCCGGTGTGGCGGACGGCGTTGCCGACGAGCTCCGAGACGAGCAGGACCGCGTCCTCGGTCATCTTGGGGGTGAGGCCCCACTGGCGCAGAACCACCACTTGCGCGAGCCGGCGCGCGGTCGCGGCGGATTCCGGTCGGGACGGGAGCGGAACTTCCGCCTCCGTAGGATTACCGAACAACTCCAGCGCCTTTGAGGCAGCTTCGTCCTCGACCGCCGGCGACCAGCGCGCCGCAGTCGCACGGCCGTTTCCCCGCGGGTGTTCGACACCCTCCAGCCCCGCCATGCCCCCATCATGGCCGCCCGCGCGGCCCTCCGGGGCCGTTCCGGAGGAATACACCCCCCGGAAGACCTCATTCCGCACCGGCCCGTTGGCATATGCCGATGGCAGTTCAGAGTCCTTGACAGCCCGTCCGACCTGCGACGAAGGGGCCGCTGGAGGCAATCGACGGGCTCCCTCGACAAGGCAGCCTTAAGGTTGCCTTAAGGCTGCCATAAACCGCCCCATCGAGGGACCCGGATCAGACACCGCGTCAATTGCAAGTGGCTCGGGCGAGTTTCAGATGTGAGATTCAGAGGAACTTGGCCTTGCCCGGCCCCTCCTCGACGAAGCTCCGCATGCCCCGCTCCCGGTCCTCCGTCGCGAACAGCCCGGCGAACCAGCCGCGCTCGACGGCGAGGCCCGTCTCGATGTCCGTCTCCAGGCCCGTGTCGATCGACTCCTTCGCCGCGCGCAGCGCGATCGCCGGCCCCTGCGCCAGCTTCGCGGCCCAGGCGTGCGCCTCGGCGTAGACCTCGTCCGCGGCGACGACACGGTCCACGAGGCCCAGCTCCCGCGCCTCGTCGGCCTTCACCATACGGCCCGTGAAGATCAGGTCCTTCGCCTTGGACGGGCCGATCAGCCGGGCCAGCCGCTGGGTGCCGCCGGCACCCGGGATCAGGCCGAGCAGGATCTCCGGCTGGCCCAGCTTGGCGTTGTCAGCGGCGATGCGGAAGTCCGCGCACAGCGCCAACTCGCAGCCGCCGCCGAGCGCGTAGCCGGTCACGGCGGCCACGACCGGCTTCGGGATCCGGGCCACCGCGGTGAACGACTCCTGGAGGCCCCGGGCGCGCAGGACCATCGCCGTGTGGTCCATGGCCTGCATCTCCTTGATGTCCGCGCCCGCCGCGAACACCTTCTCCCCGCCGTAGATCACCACGGCCCGCACGTCGTCACGCCGGGTCGCCTCCTCGGCCAGCTCCTTGAGCCTGTCCTGGGTGGCGACGTCCAGCGCGTTCATGGGCGGGCGGTCGAGACGGAGGGTACCGACACCTTCGGCGACTTCGAGATTCACGGTCATGCGAGCAGGTTAACGGGGACTAACGGCCACGGCCCCGGTGCCGTACCTCACATCGAGGCTGAGCGCCGGGGCCGTGTGTCCGCAAGGGCGGAGTTACGCCTTCCACTTCTCCCAGGACATGTTCCAGCCGTTGAGGCCGTTCTCCGGCGCGACCGTCGCGTCGGCGGAGTTCTTCACGACCACCACGTCGCCGATCATCGAGTGGTTGAAGAACCACGCGGCCGGGGTGCTCTTGTCCCACGCGCCCTTGACGTCGCGCAGGCCGATGCAGCCGTGGCTGGCGTTGTAGTTGCCGAAGGCGCCGCCGCCCCAGTAGTTGCCGTGGATGAAGGTGCCCGAGTCGGTCAGACGGGTGGCGTGCGGCACGTCCTCGATGTCGTACTCGCCGTCGTAGCCGACCGTGTCGCCGTTCATCCGGGTCTCGACGAACTTCTCGGTCATGACCATCTGGCCGTTCCAGGTGTCGTACCCGGGCTTGCCGGTGGTGACGGGGATGGTCCTGACGACCTTGCCGTCCTGGGTGACCTTCATCTTCTTGGTCTTCACGTCGACGACCGAGACCTGGTTGCGACCGATCGTGAAGGAGACCTTCTTGTTCTGCTCGCCGTAGACGCCGTCACGGCCCTCGACGCCGTCGAGGTTGAGCTCGACGGTGACCTTCGTGCCGGACTTCCAGTACTTCTCGGGACGGAAGTCGAGGCGGTCGTTGCCGAACCAGTGGCCCGCGACCTCGACCGCCGGCTCGGTCTTGACGGTGATCGCCTTCTCGACGTCCTCGGGGTTGGTGATGCCCCGGTCGAAGCGCAGGGAGAACGGCATTCCGACGCCGACCTTCGAACCGTCCTCCGGCGTGAACCGGCCGATGAAGGTGTTCTTCGGCGTCAGGGTGGTGAAGTCGGCCTCCTTGGCGGCCTCCAGACCGTCGGCGTCCTTGGCGACCGCGTGCACCGTGTACTTCGTCGCGGCGGCGAGGTGCGTGGACGGAGTCCACGTGCCGCCGTCGCCGGATATCTTCCCGTCTATCGCGTTGCCCTTGGCGTCCTTGACCTCGACGTCCGTCAGCTTGCCCTTGGCCGCGGTCACCTTCAGCGCACCGCTGGTGTCGACGGACTTGGCGCCGTCGCCCGGCGCTATGGTCACGACCGCCCGGGACTTCCTGGACTCCGCCGTAGTGGAGTCCACGCCCTTGCCGTCCCCGGCACCCGTGTCCGATCCGCCGCCCCCGCCGCACGCGGTGACGGCGATCAGCAGGACGCCGGCCAGTGCCGCAAGGCCGGTTCGCCCGCGCCCTCCGCGCGCGTCAACCGACGCCCCCGATATCGGCCGCACGTTCAAGTCGTACTCCCCTCCCCGGGCCAGGTCCGGCCCGCTCCCCCGCGCGTCAGCCGCGCGCATCGGCGCATATTAACCACAAGGCCAGGCGTGTCGGCGCCGCGCGTTTGTCACCGTTCCGTTCCAACATCGCCGAGCGGCCGGACCGCCGGGCCGCCCGCCGCAACTCACCCCCCTGTCCGATTACTTCACCGCACTACCGCTCTTCCACTCCTTCCAACCCATATTCCACCCTCCGAGGCCATTGTCGGGAGCGACCTTTTTGTCATCGCTGCGGACCACCTCGACGACGTCACCGACCAGGCTGCGGTCGAAGAACCAGCCCGCGGGCGTCTCGGATCCGCCGCCCTTGACGTCCCTGAGTCCCACGCATCCGTGGCTGACGTTGCCGTGTCCGAAGATGGCGGGGTCCGCCCAGTAGTTGCCGTGCAGGAAGGTGCCGGAGTCGGTCAGACGCATGGCGTGCGGGACGTCGGGGATGTCGTACTCGCCCTTGCCGTCCTTCTTCTTGAAGCCGACCGTGGCGCCGTTCATCCGGGTCAGTTCGAACATCTCGGTGACCACCATCTTGCCGTTGTAGGTGGTCATCTTCGGGGCGCCGGCCGTGACGGGGACGGTGGCGAGGAGTTCGCCGTCGCGGCGGACCTCCATGGTGTGTTCGGTGGCGTCGACCAGGGATGTCTGGTGGCGGCCGACGGTGAAGGAGAACGTCTTGTGCTGCAGGCCGTACACCCCGCGCGCTCCCTCGACGTCCCGCAGCCGCAGCGCGACGGTGACCCGGGTGCCGGGCCGCCAGTAGTCGCGGGGGCGGAAGTCGAGGCGGGACTTGCCGAACCAGTGCGGGCGGATGTCCACGGCCGGTTCGGCGGTGACCTCGACGGCGCGTTCGACGGCGGCCCGGTCCTCGATCTCCCGGTTGAACTCCAGGGAGACGATCATGCCGGTGCCGACGGTGGAGCGGTTCTCCGGGGCGACGTAGCCGACGAACCGCTGGTCGGGGACGTATGTGGTGAAGGTCGTGTGCCGTGCGCTGCGGCGGCCGTGGGCGTCGAGGGCCACCGCGTCGACCGTGTACCTGGCGGCCAGCGCGAGCCGGGGGTCCTCGGGCTCCCAGCGCAGGCCGTCCGCGGAGACACGGCCCGGCACCGGAGTCTCCTGCGCGTCCTGCGACTTGACGACCTTCACCGACTCCAGGCGTCCGCTGGGCACCCTGACGAGCAGTTTCTCGTCGGGTCGCGCGCCCTTGGAGCCGTCGTCCGGGGTGACCCGGATGACGTCCTCGGGCGCCGGCGCCTTCTGGTCGGCGGCGCCGCCGTCCGTCGTGCATCCGGCGGCCCCGGTCAGCAGCCCTGCCCATGTCAGTACGGCGGCCGATGCGGCCCCCGCGCGCCGCGCGCGCCCTTGTACGTGCCTCACGAAGACCCCAACGACCGGGGCGGCCCTGGGGAAACGTGAGCGCGGGGCGCTGCGCGACGTGTGCCGCGACAGGCCGGCGATCCAGCTGCGGGTCCGTCGTGGCTGGTCGCGCGGCTCCCCGCGCCCCTCAGGGACGCGGCCGGCCACGGGACGCTGCCGGACCCGGCGCTCGGCCGACTTCCGCAGGGTCGCTTTGGCCATGGCGTGGGCAGAACATGTGGGAGGACGACGCGACGGGGAGCCGCGGGCAGGCCCTGTCGTCAGATTCCCGACGTCCGCCCACCGGGCAGGCGGGAATCTGACGACAGGGCCTGGGGACGACCGCGTGCTCTCCTTCCACGTCGTGTGGTCCGTGAGCCGTGGGAGGCCGCAGGTGTCGAGCGCAGCCGAGCAGGAGGCGGTGGCCGGGGCGGTCGCCGCTGAGGAGGGGCGCCCGGCCGCCGTCGTGAACGGCGCGCGGCTCAAGGCCCCCGGGGTGCCCGTGTGGCCGGGCACGCCCGTGCCGCTCGGCGCCCGGTTCCGGGTCGGTCCGGACGGGGTGGCGGGCACCAACTTCGCGCTGTGGGCGGGCGGGGCGGAGTCGGTGGAGCTGTGCCTGTTCGACGAGCAGGGAAGGGAGACACGGGCCCGGCTGTCCGAACTGACGCACGAGATCTGGCACGGCTTCGTGCCGGGTGTGATGCCGGGGCAGCGCTACGGCTACCGGGTGCACGGCCGCTGGGACCCGTGGACCGGCGGCCGCTGGAACCCGGCGAAACTGCTGCTCGACCCGTACGCCAGGGCGGTCGACGGCGACTTCGGCCTGCCGCCGGAGGTGTACGGGCACGTCCGTGACTGGCCGCAGCAGCATGTCGCGGACACCGTGCGCGACGAGCGGGACTCGGCGCCCTTCGTCCCGAAGGGGGTCGTCGTCCACGATGACGACGACTGGGCGGACGACCGCCGGCCGAAGACGCCGTGGGCCGACTCGGTGATCTACGAGGTGCATGTGCGGGGGTTCACCAAGCTGCACCCGGGGATCCCGCAGGAGCTGCGGGGGACGTACGCCGGGCTCGCGCATCCCGCGGCGATCGAGCACCTGGTGAAGCTGGGCGTGACGGCGGTGGAGCTGCTGCCGGTGCACCAGTTCGCGCACGAGGACCATCTGCTGCGCAAGGGCCTGCGCAACTACTGGGGCTACAACTCCATCGGCTACTTCGCGCCGCACGCCGCGTACGCCGCCTCGGGCACGAACGGTCAGCAGGTCGGCGAGTTCAAGCGGATGGTCCGCGCCCTGCACGCCGCCGGGATCGAGGTCATCCTCGACGTGGTCTACAACCACACGGCGGAGGCGGGCGAGCTGGGGCCGACGCTGTCGCTGAAGGGCATCGACAACCGGGGGTACTACCGGTTGCAGCCGGACGCGCGCCGGTACGCCGACTACACGGGCTGCGGGAACACCCTGCACGTGGTCCAGCCGCAGGTGCTGCGCCTGATCACCGACTCCCTGCGCTACTGGGTGACCGAGATGGGCGTGGACGGCTTCCGCTTCGACCTGGCCGCCGCGCTGGCCCGCTCCATGCACGACGTCGACATGCTCTCGCCGTTCCTCGCCGTCATCGCGCAGGATCCGGTGCTGCGGCGGGTGAAGCTGATCGCCGAGCCGTGGGACGTCGGCTCGGGCGGCTACCAGGTGGGGGCGTTCCCGTCGCTGTGGACGGAGTGGAACGACCGCTACCGCGATGCCGTACGGGACTTCTGGCGGGGCGCGCTGCCGGACGTACGGGATCTGGGGTACCGCCTGTCGGGGTCCAGCGACCTGTACGCGTGGGGCGGCCGCCGGCCGTACGCCTCGGTGAACTTCGTGACCGCGCACGACGGCTTCACGCTGCGGGACCTGGTGTCCTACGAGCGCAAGCACAACGAGGCCAACGGCGAGGGCAACCGGGACGGCTCGAACGACAACCGGGCCTGGAACTGCGGTGCCGAGGGCGAGACCGACGACGAGCGGGTACGCGCGCTCAGGCGGCGGCAGCTGCGGAACCTGCTGACGACGCTGCTGCTGTCGACGGGTGTGCCGATGCTGGTCGCGGGCGACGAGCTCGGGCGCACGCAGCGCGGCAACAACAACGCCTACTGCCAGGACAACGAGATCGGCTGGCTGGACTGGAGCCTGCTTCAGGACCCCGGCTGGAAGGCCCTCTTCGAGCTGACGGCCCGGCTGATCGAGCTGCGGCACCGGCACCCGGTGCTGCGCCGCCGGGCCTTCTTCTCGGGGCGGGCGCACTCGGCGGACGGGCTGCGGGACCTGGCGTGGTTCACCTCGCGGGGCTCGGAGATGACGGAGGGGGACTGGTACGCGCCCGCCGCCGCGCTGGGCATGTACCTCTCCGGGCGGGACATCCCGGGCCGGGACGAGCGCGGGGCGCCGATAGTGGACGACAGCTTCCTGGCCGTCCTGCACGCCGGGGACCGTCCGGCGAGCTTCGTGCTGCCGGGGCCGCCGTGGGCCGAGCGCTACGAGGTCGTCGTCGACACCTCACGGGAGGAACAGGGCGAGGCACCGGGCGTGGAGCATCGGGCGGGGTCCGCGATCACGGTGCCGGCCCGTGCGGTGCTGTTGCTGCGGGTGGCTTGAGGCGATGTTGAGGGTCGTTGAGAGGGCTTCGCAGCTCGGCCGGCCCGGCGAGTACGACCTGTGCGAGAGTTCGTCGGCCGCAGGCACGAGGGTCCCTGGCTGCTCAACCTCGACTTCACCAGCCCGCACTGGCCGTGGCTCGCGGAGGCGACGCGGAGACCGGTGCCGAGATCGCGGCGCGAAGTCCCAGGGGAGGTCGTCGCCGCGCTCAACCACACCTGGCCCACGACAAGCGCGAGCAGGCCGATCGGGCAGGCCCCGGACGAGCCGGCGTTGCTCGCCGAGCTGAGGGCGTCCTGGGAACGGACCGCGAACACCCTGCTGCCGTACCCGTCCTGGCCGAGGATCCCCCGCTCGTACGCCGTCGCGACCGCCGCCGCGCGGTCGTTGACGCCGAGCTTGGCGTACAGGTGGGTGAGGTGGGTCTTCACGGTCGCCTCGCTGATGAAGAGCTCGCGGGCGATCTCGCGGTTGGGCGTGCCCTTGGCTACCAGGGCGAGGACCTCGCGCTCGCGGGCGGAGAGGGGCTCGTTGCCCCGGGCCCTCGGGGTGCGTACGACCGGGACGAGGCGGGAGGCGACGGCCGGGGACAGGACCGTGCGGCCCGCGTCGGGGACGCGCAGACCCTCGACGCACTCGACGGTGGTGGTCTTGCCGGCGCCGTTGGGGCCGAGGACGCCGAAGATCTCGCCCTCCTCGACGGAGAAGGAGACGCCGTCGACGACGGCGCGGCCGCCGTAGGACTTGCGCAGGTCGGTGACTTCGATGACGGACATGGCATCAGGGTCCCGGCGGGGCGGCCGCCGCCACATCGGCCGTCGCGCTCGAACGAACATCCTCCGATCGGTTGATGGCGGCCGTACTACCCGTCCAACTTGCCCAGGTCGTAGGGCCGGCGGCCGAATGCGGACCGGCCCAACAGCCAAAAAACACAGTGGGCAGTGTCAGTGGCGATCCGTAGGCTCGCTGCTGATGGTCACTACACGTGCAACCCCCGAGGACAGGTCCGAACGATCCGCCGTCCGCACGCTGCTGCGCCTGTGGCCGTACGTGCGGCCGGTGCGCGTGCGGCTGTTCACCGCCGCGGGCGTGGCGGTCCTCGCCTCGTGCCTGTCGCTGGTCATCCCGCTCGTCCTGAAGTGGATGGTGGACGGTCCGGTCGCGGACCGGGATCCGGCCGGGGTGTGGCTCGGGGCGCTGTTTCTGCTGCTGCTCGGCTTCGCGGAGGCGTTGCTGTTCGGGCTCCGGCGGTGGCTGGTGGCGCGGCCGCTGGCGGGCGTCGAGGCGGCGATGCGGGCTGATCTGTACGGGCGGCTGCAGCGGCTGCCGGTGGCGTTCCACGACCGGTGGGCGTCGGGGCAGTTGCTGTCACGGGGCACGACGGATCTGATGCTGGTGCGGATGTTCCTCGCCTTCCCGCTGACGTTCCTGCTGGTCAACAGCGTGACCATCCTGGTCGGCGTGATCATCATGCTGCTCCAGGACTGGACGCTGGGGCTGGTGATCCTGATCCCGGCGGTGCCCGTGATGGTCACCTGCGTGATCTTCGAGAAGCGGTACGCCGAGGTGGCGCGGCGCGCTCAGGACCAGGTCGGCGATCTGACGACGGTCGTCGAGGAGAGCGTGCTCGGGATCCGGATCATCAAGGGCTTCGGGCGGCATCGCAGCCAGGCGCGGGCGTTCCGCGAGCTGTCGGGGACGCTGCGCGGCACGGAACTGCGCAAGGCCCGGCTGCTGGCCACGATCTGGGGCGTCATCGTGACGCTGCCGGAGGTGGCCATCGGGGCGGCGCTGGTGCTGGGTGCCGTGCAGGTGGCGGACGGGGAGCTGTCGGCGGGCACCCTGGTGGCGTTCCTGTCGACCGCGCTCGCGCTCAGATGGCCGGTGGACTCCATCGGGTTCCTGCTGGCGATGAGCCAGGAGGCGGCGACCGCGACGGAGCGGTACTTCGAGGTCATGGACGAGAAGCCGGAGGGCCATGAGGTCGCGACGGCGAAAGAGGACCGTACGGACCTCGGACTCCGCTTTCACGACGTGCGGTTCCGCTACCCCGACGCACCCGTGGACTCGCCGCCCGTTCTCGACCACATCGACCTCCACATCCGCCCCGGCGAATCCATGGCCCTGGTCGGCACGACGGGCAGCGGCAAGACCACCCTCACGGCCCTGGTCCCCCGTCTCCACGAGCTGACGTCCGGCCGGATCACCCTCGACGGGCAGGACATCACGGCGATGCCCCGCGAGGAGCTGCGCGAACTCGTGGCCGTCGCCTTCGAGGAGCCCACGCTCTTCTCGGCCAGCGTGGCCGACAACGTTCTCATGGGGGCCGCAGCGGGCGCGGGCGAGCCCGAGCTGGAGCGGGCGCTCGGCGTCGCGCAGGCCGGGTTCACGCACGACCTGCCGCACGGGACCGGGACACAGGTCGGCGAGCAGGGCCTCAGCCTCTCCGGCGGCCAGCGGCAGCGCCTCGCGCTCGCACGGGCGGTCGTCGGCCGGCCCCGGTTCCTCGTCCTCGACGACCCGCTGTCCGCCCTGGACGTGCACACCGAGGCCGCCGTCGAGGCGGCCCTGCGGGACGTGCTCGCGCAGACCACCGCCCTCATCGTCGCCCACCGCCCGTCCACCGTGCTGCTGGCCGACCGCGTCGCCCTGCTCTCCGACGGCCGCATCACGGCCGTGGGCACGCACCAGGAACTGCTGCGCGGCAACGCCGAGTACGCCCACCTGATGGCCGGACACGAGGAGACCGACCGATGACGGCGACCACCGCCACCGCACCGGGCAAGGATCAGCCGGCCGGAGAACCCCCGAAGAACGTCGACCCCTTCGACCACGACGTCCTGCCGACTCCCCCGGGCGCCACGATCGCGCTCCTGCGCTCGCTGCTCGCCCCGATGAAGGCCCGCGTCGCCCTGACCACGCTGCTGCTGTTGCTCCAGCAGGCGGCGGTGCAGGCGGGGCCGCTGCTGGTGGCGTACGCCATCGACTCGGCCGTGCCGGCGTTCCGGCGCGACGACCTCGGGCCGCTGATCGCGGTCGGCGTCGGCTATCTGGGGTGCGCGCTCGTCTCCGGCGCGCTCCAGTACGCGTTCATCCTGGCCGCCGCCCGCGTCAACCAGGACGTGCTGCTCGACCTGCGCGGCCGGATCTTCCGGCACGCCCAGGCACTGAGCGTCGACTTCCACGAGCGCTACACCTCGGGGCGGCTCATCTCCCGCTCCACCACGGACGTGGAGTCCCTGCGCGAGCTCCTGAACGAGGGCCTCCAGGAACTCGTCACCGTCATCCTGTCCTTCGTCTACATCTCGGCGATGCTGCTGTGGCTGGACCTCGGCCTCGGCGCGGTCGCCGTGGCCTCCTTCGTGCCGCTGTACCTGCTCGTGCGGCTCTACCGGCGGCGTGCCGCCCGCGTGTACACGCTGCGGTCCACGGCCATCGCGTCCGTGATCGTCAAGTTCGTGGAGACGATGAACGGCATCCGCCCGGTGCGCGCCTTCCGGCGCGAGGCCGCCAACGACGCCGACTTCCGCGTCCTCAACACCCGGCACGAGCGCACGAACGGCGACGCCCTGCTGGAGATGGCCCGCTATGTCGTCGGCTCCCGGCTCGTCGCCAACACGGCCGTCGCGGGGATCGTGCTGTGGGGCGCGTACCGCGTCGCGGGCGGCACGCTCGCCCTCGGTGTGCTGGCGGCGGCGGTGCTCTATCTGCGGCGGCTGTACGACCCGATCGACCGCCTCGGCATGTTCCTGAACTCCTACCAGTCGGCGGCCGCGTCCCTGGAGAAGATCGCCGGCCTCCTCGCGCAGACACCGTCCGTCCCCGAGCCGCAGGCGCCCCGGCAGCTCCCCGCGCTCCGCTCCGAGCACCCGGGCCGCGAGGTCGTCTTCGACGGCGTCCGGTTCGGCTACCGCACCGGTGGCGAGGTGCTGCCCCGTTTCGACCTCACGCTGCCGGCCGGGCAGACCGTCGCGGTCGTCGGCTCCACCGGCGCCGGCAAGTCGACGCTGGCCAAGCTGCTCGCCCGGTTCTACGACCCCTCCGCGGGCCGGGTCCTGCTGGACGGCGTCGACCTGCGCGAGCTGCCGGTGGCCGAGCTGCGGCGCGGGGTGGTGATGGTGACGCAGGAGGCGTTCCTGTTCTCCGGCACGGTCGCCGAGAACATCGCCCTCGGCCGCCCGGACGCCACCCGCGAGGAGATCGAGCGGGCCGCGAAGGCCATCGGCGCGCACGACTTCATCAGCTCCCTGCCCGACGGCTACGACACCGACGTACGCAAGCGCGGCGGCCGTATCTCCGCCGGTCAGCGGCAGCTCGTGGCGTTCGCGCGGGCGCTGCTCGCGGATCCGGCCGTGCTGATCCTCGACGAGGCGACCAGCTCCCTGGACATCCCCGGCGAACGGGCGGTGCAGCGCGCGATGACGACGGTTCTGCACGGACGTACGGCCGTCGTCATCGCCCACCGTCTGTCCACCGTCGAGATCGCCGACCGGGTGCTGGTCATGGAGCACGGGCGGATCGTCGAGGACGGCGCACCGGACGAACTCATCGCCGGGACGGGCAGGTTCGCGGATCTGCACCGGGCGTGGCGGGACAGCCTGGCGTAGCGGAACGGCAAACGGGACGACGAACGGGGCACGGGGACGATGATCGACGCGTACGAGGATCCGGGCGAGCCCGACTGCCGCGGCGGATGGCGGTATCTGTGGTGGCTGGTCATGCGCCAGAGGACGCGGTCCGTCGTGGGGGCGCTGATCTCCAGTGTGTGGATGGTGCTGCTGGCGGCGACGCCGTACCTGATGTCCCGTGCCGTCGACGACGGGCTGACGACCGGTGACCAGGGCGCGTTGGCGGGGTGGACGGGCGCGCTGTTCGCGGTGGGCATGCTCAACGCCTGGCTGAGCATCATGCGGCACCGCACGATGACGCGGGTGCGGATGGATGCCAACTTCCGTACGGTCAAGGTGCTGATGGGGCAGGCGGTACGACTGGGCGCCACACTGCCGCGCCGGATCGGGGCCGGGGAGGTCGTCACGATCGGCGTGGGCGACGTGCAGACCATCAGCCAGTCCCTGACCGTCGTCGGCCCGGGGGTCGGGGCGGTCGTCGCCTATCTGGTGATCGCCGGACTGCTGGTGTCGGTTTCGGTGCCGATCGCCGTGGTGGTGCTGCTCGGTATGCCGCTGGTCGGCGTGCTCGTCGGGCCGCTGCTGGGGCGGCTGCAGGCGACGGAGACGCAGTACCGGGAGCGGCAGGGGGTGCTGACCGCCCGGATCGCCGACCTCGCGGGCGGCCTGCGCGTCCTCAACGGGCTCGGTGGCAAGGGCCTGGTCGCCGACGCCTTCCACCGCGACTCGCAGCGGCTGCGGGCTCAGGGGTACCGGGTCGGGGCGGTGACCAGTTGGGTGCAGGCACTCGGGGCGGGGCTGCCGACCCTGTTCCTGGCCGTGGTGACCTGGCTGGCGGCGCGGCTGGCCGCCCGGGGGGACATCACCGTGGGCGAGTTGGTGTCGGTGTACGGCTATGTCGCGGTGCTGGTGGGGCCGGTGGCGTTCTTCATCGAGTGCGGCTATCAGGTCAGCCGTGGCGTGGTGGCGGCACGGCGGGTCGTACGGTTCCTGCGGCTGGAGCCGATGGCGGACACCGGCACGCGGGACGCGCCGGCCGAACCGGCGGTGCTGCACGACCCCGAGTCCGGCGTGCGGGTGCTGCCGGGCCGCATGACCGCGCTGGCCGGGGCGCTGCCCGCCGACACCGTGGCCGTCGTCGACCGCCTCGGCCGGTATGTGCCGTCGGCGGCGACCTGGGGCGGGGTGGCGCTCGACGAGATCGCGCTGCCGCAGGTGCGGGAGCGGGTCCTGGTGGCCGACCACGAGTCGGACCTGTTCGCCGGTCCGCTGTGCGAGCTGCTCGGCGGCGCGTGGGACCCGGACGACGCGGCCGTCGCGCGGGCGGTGCGCGCCGCGGTCGCCGACGACATCGTGCGAGGCCTGCCGGACGGCCTGGACACCCCGATCGACGCCCAGGGACGCAACCTCTCCGGCGGCCAGCGCCAGCGCGTCCGCCTGGTCCGCGCGTTGCTGGCCGACCCGGAGGTCCTCCTGGCGATCGAGCCGACGTCGGCCCTGGACGCCCACACGGAGGCACGGGTCGCCGAGCGCCTGCACGCCGAGCGCACCGGCCGCACGACCGTCGTCACGACCACGTCCCCCCTCGTCCTGGACCGCGCGGACACCGTGCACTACCTGGTCGACGGCAAGGTGGCAGCAACAGGCGACCACCGAGAACTCCTGGACAGAGAACCGGGATACAGAGCCCTGGTGGCCCGGGACGAGAACGCCGAGGAGCTGACCAGGTGACGAAAGCTCAGCCCACCTCAGGGGCGCGGGCCCGTGTCGATGAGCGGCTCCGCCGCGGGGCGCGACAGGCCACATCACGCCCGCACCCGGCGGACCACCCCGAGTCCCGAGCTACGAGCCGCAATTCACTCCCCATCGCCGAACGGCAAGACGTCCGCCGAGCCACCGTCCGCCTCGTCCGAGCCGACGCCAAGGCCTTCACCGCCGTACTCGCACTGAACGCCGCCGCGGCGATCGCCGGCCTCGCCGCCCCCTGGCTGGTCGGCCGCATCATCGACGAGGTCCGTGCCGGCCACGGTGTGACGACCGTCGACAAGCTGGCCCTGGCGATCCTGGTAGCGGCGACAGCCCAGTTGCTGCTGGCCCGCTGGGCCCGCTACATCGGCCACCGCTTCGGCGAGCGCACCCTCGCCCGCGTCCGCGAGGAGTTCGTGGACCGCACGCTCGCGCTGCCCGCGTCCGTCGTGGAGCGGGCCGGCACCGGGGACCTGACCGCGCGCGGCACCGCCGACGTGGCGGCCGTCGGCACCACCCTGCGCGACGCCGGGCCCGAGCTGCTCATCAACTCCGTGCAGGTCCTGTTCCTGCTGGGCGCGGTCTTCGTGCTGGACCCCCTGCTGGGCGCCTGCGGTCTGATCGGGCTGGCCGGTCTGTGGCCGGTGCTGCGCTGGTATCTGCGCCGCGCCCGCACCGGGTACCTCGCCGAGGGCGCGGCCACCTCGGACGTCGCGGAGATCCTGGCGGCGACCGCGGGCGGCGCCCGCACGGTGGAGGCACTGCGGCTGGAGCGGCGGCGGGTGGGGGCGAGCCGGGACGCGCTGGAGACGGCGCGCCGGACCCGGCTGCACACCCTCTTCCTGCGCTCGGTGTTCTTCCCTTCGGTGGAGATCGCCTATCTCGTCCCGGTGGCGACGGTCCTGCTCGTCGGCGGGGCGCTGCACGCGCAGGGCACGATCAGCCTGGGCACGGTGGTCGCGGCGGCGCTGTATCAGCAGCAGATGGCCGGTCCGCTGGACGAGATCCTGATGCGGATCGAGCAACTCCAGAGCAGCGGCGCCTCGTTCGCCCGCGTGGAGGGGCTGGCGCAGGCCCCGCGGGCGACGGAGTCCGACGCGCCGGCGCCCGCGGACGACCGGATCGACGTGACCGGCGCGCGCTACGCCTACGACCGGGGCGGTGAGGTCCTCAGCGATGTCGACCTGACGGTCCGGCCGGGGGAGCGGCTCGCGGTGGTCGGCCCGTCCGGCGCCGGGAAGACGACCCTGAGCCGGCTCCTCGCGGGCGTGGACGCGCCGACCGCCGGCTCGGTGACGGTCGGCGGTGTGCCGGTCGTCGCGCTGGGCCCGGAGCAGCTGCGCCGCCAGGTCGTGCTGGTCACCCAGGAGCACCATGTCTTCCTCGGCACGGTCCGCGACAACCTGCGGATCGCCGAGCCGTCCGCCACGGACGAGGACCTGTGGGCGGCCCTGACCGCGGTCGGCGCGGACTCCTGGGTACGGCGGCTGCCCGACGGCCTGGACACGGCGCTGGGCGACGGGGGCCGTGCCACGGACGGCTCGCAGGCCCAGCAGCTCGCGCTGGCCCGGGTGGTGCTGGCCGACCCGCACACCCTGATCCTCGACGAGGCGACGGCCCTGCTCGACCCGACGACCGCCCGGCACACCGAGCGCGCTCTGGCGGCCGTACTGGAAGGCCGTACCGTCATCGCCATCGCGCACCGGCTGCACACCGCCAGCGACGCGGACCGGGTGGCCGTGATGGAGAACGGCCGCCTGACCGAGCTCGGCACCCATGACGAGCTGGTCGCGGCGGACGGGGCGTACGCGGCGCTGTGGCGGTCCTGGCACGGGGAGCGGCCCGCCTGAACAGGCGATCTATGCTCGTTGCCGTAGGAGATCCCTGGCACGCTGAAGAAAGCCACAGTAGAAAGCCGCAGTGCATTGAACTTCTGGTCGATCTACCAGCACGGCTTCGCGCGGGTCGCCGCGTGTACGGGCCACACCGTCATCGCCGATCCGCTCGCCAACGCGGAGGCGGTGCTGCGGCAGGCGCAGGCGTGCGCGCGCGACGGCGTCGCGGTCGCCGTCTTCCCCGAGCTGGGCCTGACCGGCTACTCGATCGAGGACCTGCTGCTGCAGGACCCGGTGCTCGACGAGGTGGAGCAGGCGCTGCAGGACGTGGTGGCCGGGTCGGCGGACCTGCTGCCGGTGCTGGTGGTCGGCGCTCCGCTGCGCCACCGCCACCGGATCTACAACTGCGCGGTGATCGTGCACCGCGGCCGGATCCTCGGCGTGGCGCCGAAGTCGTACCCGCCGAACTACCGCGAGTTCTACGAGCGCCGCCAGATCGCCTCCGGCGAGAACGAGCGCGGCGGGACGATCCGGATCGGCGGGGTGGAGGTGCCGTTCGGGATCGACCTGCTCTTCGAGGCCGAGGACGTCCCGGGTCTGGTGCTGCACGCGGAGATCTGCGAGGACATGTGGGTGCCGGTGCCGCCGAGCGCGGAGGCCGCGCTGGCCGGCGCGACCGTGCTCGCGAACCTCTCCGGCAGCCCGATCACGGTCGGCCGGGCGGAGGACCGCCGGCTGCTGTGCCGGGCGGCGTCCGCGCGCTGTCTGGCCGCCTACGTCTACTCGGCGGCCGGTCTGGGCGAGTCGACGACGGATCTGTCCTGGGACGGGCAGACCATGATCTACGAGAACGGCGCCCTGCTCGGCGAGACGGACCGCTTCGCGAGCGACGACCAGTACGCGGTGGCCGACGTCGACCTCGACCTGCTGCGGCAGGAACGGCACCGGATGGGCACGTTCGACGACAACCGCCGCGCGCACGCCGGGCGCACCGACGACTTCCGGAGCATCAAGTTCCGGCTCGACCCGCCGACGACCGATCTCGGGCTCAGGCGCCGGGTGGAGCGTTTCCCGTTCGTCCCGGCCGACGCGGACCGGCTCGCGCTGGACTGCTACGAGGCGTACAACATCCAGGTCGCGGGCCTTCAGCAGCGTCTGTCGGCGATCGGCGGCCCGAAGGTCGTCATCGGGGTGTCGGGCGGTCTGGACTCCACGCACGCGCTGATCGTCGCCGCCCGGGCGATGGACCGCGCCGGGCGCCCGCGCAGCGACATCCTGGCGTTCACGCTGCCCGGCTTCGCCACCAGCGACCACACCAAGGACAACGCCCACAAGCTGATGAACTCGCTCGGCGTGACCGCGGCCGAGCTGGACATCACGCCGACCGCGCGGCTGATGCTGAAGGAGATGGGCCACCCGTTCGCGGCCGGCGAGCCGGTGTACGACGTCACCTTCGAGAACGTGCAGGCGGGCCTGCGCACCGACTACCTGTTCCGGCTCGCGAACCAGCGCGGCGGCATCGTCCTGGGCACCGGTGACCTGTCGGAGCTGGCGCTGGGCTGGTCCACGTACGGCGTGGGCGACCAGATGAGCCACTACAACGTCAACTCCGGCGTGCCGAAGACGCTGATCCAGCATCTGATCCGCTGGGTCATCGGCAGCGAGCAGTTCGATGAGGAGACCGGTAGGACGCTGGCCGCGATCCTCGACACCGAGATCAGCCCCGAGCTGGTGCCGGGCGAGGAGATGCAGTCCACCGAGTCGAAGATCGGGCCGTACGCGCTGCACGACTTCACGCTCTTCCACGTCCTGCGGTACGGCTTCCGGCCGTCGAAGATCGCGTTCCTGGCGTGGCACGCCTGGCACGAGGCGGACGCGGGTGCCTGGCCCCCGGGCTTCCCCGAGGCGAAGCGGGTGGCGTACGACCTGGCCGAGATCCGGCGCTGGCTGGAGGTCTTCTGCCGTCGTTTCTTCGCGTTCGCACAGTTCAAGCGCTCCGCGATGCCGAACGGCCCGAAGGTCTCGGCGGGCGGTTCGCTCTCGCCGCGCGGCGACTGGCGGGCGCCGTCCGACGGCAACGCCGCCGCGTGGCTGCGTGACCTCGGGCGCATCGACGTTTGAGCGACTGGTCCGTTTATCGAACGTGAACTCCCGGACAACGAACGATTTCCGGCCAACTTTCTGACGCGGTCCTGACAGAAACCGCAACCACCTGCCACTCTTCCCACGGCCGCGGCACAGCAACCCCACAGCACCGTCGCACGGCGGTGTCCGCGGCCGAGCTCCCGCACGCGCACGTCGTTCTGCGTACCACCCCGATCTGCCCGGACGGCCCACCCGCCGGCCGGTCTCCCCTGGCCGCGTGATCCGCGGCCGCGCAGAAGGAGTCAGTGTTGAGAGACAGTTCCTCCCACAGACGCACCCCCCACACCCCCCACCGCCGGGCCGCCGCCGTCGCCCTCGTCGGCGTCTCGGCCCTGATCGCCGCGGCCGTCCAGGCGGGCGCCGCCACCGCAGCCCCGGAGAAGGCACCGTCGGCCGCGGGCAAGGTCATACCGGGCGCCGAGGCCGTCAAGCTGTCCCCCGCCCAGCGCGCCGAGCTGATCCGCGACGCCAACGCCACCAAGGCGGACACCGCCGAGGACCTGGGCCTGGGGGCCAAGGAGAAGCTGGTCGTCCGTGATGTCGTCAAGGACGGCAACGGCACGGTCCACACCCGCTACGAGCGCACCTACGACGGCCTGCCCGTCCTCGGCGGCGACCTGGTCGTCGAGACCACGAAGTCCGGCGCGACCAAGGACGTCGTGAAGGCGACCCGCGCCGCCATCAAGCCCGCGACCACGACCGCCGCCGTCCCGGCCGCCAAGGCCGAGAAGCAGGCGCTGGCCGCGGCGAAGGCCGAGGACGCCAAGAGCCCGGACGTCAACAAGGCGCCGCGCAAGGTGATCTGGGCCGCGAACGGCAAGCCGACCCTGGCCTACGAGACCGTCGTCGGCGGCCTCCAGGAGGACGGCACCCCGAACGAACTGCACGTCGTCACCGACGCCGCCACCGGCGCGAAGCTCTACGAGTACCAGGGCATCGAGACCGGCACCGGCAACACGATGTACAGCGGCACCGTGACGCTCGGCACCACGCAGTCCGGGTCGACGTACAACCTGACCGACGGCGCGCGCGGCAACCACAAGACGTACAACCTCAACCGCGGCACCTCCGGCACGGGCACGCTCTTCTCGGGCTCCGACGACGTGTGGGGCAACGGCAACCCGTCCAACGCGGAGACCGCGGGCGCCGACGCGCACTACGGTGCCGCGCTGACGTGGGACTACTACAAGAACGTGCACGGGCGTTCGGGCATCCGCGGTGACGGCGTCGGCGCCTACTCCCGCGTCCACTACGGCAACAACTACGTCAACGCGTTCTGGTCGGACAGCTGCTTCTGCATGACGTACGGCGACGGTTCGGGCAACACCCACCCGCTGACGTCCATCGACGTGGCCGGCCACGAGATGACCCACGGTGTCACCTCCAACACCGCGGGCCTCATCTACAGCGGCGAGTCCGGCGGTCTGAACGAGGCGACCTCCGACATCTTCGGCTCGACCGTCGAGTTCTACGCGGGCAACGCCTCCGACGTCGGTGACTACCTCATCGGCGAGGAGATCGACATCAACGGCGACGGCACCCCGCTGCGCTACATGGACAAGCCCAGCAAGGACGGCGCGTCCAAGGACGCCTGGTACTCGGGCATCGGCTCCATCGACGTGCACTACTCCTCGGGCCCCGCGAACCACTTCTTCTACCTCCTGTCCGAGGGCAGCGGCACCAAGACCATCAACGGTGTCACCTACAACTCGCCCACCTCGGACGGCCTTCCGGTCACCGGCATCGGCCGCGCCAAGGCGGAGAAGATCTGGTTCCGCGCGCTGACCACCAAGTTCACCTCGAACACCAACTACGCGGCCGCCCGCACCGGCACCCTCGCGGCCACCGGTGAGCTCTACGGCACCACGAGCGCCGAGTACAAGGCCGTGCAGGACGCCTGGGCGGGCGTCAACGTGGGCACCCGGTCCGACGGCGGTGGCGGCGGCGGTACGTCGTTCGAGAACACCACCGACGTGGCGATCCCGGACCGGGGCGCGGCGGTCACGTCGTCGATCACCGTCTCCGGGCGGACCGGCAACGCGCCGTCCAACCTCCAGGTCGCCGTGGACATCGTCCACACCTACATCGGTGACCTCAAGGTGGATCTGCTCGCCCCCGACGGCACGGTGTACACGCTGAAGGGGTACGGCACGGGCGGCAGCTCGGACAACCTCAACACCACCTACACGGTGAACGCCTCCTCCGAGGTCGCCAACGGCGTCTGGACACTGCGGGTCCAGGACAACGCGGCCATCGACACCGGCTACATCAACAGCTGGAAGCTCACCTTCCCGTAAGCCGGTTCGCGGTCGGTCTCCGACAGGGCGCCGTCTCGGTGGGTTCAACTCCCGCCGGGACGGCGCCCGTTCATATGTCTGAAACGTTCACCGTTCAGTCAAATCTTGGCCAACATCACCGAGCACTCCTGACATGTACGCGTCCCAGGTGCCACGCTTCCCCCACCCGCCGCACCAGCACCAATGCACCTCCCCCACAAAAGGAGCTCGTGTGACCCCCCTCTACGCGCGTCGCAAGCGCACCACCCTGGCCATCGCCACCACCGTGGCCGCCGGGGCGCTCCTCACCACCGCGCTGACCACCGGTGGTTCGGCCGCAGCGGCCCCCGGCACCCAGGCCGCCCCGCTCGCCGCACCGGTCGCGCTCGCCCCCGCGGCCCGCACCACCCTCATCAAGGACCAGCAGGCCAAGGCGGCCGACACCGCCGACGAGATAGGACTCGGCGCCCGGGAGAAGCTGGTCGTCAAGGACGTCGTCAAGGACGCCGACGGCAGCGTCCACACCCGCTACGAGCGCACCTACGCGGGCCTGCCGGTCCTCGGCGGCGACCTGGTCGTCCACGAGTCGGCGTCCGGCGCGAGAAAGGGCGTGACCAAGGCGACGAAGGCCGCCATCAAGGTCGCCTCGCTGAAGCCGGCGATCACCGCGGCCAGGGCCGAGGGCCAGGCGGTCTCGCTCGCCAAGTCGGCCGGCTCGGAGAAGACCGAGGCGGACAAGGCCCCCCGCAAGGTGATCTGGGCTGCGAACGGCAAGCCGACCCTGGCCTACGAGACCGTCGTCGGCGGCCTCCAGGACGACGGCACCCCCAACGAGCTGCACGTCATCACCGACGCCGCCACCGGCAAGAAGCTCTTCGAGTACCAGGGCATCGAGACCGGCACCGGCAAGAGCCTGTACTCGGGCACGGTCACGCTCGGCACGACCAAGTCGGGCTCGACGTACCAGCTCTACGACACCACGCGCGGCGGCCACAAGACGTACAACAAGGCCCGCAGCACCAGTTCCTCGGCCGGCACGCTGTTCACGGACGCGGACGACACCTGGGGCACCGGCACCGCCTCCAGCTCCTCCACCGACCAGACCGCCGCCGTCGACGCGGCCTACGGCGCGCAGGAGACCTGGGACTTCTACAAGAACACCTTCGGCCGCAGCGGCATCAAGAACGACGGCAAGGCCGCCTACTCCCGCGTCCACTACGGCAACGCCTATGTCAACGCGTTCTGGTCGGACAGCTGCTTCTGCATGACGTACGGCGACGGCGAGGGCAACACCAACCCGCTGACCTCGCTGGACGTGGCCGGCCACGAGATGACCCACGGCGTCACCTCCAACACCGCGGGCCTGAACTACTCCGGTGAGTCGGGCGGTCTGAACGAGGCGACCTCCGACATCTTCGGCACGGCGGTCGAGTTCTACGCGGGCAACGCCTCCGACGTCGGTGACTACCTCATCGGCGAGGAGATCGACATCAACGGCGACGGCACCCCGCTGCGCTACATGGACAAGCCCAGCAAGGACGGCGCGTCCAAGGACGCCTGGTACTCGGGCATCGGCTCCATCGACGTGCACTACTCCTCGGGCCCCGCGAACCACTTCTTCTACCTCCTGTCCGAGGGCAGCGGCGCGAAGACGATCAACGGGGTGAGCTACAACTCCCCGACCTCCAACGGCTCGACGGTCACCGGGATCGGCCGCGCCAAGGCCGCCGCGATCTGGTACAAGGCGCTGACCGAGTACATGACCTCGACCACCGACTACAAGGCCGCCCGCACGGCGACGCTGAGCGCGGCATCCGCCCTGTACGGCTCCACCAGCACGGAGTACAAGACGGTGGCGGCCGCCTGGTCGGCCATCAACGTGAGCTGACGCACCTGTAGTTGCTCGCAGGGGCGGCACCCGGGACGAAGGCATCCCCGGGTGCCGCCCTACTCTTGGGACCCATGTCCTTCACGTACGACGACGTCGGCGCGACCCGGGAGAGAGGCTTCTGCCCGCCCGGCTTCCACCCCATGAACGTGCGCACCCGCATCGGCGAGGGCGAAGACGTCTTCCGCAGAGCCGCCGAGGCGGTCATGACCTGGGAGATGCACCGCGCCATGGGCGTCGGCATGGAAGCGGCGGCCGAGCGCGCGGCCCCCGACGTCGACGTCACGGTCACCCTCGCCGGCGTCATCAAGGCCCCCTGCCGCGTCGTGTGGACGGTCGAGGAGCACCGCCGCACCGGCTGGGCCTACGGCACCCTCGTCGGCCACCCCGAGTGCGGCGAGGAGTCCTTCGTCGTGGACCGCACGGGCGACGGCACGGTCTGGCTGACGGTCCACGCCTTCAGCCGCGCGGCCAAGTGGTACACCCGAGCGGGCGGCCCGGCGACGCGGGGGCTGCAGCACGCCTATGCGCGGCGGTGCGGCAGCGTACTGCGGCAGCTGTGCGAGCGCGAGAACAAGGAGTACTGACAAACCCCTCTCCCCGCGAGCCTCGCGCCCGCGCTGCCGCCGCGTCACCGCATCAGAACCCCCGCCCCCTCCCCCAGGTCCTCGGCGGGCACCGCGACCAGGCCCAGTTCCGCGCTCGACGCCAGCAGGCGGTGGGCCGGGAGGATGCGGACGGTGTAGCCGTAGGGGCCCGTGCGGGCCAGGGACAGGGGGCCCTCGTAGGTCCAGCGGCCCTCGATGTCGGGGCCGCCCACCGGCTTCAGCGGCACCGTGGACGCGTCCGCGATGTGGTCCTCCGGGTCGACGCGGCCCGAGACCACCTGGACCTCCACGTCGTCCGGGGCGAGGTCGCCGAGGCCGACGCGGACGCGGAGGGTGAGGGTCGTGCCGAGTTCGGCCGTGGCGGTCACCGTCGACACGGACGTCTCCACATGGTCGACGCTCACGTCGTGCCAGGCGGAGCGCACCCGCGCCTTCCAGACGGCGAGTTCGCGCGCCGCGTCCGCCGTCATCGCCCGGTGGGCGTGCGCGGCGGGCGTGTAGAGGCGCTCCACGTACTCGCGGACCATCCGGCCCGCGAGGACCTTCGGGCCGAGCAGGGTGAGCGTCTGGCGGACCATCTCGATCCAGCGGTCGGGCAGGCCGCTCTGCCCGCGCTCGTAGAAGCGGGGCGCGACGCGTTGTTCCAGCAGGTCGTACAGCGCCGCGGCCTCTATGTCGTCGCGGCGGTCCGGATCCGTGCCGGTGCCGTCCGCCGTGGGGATCGCCCAGCCGAAGTCGGGCTGGAACCACTCGTCCCACCAGCCGTCCAGGACGGACAGGTTGAGACAGCCGTTCAGGGCCGCCTTCATCCCGGAGGTGCCGCAGGCCTCCAGCGGACGCAGCGGGTTGTTCAGCCAGATGTCGCAGCCGGGGTAGAGCTTCTGGGCCATCGCCATGCCGTAGTCCGGCAGGAAGACGATGCGGTGGCGCACCCGCGGGTCGTCCGTGAACCGCACGAGTTCCTGCACCAGCCGCTTCCCGCCGTCGTCCGCGGGGTGCGCCTTGCCGGCCACCACGATCTGGATCGGCCGCTCGGGGTGCAGGAGCAGGTCCATCAGCCGGTCGCGGTCGCGGAGCATGAGGGTGAGGCGCTTGTACGACGGGACCCGGCGCGCGAATCCGATCGTGAGGACGTCGGGGTCCAGGACCCCGTCGATCCAGCCCAGCTCGGCCGTCCCCGCGCCCCGCTGGCGCCAGGAGGCGCGCAGCCGCTCCCGCACCTCGGTCACCAGCTGCTCGCGCAGCACCCGACGCAGTTCCCAGACGTCCTGGTCCGGGATCTCCCCGACCGCGTCCCAGCGTTCCGAGCCCCCCACCGTCAGCGCGTCCTCGGTGCGCCGGCCGCCGATCTGGCGGGCGCCGAGGCGGAAGACCTCGGGGGCCACCCAGGTCGGGGCGTGGACGCCGTTGGTGACCGAGGTGATCGGCACCTCGTCCGGGTCGAACCCCGGCCACAGGCCCGAGAACATCTCGCGGCTGACGTTGCCGTGCAGCAGCGAGACGCCGTTGGCCCGCTGGCCCAGGCGCAGGCCCATCACGGCCATGTTGAACAGGTTCGGCTCGCCGCCCGGGTAGGTCTCCATGCCGAGCTGGAGGATGCGCTCGACGTCGATGCCGGGGAGCTCGGCGCCGGGGCCGAAGTGGTGGGCGACCAGCTCACGGTCGAAGCGGTCGATGCCGGCCGGGACGGGGGTGTGGGTGGTGAAGACCGTGCCCGCGCGGACGGCCTCCAGCGCGGGATCGAAGTCCAGCCCCGCGGTGGCCAGTTCGGCGATGCGCTCCAGACCGAGGAAGCCGGCGTGTCCCTCGTTGGTGTGGAAGACCTCGGGTTCGGGGTGTCCGGTCAGCCGGCAGTACGCCCGCACCGCCCGCACACCTCCTATGCCCAGCAGCATCTCCTGGAGCAGCCGGTGCTCGCTGCCGCCGCCGTAGAGCCGGTCGGTCACCCCGCGTCCGCCGAGGTCGTTCTCCTCGACGTCGGAGTCGAGCATCAGCAGCGGCACCCGGCCGACCTGGGCGAGCCAGACGCGGGCGTGCAGCGACCTGCCGCCGGGCAGGGCGAGCGAGACCTGGGCGGGAGTGCCGTCGGGTTCCTTCAGGAGCACCAGCGGCAGCTCGTTGGGGTCCAGGACGGGGTAGTGCTCCTGCTGCCAGCCGTCCCGGGACAGGGTCTGTCGGAAGTAGCCGTGCCGGTACAGCAGCCCGACGCCGATGAGCGGCACACCGAGGTCGCTGGCCGCCTTGAGGTGGTCCCCGGCGAGGATGCCGAGGCCTCCGGAGTACTGGGGCAGGGCCGCCGTGATGCCGAATTCGGGCGAGAAGTAGGCGACGGCGGCAGGGAGTTCGGCGGACTGGTCCTGGTACCAGCGTCCACCGGTGACGTAGTCGTTGAGGTCACCGGCGACCGAGGCCAGCCGGCGCAGGAAGCGGCTGTCCTCAGCCAGTTCCGCGAGCCGCGCGGGCGGGACACTGCCCAGCAGCCGCACGGGGTCGTTGCCCGAGGCGGCCCAGCGCCCGGGGTCCACGGACTGGAAGAGCTCACGGGTCTCCGCATGCCAGGACCAGCGCAGATTGCGCGCCAGGTCGCTGAGGGGCCGGAGGGGTTCGGGGAGGACAGGTCGGACGGTGAATCGACGGATCGCCTTCACGGTTCACCTCGGGCAGCACGTGGCAGGGGACACACGGCGGTGTGGGTCCCGTCATCGCCACCGACGGTATCGGTATGCGGGGCTTCGTAACCACAGGGCGTTTTTGCGACTCCCGAGCGAAGCGGACCGAGTATCTCCGTCCGAAATCAAGCGCAACCTTTACACATCCCCCATAGCCGATATGGCCGATTCCGCCCCCGTAGGCGTCCTTGTGGCGACTTCTGACCTCACGAGAGGGTGGCAGTGGCGTACCGGCCTCGCCGGGTGCACCCGGCGATTCCCGGCCGCCGTGCGCCGAGTTGAGGAGGGGAACTCACACCATGGCACGGACGCGCACGCGGCGTCTGCGCCGGGCGGCTGGTCTGACCGCGATGACCTGTGTCGTCGCGCTTTCGGCCACCAGCATGCCCGCGCACGCCGCACCGGAGGGGCAGATACTCGGCGCCGGGGACCCCGGCTCCGTCCGCGGCAGTTACCTGGTGACACTCAAGGGGGCAACGAGAGCTCCGTCGGCGGCCGGAAAGAGCCTCGCCGAAAAGTACGGGGCGGAAATAAGCCACACCTACGGCACGGTCCTCAACGGTTACGCCGTCCGGGCCGACGAGAGACAGGCCAGGCGGCTCGCGGCCGACCCCCGGGTCGCCTCGGTCGTGCAGGACACCCGGGTGACCCTGGAGCACACGCAGAAGAACCCGCCGTCCTGGGGTCTCGACCGTATCGATCAGGCCAGTCTTCCGCTGGACAGGGGCTACACCTGGCCCGAGTCCGCGGGCGCCGGCGTGACGGTCTACGTCATCGACACCGGCATCCGCATCTCGCACAAGGACTTCAGCGGCCGGGCGAGCCACGGCTGGGACTTCGTCGGCAACGACAGGAGCGCCGGCGACGGCAACGGCCACGGCACCCATGTCGCCGGCACGGTCGCGGGCAAACAGTACGGAGTCGCCAAGAAGGCGAAGGTCGTGGCCGTACGGGTCCTGGACAACGCCGGCGGCGGCACGACCGCCCAGGTCATCGCGGGCATCGACTGGGTGACCAAGCACGCGAGGAAGCCGGCGGTCGCCAACGTCAGCCTCGGCGGCAAGCGCAACGCCCAGTTGGACGCCGCCGTACGCAACTCCGTCGCCGCCGGTGTCACCTACACGGTGGCGGCGGGCAACGACGGGCTGCCGGCCGGCCTGTACTCCCCCGCGGCGGTGCGCGAGGCCATCACCGTCGGCGCCACCGACAAGAAGGACGCGCGGGCGGGCTTCTCCAACACCGGACCGGTTCTGGACGTGTTCGCCCCGGGCGTGTCGATCACCTCCGCGTCCAACGCGAGCAACACCGGCCGGGCCACCTACTCCGGTACGTCGATGGCATCACCGCACGTGGCGGGCGTGGCCGCGCTCTATCTCGCGGACCACCCCAAGGCATCGCCTGCCCAGGTCTCCAAAGCGCTGGTGGCACATGCCATTTCCGGCAAGGTCTCCGGCCGCGGGCTCGGCTCACCGAACAAACTCCTGCAGGTACCGGGCTCGTAGCGGTCACTTCGCGGCGAAGTGCGGACACCGGCCCCGTTCCTCACGAACGGGGCCGGTCTTGTGCGTAGACATACGCGTGAGTAGTTAACAAAGTGCCGGATTGCCCACACGAATAGGGTGGGAAGGCTCCTCCGGTACGACCCCATGTGCGCCCCCGGGCGTGCACCCCCACGCGGCCCGGCCGCACAGCGCCAAGTCACCACGCAGGACCCACCTCCCCACAGCCATCCGCCCACCAACGTTGACGCGGACAGGAGCGGTCATGCCCGCCATGCACCACCAGTCGTCCACACCCCCGACGCCTCGCACCGAAGCGCCACCAGTCCCCCGCGCCACCGCCCCCGACCCCGGACCGCCGGCTCCGGAGCGATCCTCCACGGCCGATGCGACCAGCGGTGTCGGGCGCATACCGGTTCTCGACGTCCGCCCGGTCGTCCAGCAAGGACGCCGGCCCGCGAAGGCGGTCACCGGCGAGACCTTCGAGATCTCCGCGACCGTGTTCCGGGAGGGACACGACGCCGTCGCCGCCAATGCCGTACTGACCGACCCGGACGGCCGCCCCGGCCCCTGGACCCCGATGCGTGAACTCGCCCCCGGCACCGACCGCTGGGGAGCCGACGTCACGGCCGGCGAGCCGGGCCGCTGGACGTACCACGTCGAGGCGTGGGGCGACCCCGTCAGCACCTGGCGGCACCACGCCGAGATCAAGATCCCCGCCGGGATGGACACGGAACTGGTGCTGGAGGAGGGCGCGCGGCTGTACGAGCGTGCCGCCGCGACCGTGCCCAGGAGCAAGGGGCGGCGTGTGCTCCTCGCTGCCGTTGAGGCCCTGCGGGACGAAAGCCGTCCGGCCGCGTGGCGGTTGGCGGCCTCGCTGACGCCCGAGGTCGACGCCGTGTTGGGGCGGTATCCGC